>CAZXPU010000133.1:0-13959 GCA_964642905.1 uncultured Prosthecobacter sp.
GTTTATGAATACGGCCCGCGCGGCGAACGCCCCGCCTGCAAGGTCTTCTGGCACCAGGGCGCCAACAAGCCCGACGTCTGGAAGAACGACCCGCTCATCAGCACCTGGGGCAGCGGCGTCCTGTTTGTCGGCGAGAAAGGCATGCTGCTCTCCGATTACAGCAAGCACCTGCTGCTGCCGGAAAACCAGTTCAAGGATTTCCAACGCCCCAAGCCCTTCATCGCCGACAGCCCCGGCCAGCACATCGAGTGGTTGAACGCCATCAAAAACGGCACTCCCACCGGCAGCCCGTTCAGCTATGCCGGCCCGCTGAGCGAGGCCAACCACCTGGGCAACGTCGCCTTCCGCGCCGGCGGAAAGATCCTCTGGGACGCCAAGGCCATGAAAATCACCAACCTTGAGGCTGCCACCCGCTTTTTGAGCCGGGAACCCCGCCAAGGCTGGAGCCTCGGCTGACCCAGACTGGACGATGCTGACGCCAACTTAATCCAGTTTCGCAGCCGCCCCTTCGAAAAGCTGCGGGAATGCCCGGTTTTTCCGTTTGCCGTTTGAGGCGTGGCGGCTTACTTCCGCGCCCCCTGTCCTAACCAGCCCTGTTCGTTTATCATGCTCGAGTTTTTCCGCCGCCACCGTGGAGCTTTCATGCTCGTACTGACCGTCGTTGTCATTCTGTCCTTCTCGGTCTGGGGAGGCTGGCGCTCAGGCAACGGCCCCCAGATGGCCTCGTCCTCGGACGATGCCTTCACGATGTATGGTGAAACCTACTCCGTGGCGGAAATGCAGCGGCTTGAGCGCACCAGCCAGGTGATTCAAATGCTGCAGATGTACGAACTGTACTTCGGCCTGATGTCGGCCTCACGCAATCCGGATGCCGGCGGCCGCGACTTCGTCTTCAACCTCCTCGTTCTCAAAAAGCAGATGGAGGACATGGGCATCCACCCCAGCGACGCCGATGCCAAGGCGGAGCTCGAAAAGCTTCCCAGCCTTCAGGAAAACGGCAAGTTCAGCCAGCAGCGCGCCTACAACCTCCAGCAGAACCTGGGCATGTACGGCATGGGCGGCGGCGACATGCTTGATGTCGCCCGTCTCAGCATCGGCTACCGCCGCATCCAGGACCTGATCGGCAAAAACTACGTCCCCTCCCCCCTGGAAACCGAAAAGGCCTACGCCAGCAGCCACCAGACCCTCAAGGTTCAGACCGTCGATTTCCTCACGGAGGAATTCAAGAAGACGGCCAAGGTCACGGACGACGAGATCAAGAAGTACTACGACGAGAACAAGGATGGCTACAAGAGCGTCGAGAAGCGCGCCGTCAGCTTCGTCCTGTTCGCCAATCCGCCTGCGGATGACAAGAAGCCGGCTGAAGAACACCAGAAGCTGCAGAAGGAGCAGATCTCACGCGTGGAGAAGTTCAACGAGGCCAGCATTGCCCCCGGCGCCAAGTTTGACGACATTGTCAAAAACCTGAAGGAGAAGGCAGAAACCGCCCCCCTGTTCACCAAGGACTCACCTCCGGAGTCCCTCAAGGCCGAACCCGAAATCCTCGACGCCATCTTTGCCCACCAAAAAGAAAGCCGCCCCATCAGCGACCCCGTCAAGGGCAGCAAGGGCTACTACATCTTCACCGTCACCCAGGTGCTCGAACCCAAGCAGCAGGAGCTGGCGGAAGTGAAGGACAAGGTCAAGGAAACCCTGGTCGGCCAGAAGGCCCAGGAAGCCCTCTCCAAGGCGGTCAACGAAGCCCGCACCGCCTTCCAAGACGGTCTGAAAGCCGGCAAAAAGGTCGAAGACATTGCCAAGGACCGGAAGCTGACGCTCTCCGCCGTGAAAGAAATCACCGTCGACGAACCTCCGATGGATCTGCCGGATGCCCGCGAAATCGCCGCCGAAGCCCAGAAGACCGCCGCCGGCCAGGTCGCCAAGGCCGTCAACACTGACAAGGGTGCCCTGCTCGTCTACGTCGCCGCCAAGGAACTGCGCAAACGCGAGGACAGCACCGCCCAGCGCAAGAACACCGAGGACCGCAACGCCAGCCAGGAGCGCAGCCGCCTCTTCAACAGCTGGTTCTCCGGCAAGGTTGAGGAAGCCGGCCTGAAGGTTCACCTCAAGATGAGCGTCTGACAGGCCCCGTGAAGCCGGGTTGACTGCCCGCTTTCATCCTTATGGACCAGGAAGCCATCGACGCCCTTTTTGACGACGCCAGCGGTCACCTGGCCGTTGGCGATCTGGACTCCGCCGTCCCTCTCTACCGTCGCTGCGTGGAGCTGGATCCACAGTTCTTCGACGGCTGGCATGCCCTGGGCATGGCGCTGATGAAGACCGGCAGCATCAAGGAAGCCATCGGAGCCGGCCTGATGGCCACCACCCTCCGCCCCAACGACCTGCTCGCCTGGACGGCCCTCAGCCAGATGTATGTCGCCAATCACCAGATCGCCGAGGCCGAGGACGCCAAGGGCAAGGCGCGCATTCTGTCACTGGGCGGCAAGGTGGCCAAGGAAACGGACGCCTGAACAAGCCTTCCAGGCAGGCAGGCAACGAGTGAATCGTGCCCACCTCTCGACGGCCGTCATGAACCTGGCCTGGCTTAGAATCCCATGCCTGGAGGCAGCCCCAGCCCGCCCGTCAGCTTGCCCATCTCGGCAGCCTGGCTCTCCTTCACCTTTTTCTGCACCTGCTGAATCGCGGAAAGCACCAGATCCTGCAGCACCTCAACGTCCGCCGGATCGACCACCTCCCGCGAGATCTTCACCCCCTGGATGTCACCATGCCCGTTGGCGGTGACCGTGACTCGTCCACCTGCCACCGTGGCTTCAAAGGTCTTCGAGCCCAGCTCAGCCTGCGTCTTTTGCATCTGGCCCTGCATCTGCTGAACCTGTTGGAGCATTTTCTGAATGTTCATTCGGAGGATGAATAGGGTTCGCGAAGAGTGGAGGCAAGCAGACTTCATGCAGACCTCCCGCGGAGGCCAGCGTCATGTCTTTTGCAGGACAACCAGGGTGATGTCGTCATGCCCGCGACGACCGCCGCAGAAGCGGTCCACTTCGCTGATCAGGCCTTCGATCACGGCGGACGGCCCCTGCGGGGCTAGCTTCGCCAGCACCTGATGGATGCGCTCCTCGCCAAACTCCTCGCCCATCGAATCCAGCGCCTCGTTCACGCCGTCGGTGTAAAGCAGCAGCGTGTCCCCCGCCGCCATCGCAAACGAAAGATCCTTGGTGACGCGCTCAAAGACGCTGCCCTTGTCGATGCCAACGGCAAGCCCGCCGCTGTTCAAGACCTCCACCTTGCCCGACTCCTTCCGCCAGACCAGCGGGCGGTTGTGCCCCGCGCGGGAAAGGGTGAAACTCGATCCATCCGCGGCGGCAACCAGGTAGATCATCGTGATGAACATGTCCTCACGGATGTCCGGATAGAGCAGACGGTTGACCGCCGCCAGGGTGGCCGAGGGCGAGGCGCAGCCGGCGGAGCTGAACCTCAGCGCACTCCGGCACATGGCGGTGATGATGGCGGCCGCCGTGCCCTTGCCCGAGACGTCCGCGATCGAAACGCCCAGGCTTCCGTCCGCCAGGGCAATGTAGTCAAAGTAATCTCCGCTCAGCACCCTGGCGGGAATGTTCCTGCCGGCGATGCTGAAACCAGGCATCTTGGGCGCCTGGTCAGGCAGCAGGATGCGCTGGATTTCGCTGGCGCTGCGCAGCTCCATCTCGATCTGCTTCTTCTCCGCCGCATCCTGATGGGCCATGGCGTTCGCCAGGGCGAAAGCGCACTGCTCCACGACCGACCGGAACACTTCAAAGTCGTTCGAATTGTAGGAGCGCCCGTCCTTCGGCGCCGTCAGCGCCAGGACGCCCAGCCGACGGTTTCCCGAGCTCAGCGGACCGATCATCACCGTCGTGCTGCCATGCAGGCTGCCGCCATGCCCGCCCAGCCGGGGGTCGGCGATCAGGTCCTCAAGAATCTCCACCTTCTGATGCGCAAAAATATCCCCCACCAAGTCCTCGCCCACCGGCACCGGGTGCAGTCTCAGAAAGCTCAGCAGCGCGTTCCGGTTCGAGCGCGCCATGCCGGCAATCCGTTCAGGCACGGAGACAATCGGCACGCACTTTTCCGAATGATGCCTGGGCACCAGCGAGCGGCCGGCGGCATCCAGAAGGTACAGGGCACCGCCCGTGCTTTCCATGACCTTCATCGCGCCTTCCACAATCAGCCGATACATCGCCGACTGGCTGTCTTCCCTGGAAATCGCCTCGCCCAGGTCATGCAAAAAGCTGAACATGCGCCGCTCCTCCTCGACGATCGCCTGCTCCTCCTTGAGAAGGCGGGCGATCGCCTCGTTCTTCAGCCGATTGGCACGGATCAGCAGAAGCACCGCCGCAAGCAGGAAAAGCAGAAGAATGACAATCAGGAAAGTGTTCATGCGGCGGCATCACCACGGACGGTTCAGGCTGCGGACCCTGCATGCCCCAAACACGCCGGATGCACGGGGTTCAGGAGGAGGCAGGCAAGGGCGGCTGGCCTCCGAGTTCTTTTTCGAGAAAATGAATGACGTCCCTGAAGCGGGACTGGTTCTGCCGACTGACGTTGGAAAGCATCCGATGAGCCGTGAGCACATGCTCGGTCTGCTCCATCTTGCAGGTCGCCCCCTGCTCCTGGCAGAGTGACAGGTCCTCGGTCACGACCCTGCGTTCTTCCGGCCAGCACGTCCCGGCCACGTCCACATCCAGGATTTGATCCAGGCCCAGGTCATTGAGGATCTGCCGGTTGCGCTCGTTTGCGTTCACCACACTGAGGGTGCCGCCGCCATGCTCCAGCAGGTTCAGGGCCGTTCCCGTCAGGGTCCCCAGAAACGTCGAATCCATCATCGAGCAGTGTTCCAGATCAATCACGAGGTCGTGAACACCGGCATCCATCACCGCCTGGAAGGCGCGCTTGACCTGAACGGAATTCAAATAGCTGCCTCTTCCCTCGACCCGCAGCCAGAAAACCTTGCCTATTCGACCAACGAGGATGTTTGAGAGGGAGGTCATGGCGCAAGGAGAGGCTTAACCTGCACAGGAAGTTCGCGCCAGAGCCACGGTCGGATGCAGTCGCTTCCGGCATGACCGGGTCATTCGTTGGCGGGCGGCCCTCTGGAGTTTCATCGGGTGTGCGGTCAGTTCCACATGTAGGAGCGCTGGCTGACCAGCTCCTCCTTGCCCCTGAGCAGCGTCACCTTCCAGGCGGTCACCCGCCCACCGGTGTTGTATTCACCACCAGTCACTTGAAAACGTGTCGTGTTCGATCGGCGGACCTTGTCCACCTGCTCTTCACTGACCTTCGTTTCCAGGCCGGTGTTGGCCTGACGATATTCAAAGCGAACGGTGACAGGCTCGGACCGGTCGTCCACCTTCCAGAAGACCGTGTAATAATGCCCGCTGCGTGCCAGCATCTCCGCCTTCGTCACCGCCCCGTAGAGATAGTGCTGGCGTTCAAAGATGATCGCCGGATCCTGGGTGGAGATCGGCTTGCCTGGGATCAGGTGGTAATATTTGACCCTCGAGATCTTGGCCCCATTGCCCACCGAGGCGGACGAGCAGGACATCAACGCAAAAGGCACCGCCACGAGCGCAAACAGGCGGAGGATGAGGCGGCGGGAACCAGAGGACATTCGTGGCCGGATTATTCCGAACAGAGCCCCTCCTGTCAACGCGATGAAATCAGGGGAAATTTGTTTTTTCGCCCCCTCGCGGAGGACCAGCGAGGCAGATTCAAGGCCATACGCCCCTGGGGCAACCGCTGCTCACCTCACTCCTAAAGGGCGCCGTGCGTCGGACCGGAGGGGTTTTCACAGCCCCAAACGACGTCACGAGCTAGGTGCAGAGCGCCCAGGATGCTCCGCCATATCTCCCTGCAACCAGAGCGTGACTTCTTTGCGCCAGAACTGCAAATCCACGTTGCATCGAAACCCACTGCGGACATAATCCCGACCCGCCTGGCTCTGACTTTCTCTAGGCGCGGCATATGCCGGGATAGCTCAGTGGTAGAGCAGTTGATTTGTAATCATCAGGTCGTCGGTTCAAATCCGACTCTCGGCTCCATTGGAAATCAATGGATTATGACAAATTGAAAGGGGCGAAAAACTTCTGCCGCGCAGTTTTCGGCACGAACTAGCCCTTCCCCGCTCCTACTTGGTTCAAGTTTTGCCACCAAACCGGCACTTCGTATTTTCCGCGTCGATAGGGATTCAGAATGATGATCCGGCGTCGAGTGCGATTAGGCTGCACTCGCTTCAGCACTTCCTGTATGGCCTGCTCGCAGCTTTTCTCCTGGCCCGCCATGATGCCGCCAAACTCGCACGTCCAGGCAAACATGTCTTCACTTGTCTGAATCACAGAGCCAATGCCTTGCTTGTCCTTGGCGCTGGGGGGCGTTCAGGCTGAGCCACGATACGATGGCTCTCATGGCATTGAGATATTAGTCGGGAAGCACCAGCCTTCTACGCCGTCCGGTCCGGCAGGTGGGCAGACGAGGTTGCAAATCTCCGCGCCCTTGGACGAAAATTCGGCAGTCATGGGACGATTCGAAGGTTGATGAGCTTGCCTAAAGACGATGCCGCATCTTGAGTGATGGCGACCCAGCCACCTGTCTTAAGCTTCTCATCCGACCATGCCACAACCGCCGAAAGCCAAGACTGCCGCCCAGGATTCCGCCGCCGTCCACCTCGGCGTCGAGGCCAAACTCAGGCTCTCCACCGACACGCTCTGCAACAACAGGAACACGGCGGGACCAGAGCAACGTGGTTAGCATGATCCGCACGCTCCAGTTCATCGGCTTCATCGAGCCCGCCAAGCGCGGGATCACGAAGCCTTTGATCATTCAAGCCAAGGGCCTTGATGGACGCCGGGAGACGATCTTTCTCAAAACGAATGCCGGTTATGCGGACAAGCCGCAGTCTGCTGGAGTCGAACTCTTCACGACGCTGGCGGCAAGGCGGCTGGGCTTGACGGCTCCTGAACCGGTGCTGGTGGAGGTGCCAGAAAAGGCGGGACGCCTGGTGCATGATGCACCCGAACATGCGGACCTGCTGAATCGAAGTGCTGGGCTGAACTTTGGGACGCTGGCGCTGGGTGCCGATTGGAAGGTGTGGCTGCCGGAACTGTCCACCCGTAGCTTTCCGGCGGAGACAGTGGAGAGTGTGTTGGCCTTTGACGGGATGGTGCAGCACACCGACCGGGAAGCGTTGAACCCGAACCTGATGTGGAAGGGCCACGAACTGGCGGTGCTGGATCACGAGAAGGTCTTTGGCTACCTGACGCTTGCGCAAGGTGAGACGAAGCCCTGGCGGCCTTTTTTCCAAGCTCGGCCCTTTGCTCGGCATGTGCTTGCACCAGCCGGTCGCCGACTGATGAGGACGGACTTTGGCAAAGGCATGTGGGAAAGCGTCTTAGAGCAGGAATGGGGAGGCGGCTTTGATGAGTGCCTGCAAGCCGCCGAGGCGGCATTTCCCGCCGCCAAAGTGGACTTGGCCCAAATCCGTGCGTATTTAACTACCCTGGCGGCCGATGCCGGGGACTTCTTCGATTACCTCAAAGTGTCTCTCCAACCATGAATGCCCACGACTACAGCTACAGCTTCCTGCGCTACTGCCAGGACCGTGAGGCGGGGGAATTTGCCAATATTGGCGTGCTCTTCTGGTGCCCGAAGGATCGTTTCCTCGGTTTTCGTGGCAGTCACCGCTATGCCCGGCTGACGCATTTCTTCGGCGACCTCGACCGTGATGGATACAGACTGCTGGTGGCCCACGTGGAGCGACGGTTCGACCAGATGGCGGAAGATGTCGTCAACGGCCTGCCGCTGGACCCTCTGCCCGCCAGCGCCCGTGAACTGGCGACTAAGGTGGTGCCGGAGGATGACGGAGCCCTGCTCTGGAGTCCGGCGCGCGGTGGCATCACGGATGATCCGGCTGCTGAGCTGACCTTTGTTTATGACCGTTTCATCGGGAAGCATCACGAGGTGAGAGAGGCCACTCGCCGGGACGACGGGGAGGTTTTCCGTCAGGCCTTCCGCTCGATCTTCACTTCACCGAGGCTGGCAGAACGGATGCACGAGCATGAAGTGGTCGCCCCGCTGGCCAGCCATGTCTTCAAGCACGCCTGGAAAAACGGCGTGTGGAATGTCTATGAGACGCTGTCTTTTGACATGGCGGATCCGGACTCCATCGAGCGAAAGGCGCATACCTGGTATGGCCGCAGCATGCATCTCGCCCAGGCCAAGGAAGCTCCGAAGCTGCACTATCTGCTCGGCAAGCCCAGCCTGACGGAAAACGCCCGCCACTATGGTCGGGCCAAGGATATCCTGAACTCCTGTGAAGGCATCACGCTCATCGAGGAAGATGAAGCAGCGGATTTTGGCCGTGACTTGGAAACACGGGTGCTGAGCATGGGGCATGAATGAGAAAGCAGGCAATTCAAAGCAACGGCTTGAAGGAGAAGAGCTGGATCAGACGCTTGCTCGACTTCACTTCCGGCCGACCTGCATCCACTGGGTTTTCTCCATGCCGGAGGCCAGGTCGCGGACCTGGATCTGCCAGGCGCCTGGATCCTCGTTGAGGGCGATGTCGAGGCTGAGCTCCAAGCGCCCCTTCTCCAGGGCATAATAACCGCTGCCTTCGGTACGCACGCCGTTGGCATCCCGAACGTCCACCTTGACCGGTACATGCCCCGGCACGAGGGCGTCGTCCGTCGTTGTCAAAGTGGCCACGACTTTGGCGACATTGCCGCAGGTGGCCGTGGCAGGCACGTCCAGCGACAGCTTCAGCAGCGGCTTCGGCGTCACCATGTAAATCCGCCCCTCTCCCGGCCCGAGGTTTACCGGCCAGCTCAGCCGCCCCTCCGCCGCGCGGTTGGGCACGATCAGGCTGTGACCGGTGAGATCATAAACGCTGGCACTGTCCTGGTTCAGCGTCAGCACACCCCGGCTGGGCAGGCCGTTTTCCATGACCAGCCCATGCTGACCCACATAGGTTCCTGGCTCGCGATGATCATTGACCACAAAAACATAGAGCACCTCGCCACTGCGCCGGGTGCGGGTGATGATCTCGGGATTGTCCGTCTGCACCAGAGGCTTCCAGCCAAGCGCCTGCAGCTTGTTCGGCAGCGTGCCCGCCAAGGCCAGCACGGACGCCTTGTCCTTCACGGCATTCTTTTCACGCTTGAAGCTGGGCAGAACCAGGTCGGCCTTCAATCCAGGACAGAGAAACTCGTCGGCGATGATCTTGCCGTCGCGCTTCTGCCAGTCGCTGATCTTCTTCACCACGCCTTCCGTCAGGACATCGCACTCCGGCATGAGCAGAAGCTTCCTGCCCGACAAGCCGTTCTTGAGCAGGGTTTCCTCGAAGACAATGTCCGTCTGCACATGGGCATGCTGCATGGCCTGCCAGAAGTCGGACGACCAGCCGTTGTTGCTGCCGTAGCCGCCCCGGCGCGCAAACATCTGCGAGGTGAAGCTTTCCAGCATGGCCACCTCGCTCCGCTCCGCAGGCACCTTCATCAGCGTGGGCCCGAGCGGCTCGACCACTTCACGGATCAAATCGCGCAGCACATGCACGGTGTTGGGATTGGTGAACCGGTAGGAGCTGGTGCTGCCCGGATTGTCCACCAGCGACTGCCAGCCATGATACATGATGCCCTGAACGGGACGTGCGAGCTTGGTCCAGAAGGCCTCGCGCAGGTGCATCGGGGAGATGGTGATGTAGGCCGCATCCGGATCATGATCCTGCCACGCAACAAGCTCACCCGGGGCCTTGGCGCCGATGGGAGCGGTCTGGGAGCGATACCAGATGATCTGTGTCATCTTCATCACGCGCTGGTTTCGGCCGCTGGCCTCGCTCATGGCAAACAGCTGGTCCGTGGCCAGGCCGATGCGCTGCGGATCCGGATAGGTGTAGGTCCAGTGCGAAAGCACGTCCACGCTGCCGCCGGCGCCGCTGATGCTCGGCTGGCGCACCGCCGGATCAAAGAAGGTCCACAGGTCCCGGCGACCCGCGCTTTTCACACCCTTGCTCAACGCCGAATGCAGGCCGTTCCAGCCATCGCCCACCGTCCAGAACCATCGGTAATACTTCAGGATGGGATGATCGTCAGGAATGATCCGGCTGGCCGGGAAATCCTTCAGCCGCGTGTAATCCACGCCCCATTTATGGACGACCTCCGCCGGGATGTCGGCATTGGCGAACTTGCGGTAGCTCTCGACATCGACGGGGTTGAACGAAGGGGCGTTGTGGTCGCGGACTTCGGTGTTGATCAGAGCGGAGGTGAAGGCCGGATGGCTGCCATAAGTCTTGGCGATGCTCTGGCCCACGGTTTGAAAAAAGGGCGCGAACTCCGGCATGCCAGCGCAGATGTCCTGCCGCTCATAAACCTTGCCGCCGCGATCAACCCGCAGGTTTTTGGGATCGCTTTTCAACACGTCGGAAGGCGACAGGCTGGCGACCACCTCCAGGCCGCTGCGCAGGGCCTCGTCGAGCACGCCTGTCGTCCTGGCGATGTCCTCGGGCTTGCCGGGCGGCAGCTCGCGCTTGCGCAGCCACATCTCGGAACTTCCAGCATCCCTGAGGCCGATGAAATGCGTGAACCCGATGTCCTTGAGCCTGGCGATTTCATCACCGCCCGCCCCCCACATCACCACCGGCAGGCGTGGCGCCGGCCTCGGCACGATTTCATAGGTGCTGGACTGCTCCGTCGCGTAACCGGCTGACTCAAACCGGACCTTCAGCGTGTAGCGCCCCGGCTTCAGGGTGGTGTCAGGAAGATGCGTCGCCGTGTGACGCCCGCCCGGCTTGATGTCGGGCAGGATGAACTCCTCGTCCTTGCCTGCGCAGCTCAGCCTGAGGCGCGCTCCCACGACCTTTTCCCGGCGCAGGTTGGTGCAGACAATCTCCAAGGGTTTCACCCCGGTTTCCATGCGCCGCCAGACGCTGCGCGAAGATTGGATGACCAGGCTCGCACGCTCAAACTTCAACGCGCCTTCGCTGATGCGCACTTCATCGATGTAACCCGGCAAACCGCCGTAATTGCTGCCCAGCCTGTCGCCGATGCTCAGGGCTTTCGTGCCCGGGGTGATCGCGCCATAACCCGTCAATTTCATGCCTCCGATCCGTGAACCGTTGAGGAAGAACATCCCCTCCCCCGCACCGTCATAAACAAAGGCCACATGCTGCCATCCAGCCTCCAGTTTCACGGGCTCCGAATGGATGACCTTGGACTCACCGCCAAAGCCCAGCGTGACAAAAAAGCGACGCGCCCCCGCCTTGTCCGCCTCGGTGACCTGCCAGGCGTAATCCTGGTGATCGACATACTTTTTGTCGAGCAGGTAGGCGCGTTGAGAAGGAGCCCAGTCCGCCTTCGGCCGGATCCACATCTCAAGGGTGAAGGCGCCCTTCGGTGAAAGAGCCGGCTTCGGTCCGCTCATCGCCGCATGCCGCTTGTCCTGGACGGGAAAGCCCGGGAAGGACTCGAGCGCGCTGCCAAACTTTCCCTCCGCACCCGTTTTCGCGCCTTGCAGCAGCAGGTCGTTGCCATGTCCGGACAGGTCCTTCAGAGCGGCCTCGCCGTCGAATTTCCAATAACCCAGCACGTGAGGCCCGTTCGCATCAGTTTCCGTGTAGCCAGTCTCCCAGGTTTCTTGTGTGGCGGCGGCAACGACAAAAGGAAGTAGAAGTAGCGTGGACAGCAGGCGCATGAGTGGAACACTGATACGCATGCCGGGCCTCGGCCTGTCAAAGCTTCAAAGCGACGGCGTGCCCCTTGTGCAAAACCCTGGCATGAACCGCCCCTGTCATCAGGCTCCCGCGCCTCCCGCGAATTGTTGCATCGTTGGTTCAACTTGAAGGACACCCGCGTGCCGACGGCCATGCAGCCCCCCCTTTTCATTCACATCGGCACCCACAAGACCGGGACCACGGCCATTCAACGGGCCTTCAAGGCAAATGAAAAGGCGCTGCTCAAGGATGGCCTCGTCAGGCTGAGATCCTGCGACAGGATCGCCCAGCCTTCCCTCGGGGCGGCGGAGCTGGAGAAAATGACCGCATCGCTGCGCCAGGAGGCCGCAAAGCGCTCTGCCAGATCGGTGCGATTCCTCATGACCTCCGAAGGCTTCAGCGGCGACCCCATGACAGGTTATGCCGACGCACCGATCGTCGCATCGCGCCTGCGGGCCGCGACGCAGGGCTTTGACGCTAAGATCATCCTCTTTCTGCGCCGGCAGGATGACTTCATCGAGTCCTGGTACACCCAGCGGATTCATGAAGGTGGATCGGAAACCTTCGAGGAATTCCTCCGGCTCATTCGCCTGGAGGAAATGAGCTGGCTGCGGCTGGCCGAAGCCTATGCGGCGGAATTTGGCAGGGAAAACCTCATCGTCCGCAGATACCACAAGGCCTTTTACCCCGAACCTGCCGACCTGCTGGTGGACTTCTGCAGGATCGTCGGGGTTCGGCAGGAGTTGATCGCACGCAGCCTGGGCAGGGTCCGCAACCAGGGCTTTTCCAGGGAGGCCGTTGAACTGGCGCGCTCCTGCAACCCGCATCTGGACAAAGGGCGACAAAAGCAGCTCCGCCAGCTCCTGCAGACCCTCAGCGCCAAGCCGGTTCACAGCCGCTACGCCTACTTCACCGAGCCGCAGCGCGAGCATCTCCTCGCCCTGCATCAGGTCACCAACGATGAAGTGGCCAGACGGTACCTCCAGGATGGCGCAAACGGCCCGCTGTTCCCGCCCGATGTTCCTTGGGACGAAGGTCCAGGCTTTCAGAAACCCGGCTCGGACCAGCCCCCCTCCCTTCAGCTCACCCTGGTCACAATGCTTTTGGAAATGAAGGCGGCGGAGAAACGCTCCGGCATCCTTCGCTTCGTCATGAGGATGGAACGTTGGTTCCATGGCATCTGCCAGCGTCCCAAGAAAACCGGCGACTCCGTCCAGCCGCCCACGCAGCCTCAACCCTGAGCGTTTTTCAGCGTGCGGGTCTTCATGGGAAAGCTCTCATCGGTTCTCTTGGGCAATGTTGAGAAGAGCCGAGCGGCGCGGATTGATGCAGCCAATGTTGGCGACAGGCTCACTATCCCTTGGCTGAATCCTATTTCCACGTCACTCTTTCCAACCCTGACCAAGCTTATGCCTGTGCTGGCTTGCTGGATCTACCATGACCGAACATCACCTCACCCTTCAATTCCAGGATTTCAAAGCCGAGCTGGTGCTGGGCGGCGAGCATTCGCTCTATGACCTGGCCGAGTTTCTCCTCAAGACGCTGGGCTTTGAGCTCGATCACTGCTTCGAGTTCTGCGACAACCTCAAGAACCCGTACCGCAGCAAGGAGCGCTACACGCTCTTTGCGGACCTCGGAGAAGCCGATGACCCCGATGAACCTGGCGTGCAGAAGACGCTGGTGTCCGCCGTCTTCAGCCCCAGGAGGAAGATGCTGTTTCATTTCGATTATGGCGACGACTGGATGTTCCCCGTCACCTGCACGGCGGTGAAGGAATCCACGGCGAAGCGAAAGTTCAAGAAGGTGATCTCCATCACCGGCACGCCACCGGTGCAGTATGATTACGGCGAGGATGAGGTCTGAACCATGCCTCCAGAACCTCCAGCCGCGGATGCCTGCTCAAGCTCTGTTGAAGGATAGAGCCCCTCCAAGTTGAGCGACCCCGTTGAAGCCTCCTGGCTTGGCGCGCCTTCCCTGCCCCGCCTCCCCCATCTCCATGCCTCACGGCCAAGCCAGCGCCACTCTTCCGGACATCGGGATCGATGCCGGAATTGCAGTTGCTGATTTCCAGACCACTTGCCGCGCTGCCCTTCTGCGGGTCAGTCAACACGAGAGCGGGAAGCCTGGGCTTGTTGATGGCGCAGGCTTCCCGATGTCAGGCTCCTATCGGATCACTTCGCGAACAGGGAGATGCCGCCGCTCTGGCCCGGTGTGGGTGAACC
>CAZXPU010000134.1:0-13911 GCA_964642905.1 uncultured Prosthecobacter sp.
CAGCGCCGATTACATCAGCAAGGTCCTCAAGACTCGGCCCCGCCTGATCCATGCCCAGCCAGGCTGGACCTACCTCAAAGGACTGATCGCCACGGACCCCGGCTTTGCCAAGCTGGTGGCCACTCTGAAATCAGGCGCTGAAAAACTGCTCGAAGCCCCTGAATTGACACGCGTGTTCGGTGAACAACGCGGCGCCAACACCCCGGGCTCCCAGGCCGTCTTCCGCCTCGCCACTCTCGGCACCCTGCATTTCCTCGACGGTGACCCCCGCTGGAAGGAACGCGGCATCCGCGAAATGATCGCCATCACCGACCCCACCACTTTCCAGAACTGGTATGTGGATGAGCCGGAGGTGACCGCCGACTTCCTCATCGCCGCCTGCCTGGGCTATGACTACTTCAAGGACGGCTTCACCGCCAAGCAGCTGGCGGACATCAAGATCTACATGCTTGAAAAGGGCATCGGCGCCCTGGCTGCCCACATCAAGGGCGACCCGGTTCCTGAATCCGCACGGGGCAAGGCTGCCGGGGTTGAATCCGCCGCCAAGGCCAAGGCAGCCCCCAAAGGCGGCGCCAAAAAGCAGGAGGACGAGGAACCCGATGAAGAGCACATGCGCATGGCTTCCGCCCTGCTCATCGCCGCCATCTGCTTTGCGGACGATGATCCAGGAGCCGCCCGTCAGGCCGTGGACGGAGCCGCCAAAGTCTTCGGCAAAGGCATGACCCGTTTTGCCCCTGCAGGCCTCTGGCCTGAAGGCATGGAGGCTGGTGACACGGTGCTCGACTACGCCATCATGGTCATGCAGACCCTCAAGACCAACGCAGGCGGCGACTTCGGCTTCAGCATGCTCGAAGGCCTGCCCCAGGCCGGGCTTGCCAGGCTGCATCTGGCCGGCCCCAGCGGCAACCTGTTCAACTACGGCGACAGTGACACCACCCGGCTTGCCCGCCCCTGGGTCTCCACCTGGCTGGCCGGTCAGCATGGCAACTTCGGCATGAAAGCCCTCAGGCCGGGCGCCGCCCCGACCGCCACCACCAACAATCTCGATCTGACAGGCCACATCCTGTATTACAACCCTTACGCAGCGGGCGATGGCGCGGCTGAAAGCATGGATTACGGCGTGACCGGCGGACAGATCGCCGCCCTGCGCTCCGGCTGGGATGCCTCCGCCTACTACCTTGCCGTGAAAGGAGGCGACAACAGCATCCCCACCTCGCAGCTCGACCTCGGCACCTTCATCCTGGAAGCCGGCGGCAAACGCTGGGGCATTGAACTCGGGGCGGAAAGTGAGCGCGTCCCGGGCTTTGATCCCAAGACTGCCGACCGCACCAAACGTTATCAGCTCTACATCGAAGGCACCCCCGGCCAGAACACCCTCGAGATCGGCCAGGAGGAAGAGCTGCCGGCCGCCAAAAAAGGCGCACCCCCGCCCAAGCCGGTCATCAGCACCAATCAAAGCCTCGATGGCAAGTCCGTCATCACCTTCATGAAAAGCGCCCCCGATGTCAGCATGGCGGCCGTCGATCTCAAGGACGCCTACTCAAAGGCCGCCAAACAGGCCCATCGCGGAGCCATGCTGGTGCGCGGTGCCAAGCCCTACGTCGTGCTTCAGGATGATCTCATCATCAAAAACACCACCAACGTCACCTGGAAGATGCACACCCGCGCCGAAGTGGCCGTCGATGGCAAAAGCGCGGTGCTGACGGACGGCAACCAGAAGCTGCATGCGGTCATCCTTTCCCCAGCAGGAGCCACCTTCACCACCGAGGCCGCCCCCGAACCGGCCAGCGAACAGGCCAAGAAGCTCACCAACATCAAAATCCTCAAAGTCGGTCTTCCCGAGGTCAAGGGCGACCAGACCATCTGCATCGCCTTTGCCCTCAACGAACCCCCTCCCGCCCTTCCTGTGAAGCCGGTCGTCGAGTGGCCAGGTAAAAAGTGATTCAAAAGAGCTCCCTCCATGCTCCGCGCAGCTACGATCGCACTGGCCGCACTTTTTGCCGCGCCGCTCCTCGCCGACACCCAGTCTCCCGCCTCCTTCAGCGGTGACTTCGTCATCAAGGTTCAGTACCGCTACCTGCTGAGCAAGCCTGATGGCTATGAGGCCGACCCCGGCAAAAAATGGCCCCTGGTCATCTTCCTGCATGGCAGCGGCGAACGCGGCACCGACCTGGAACTGGTCAAAAAGCACGGACCGCCCAAGCTCATCGCCGCAGGGCAGAAATTCCCCGCCGTCATCGCCAGCCTACAGTGCGAACCCGACAACCTCTGGAACCCTCACGGTGTGAAGGCCCTGACGGATCATCTGATCCGGACGGAGCGCATCGATCCTGACCGCGTCTGCCTGACAGGCCTGAGCATGGGCGGCTTCGGCACCTGGGAGACCGCTTTTGAATACCCGGACACCTACGCCGCCATCGCCCCCGTCTGCGGCGGCGCAGGCGTCCGCTGGGTCACTGCAGGCCGCATCAAGCACCTGCCCGTCTGGATCTTCCATGGCGACAAGGATGGCGCCGTGCCCGTGGAAAACAGTCACAAGATCCATGAGGCCCTGAAGAAGCTCGACGCCCCGGTCAAGCTGACCATCTACCCGGGCGTCGGCCACGATTCCTGGACTCAAACCTACGCCAACCCGGAGTTCTGGAGCTGGCTCTTCGCCCAGAAACGCGGCGCCTGACAGGCGAAACAAGGGACCGCACCGCATCGTACTAGCGCCATGCCATCCTCACGCCGCACCTTTCTCCAGACCTCAGGCTGCGGCTTCGGCTGGCTGGCGGCATCCGCCCTGGCCCAAAAACAAGCCCTGGCTTCAGGAGGCGCCCTGGCCCTCCGCAACTCCCACCACACGGCGCGGGCCAAGCGCATCATATTTCTCTTCATGCAGGGCGGAGTCAGCCAGGTGGACTCCTACGATTACAAGCCGCGCCTGCTTCGTGACGACCAGAAGGTCATCGACATCGCCGACGCCCGCGCCATTGCCAAAACCGGCAAGGGCTCGCCCCAGCGGCTGAAAAAGCCCCTCTGGGACTTCGCCCAACATGGCGAAACCGGACGCTGGGCCTCCAACCTCTTCCCCAACATCAACCGCCACGTCGACGACCTGTGCTTCCTCCATGGCATGCACACCGAAGGCGTCGCCCATGGCCCGGCAACCCTCTTCCTCCACACCGGCACCACCAGTTTCATCCGCCCCAGCATGGGTTCATGGGTCATGTACGGACTCGGCGCGGAAAACGAAAACCTGCCCGGATTCGTCACCCTCAGCCCCAGTCTCGGCAACGGCGGCCCGCGCAACTATGGCAACGCCTTCCTTCCCGCCATCTTCCAGGGCACGCCTGTCGGGCGCAGCGGCCAGCCCGCCAGAGAAGGCACCATCAAGAACATCACCAACAGCATCTGGACGCCCGAGCAGCAGCGCCGCCAGCTCGAACTGCTGCGCGGCCTCGGCGCCGGACAACTCCCCGCCAATGACCCGGAGATCGAGGCCGTGCTCGAAAGCTACGAACTCGCCGCCCGAATGCAGACCCGGGCTCCCGGCGTCATGGACCTCAGCGGCGAATCCGAGGCCACGCTCAGCCTCTACGGCATCGGCGACAAGATCACCGACAACTACGGCCGCCAGTGCCTCATGGCACGCCGCCTGGCCGAACAAGGAGTTCGTTACATCCAGGTCAACTACGGCGACAACTCCAACAATCCAGCCTGGGACCAGCACAGCAACCTGCCCAAGCACGGCGACCATGCCGCCGCCGTCGACAAGCCCATCGCAGGCCTGCTCACCGACCTGAAGCAGCGCGGCCTGCTCGAGGACACCATCGTCTGGTGGGGCGGTGAATTCGGCCGCACTCCCTACGCCGAACGCAACGGCACCGGCCGCGATCACAACCCTGGCGGCTTCACCGTCTGGCTGGCCGGCGGCGGCGTCCAGCAAGGCTTCGCCCATGGCGCCACCGACGAGCTCGGCCACATGGCCGTCGATGGCAAGGTGCACATGCATGACCTGCACGCCACCCTGCTCCACCTCCTCGGACTGGACCATGAAAGGCTCACCTTCCGCCATGCCGGACGCGACTTCCGCCTGACCGATGTCCACGGTCATGTGGTGCGCGAGATCCTGGCCTGATCCAGCCTCCGGCGAAAACCGCCGCCCTGGACGCGCGTATGCCTGGAATGCACCGGCTCCCCGTCCTCGCTGTCATCTTTCTGGTTAGCCACATCTCCGCCGCCGAGATCCCGCCCCTGCGCGGACTCAGCCGCACCAGCCTCCTCGAATACCGGGACTCCTCCGGCCAGGTCCGGAGCGCCGCCAGCACCTCCCAGTGGGAACTGCGCCGCGCCGAGGCCGTGAAGGCCTTTGAAAGCGTCTCCGGCCCGCTGCCCGGCGAAGCCATGCGCTGCCCGCTCGATCTCAAGGTCGAGGAGGAGGCCGACTGCGGCAGCTACATCCGCCGCCTCATCAGCTACCAGTCCAGCCCCGGCGGACGCGTGCCGGCCTACCTATGTTTGCCGAAAAGCACCCTCTCAGGCAGGCCCGCCCCCGCCGTGCTCTGCCTTCATCCCACCGAGAACACCATCGGCCACAAGGTCGTCGTCGGCCTCGGCGGCAAGCCCCACCGTCAGTACGCCGCCGAACTTGCCGAGCGCGGTTATGTCACCCTCGCCCCCAGCTACCCCCTGCTCGCCAAGTATCAGCCCGACCTGAAATCCCTCGGCTTCACCAGCGGCACCATGAAGGCGGTCTGGGACAACATCCGCGGCCTCGACCTTCTCGAAAGCCTGCCGGAGGTCAAAAAGGAGGCCGGCTTCGCCACCATCGGCCACTCCCTGGGCGGTCATAACAGCATCTTCACCGCCGTCTTTGACAAGCGCCTCAAGGCGGTCGTCTCCAGCTGCGGCTTCGATTCCGTGCTCGACTACTACGGTGGCAACATCAAGGGCTGGGTCCAGGAACGTTACATGCTCCGAATGGGCGACTATCTCGGACATCCCCAGGACGTCCCCTTCGATTATTACGAACTCATCGCCGCCCTGGCGCCACGCCGGGTCTTCGTGAACGCCCCGCTACGCGACGCCAACTTCAAGTGGGACAGCGTTGACCGCATCGCCTCTGCGGCGTCCTCCATCTTCAAGCTTTATGGCGCCGGGGAAAACCTGACCGTCCGCCATCCTGACAGCAACCACGACTTCCCCGACCAGGAACGCAGCGAGGCCTACCAAGTGATTGAACAAACCCTCGGAAAACCCTGAACCGCCAGGATGACGGTTGACCGCAGGCCCTTTTCCACCCAAGGCTCCCGCCCACCTCACCGACCATGAAACGCCTCCTGCTTCCCGTCTCCCTGCTCGCCGTGCTTGTCACCTGGACGCTCGTCGCCGCCGACGCCCCGCGCCCGGCCCCGCTCAAGGTCCTCATGGTCACCGGCGGCTGCTGCCACGACTACGAAAACCAGAAGATGATCCTGGCCGAGGGCCTCAGCGCACGCGCCAACGTCGAGTTCACCGTCATCCACGAGGAGGGCCCCGAGGGCAAAAAGGACAAGACCCACCGCATCAGCATCTATGAAAAGGCCGACTGGGCCAAGGGCTATGATGTCGTCCTCCATAATGAATGCTTTGGCGGAGTCACCGACGTCGCCTTTGTCGAACGCATCGCCAGGGCGCACCACGACGGCGTGCCCGCCGTGATGCTGCACTGCTCCACCCACAGCTACCGCGCCGCCGCCACCGATGAATGGCGCAAATGCATCGGCCAGACCTCGATGAGCCATGAAAAAAATCGTGACCTGCTCGTCAAGAACATCGCCCCCGAACACCCGGTCATGAAGGGCTTCCCCGCCGAATGGCTCGACGCCAAGGACGAACTCTACAAAAACGAAAAGCTCTGGGAGAACTTCGTCCCGCTGGCCAAGGCCTATGGCGAGGACACCAAGCAGGACCACCACCTCGTCTGGGTCAACACCTACGGCAAGGCCAGGGTCTTCGGCACCACCATGGGCCATAACAACAGCACCATGGAAGCCCCCGTCTTCCTCGATCTCGTCGCCCGAGGCCTGCTCTGGGCCTGCGGCAAACTGGACGAAAATGGCAAGCCCCTGGCAGGCTTCGAAGCCGTGCAGAAATAGGCCTTTCACCCGCCTGACACAGCCCGGGTCCGGCTCAAATTCGGCACAACCGCAGGCAAAATCGGAGCGTTTTCACAAAATCAGCACTCCGAAAGACAATCCGTGAAGATTTTTTTCGGAATTGCAAGAACCCTGCTGCCCTCTCGTATTCCGACCTTGTTCACAATCATCCCCCCTCCTCCCCTCCCATGAAAATGCATCCCAACTGCCAGGGCAACCACCTTGACCTCCGCTCAGGCGTCAGCCGTCGCGACTTCATGTATGTCGGCATGCTTGGCGGCCTCGGCCTCACCCTGCCGGACCTCCTCCGTCTCCAGGCCGCCACGGCGCTGCCGGAAGTGGAGACCTACAAGCCGATCGCGGATTCCGTCATCCACATCTACCTGCCCGGCGGCATGGCCCAGCACGAGTCCTGGGATCCGAAGCCCTTCGCCTCCCCGGATTATCGCGGCCCCTACACCCCGATCAAAACCTCCATCCCCGGGGAATATGTCGGCGAGAAGTTCCAGAACATCTCCAAGATCATGCACAAGCTGTCGGTCATCCGCAGCATGACCCATGGCGAGGCCGCCCACGAGCGTGGCACGCACAACATGTTCACCGGCTATCGCCCGAGCCCGGCCATCAAGTTCCCCAGCTTCGGCTCCATCATCTCCCACGAACTCGGCAGCAGGAACAATCTGCCCCCCTACGTCGCGGTGCCGAACGTCTTCGCCCCCGATCAGGGCACCGGCTACATGAGCAGCGCCTTCGGCCCCTTCGCCCTCGGCAGCGACCCGGCCGACAAGAACTTCACCGTCCGCGACCTGCTCACCCCGAAGGACATCGACGACAAGCGTTTCGACCGCCGCCGCAACCTGCTCGGCACCGTGGATGAACACTTCCGCTCCGTCGAGAAGGCCGACTCCATCAACGCCATGGACAGCTTCTACCAGGCCGCCTACGGCCTGATCAGTTCCACCCAGGCGCGCGAGGCCTTCGACCTCTCCAAGGAGACCGACAAGCTTCGTGACGAATACGGCCGCAACACCGCCGGCCAGCGCTTCCTGCTCGCCCGCCGCCTCGTCGAAGCCGGTGTCCGCATGGTTTCCGTCAACTACGGAAGCTGGGACCACCACAGCAACATCAAGAGCGCCTTCGACGGCCAGGCCCCGAACTTCGACCAGGCCTTCGCCCGCCTCATTCGCGACCTCGACGAGCGTGGCATGCTCAAGAAGACCCTCGTCATCGTCAGCTCTGAGTTCGGCCGCACGCCGAAGGTCAACGGCACCAACGGCCGTGACCACTGGCCCCGCGTCTTCTCCGTCGCCATGGCCGGCGGCGGCGTCAAGGAAGGCTACATCCACGGCGCCTCCGACGCCCTCGGCGGTGAACCCGACCGCGATGCCGTCGGCCCTGAAGACCTCGCCAAGACGATGTACCGCCTGCTCGGCATCAACGGTGAAAAACGCATCGTCGCCGACGGCGTCCGCCCCATCGACATCGTCAACGGCGGCCGCATCCTCAGCGAAGTGCTGGTCTGATCCTGCTGACTTCACCTCCATTCACGGCGGCGCGGCTTCAACCGCGCCGCTTTTTTTGCGCCCACATCCGCAGCCGAACCGCGCTCAGCGTCTCACTCCTCCACCAACACCCCCTGCTTCAGCACCAGGCGACGGTCGCCACGCCGCGCCAGGTTCTGGTCATGGGTCACCACCACCAGCGTCTTTTGGGATTCATCGACGACCTTCAGCAGCATGTCGATCACACCGGCGCCCGTGGACGCGTCCAGATTGCCCGTCGGTTCATCAGCATACAGGATGCCCGGGTCATTGATCAAAGCCCGGGCGATCGCCACGCGCTGCTGTTCCCCGCCCGAAAGCTCCGTCGGCAGATGATCCAGGCGCTGGCTCAAGCCCACCCGGTCCAGCAGCTCACGCGCCCTCGCCTCCGCCTTGCGACCGCCGATCATCGCCGGCAGACAGACGTTCTCCAAGGCGGTCAGCTCCGGCAGCAGGAAATAGTGTTGGAAGACAAAGCCCATCGTCCGGTTGCGCATTTCCGCCCGGGCACGGGCGGCCCCGTAATAGAGCGACTTGCCATGCACCTGCACGTCACCTTGCGACGGCTTTTCCAGCCCGCCCAGAACATAGAGGAGCGTGGTTTTCCCCGCCCCGGACTGGCCGCAGAGGAAGACCTTCTCCCCAGCTTGAACCTCCAGGTTCACCCCGCGCAGCACCGGCAGGTCATGACCTCCCAAATGGTAGGTTCGATGTACATCTTGGGCGGAAAGAGGAGCAGCCATGGTGGGAACGGGCGGTGGCAGGAGCCTGACCTGCCTCCACCGCCTGAGATGACACCACCTGGCCTCCAGTCAAAGCCTGTTTGCACAGGTTTGCCGAACAAAGGCCGGCTCCTGCCCCCGGCTGAACAACCCCTTGCCTCCATCCTCGAGAAGGCCCCTCAGCCCCCCGAAAATGTCTGAGCGACGAGCACCGCGAAACCGGCCAGGGCAGCTAGGAGAAACAGACAGTCTGCGGCAACCAGGATCCTTGCCCGTCCGGAAGCCGCATTGCTGGCGAGGCGGCAGAGATCCTCCATGGCCGGAACGCCAGAGCTGATGAAGCCGCTTTCCTTGGAGGTGTGCTGTTGACTGTCTTCAAGTGCAGGGCGGACAAAGAACCGCCAGCACAAAAAGTGGAGCCAAATTCCGCCGAACAGCAGGGCGAATCCGGTTTCGATCATGAAGTCAGGTAATGCATCCCGTGATTGCCAACAAGGACAAAGGCCATGCCTGGTGAACGACATGCCGCCCCACCTGAATGAAAGCCTCAGGCGGCCTGCCATTCTTCTGGTCAAATCCTGCCATCCGCCGCATTCAAATTGACTTCACCGCACGACACGGGTCTTTCGCCGATCCCGCATGTCCCCCGCTGAATCCTTCCTTCACCAGTCCTCCTGTCTCATCGACTGCGCACGCAGCCAGCTGCCCCTCATTCAGAAGGCGGCCGATCTTTTCGCCAGCACCATCCTGGCCGGACAAATGGTCCACGTTTTTGGTTCGGGCCACAGCCGCATCCTGGTCGAGGAGATGTGGCCGCGCTACGGCTCCTTCCCCGGCTTCAACCCGATCGTCGAGCTCTCCCTCACCTTTCACAACCTGGTCGTCGGCGCCAACGGCCAGCGCCAGGCGATGTTCCTGGAAAACGTCAGCGGCCTCGCCGCACGCATCCTGCGCAACTTTGACCTGAAGCCCGGCGACAGCGCCCTGGTCGTCTCCTCCAGCGGCTGCAACGTCGTGCCCGTGGAGATGGCCGAGGAGTTCCAGCGGCGCGGGGTCAAGGTCGTGGCCCTGATCTCCAAGGATCACTCCGAGGCCAGCACCTCACGTCACCCCGGCGGCAAAAAACTTCAGGACTTCGCCACCCTTGTTCTCGACACCGGCGCCCCGGTTGGTGACGCCATGGTCAAAATTGACGGGCTCGACACCCCCGTGGCCCCCGGCAGCACCGTGGGCGGCTGCCTGTTGGTGAACGCCATCAAGGCCGAGGTGGCCGACCGCCTCACCCGGGCAGGACATCCACCCAAAGTACTGACGGCAGGCGCGGTTGTCGGCGCGCAACGCGCCACCGAACTCTTCGAAGCCGCCTACGACGAGCACGCCCGCCGCATCGCTCCCTACTACGCCGGCCTGGGTGCCTGAAGCAGCCCGGCCTGCGGTCCCATGAGCGCCAAAAACCGCCTTGCCACCCCTCCTCCCCGCGTGCATTGACTGCGCACTTTCCTCTCCCGCCCATGCAGTTTGTTTTCCCCACCCACCTCCAGCTTGGCAACGAGCACAGCGACGGCTTTCACCAGGAGCTGCTGCGTGGCCTGACCCACAAGCTGAACAACCTCCTCGCGGTCATTCAGGGCTTCAGCAGCCTCATCCTCATGACCGAAGGCCTGGATGCGGCCATCGCGGAAAACATGCAGCACATCCGTGAAGCCTCCGTCGGTGTGTCCAACCTGAGCGAGCGTGTGCGCGGCGCCGGCGGCTGTGCCAAGCTTCAGCCCCAGGCCCTGAACCTCAACGAGTACCTGGGCGTTGTGCAGACCGCCCTGCTGGAGCCTTTCACCAAGAACAATGTTCAACTGGAGGCCGATGTGCAGCAGGGCCTGCCCGCTGTGAACATCGATCCCAGCAAGCTCAAGGAGGTCCTGGTGGAGATCCTCAAAAACGCCGCTGAAGCCGCCGGCCCCGTCGGTGGCCGCGCCATGCTTAAAATTGTCGGCCCAGGCGTCATCACTCCGGCGGAACAACGCCGTGTGGACATCCTCGTCAGCAACACCGGCACAACCCTCACACCGGAAAAGCTCTCCCAGATGTTCCGCCCCTTCAGCGGTTCCAAGTCGAGCAATCACCTGGGCCTGGGCCTGACCATCGCCTCCATGCTCTGCCATCAGATGGGCATCCAGATCGGCATCGCCTCCGAAAACAACACCACGACCGTCTGGCTGAGCTGTCCGATGGCCTGAGGCACTCTGCCGCCTCCACACCAACCTCCGGCTGACTGACCCGGCATCCTTTCGGATTCATGCAGGATTTCCTGGTCATCTCCGAAGCCCGCAAATCCTACGGCAAAAAGCCCGCCGTGGACGGCGTGAGCCTGACCATCCAGCAAGGCGAGGTCTTCTCACTGCTCGGCCCCAGCGGCTGCGGTAAAACCACCCTCCTCCGCCTGATCGCCGGCTTCGAGGCCCCGGACTCGGGCCGCATCGCCCTGAACGGTGCGGACATCACCCACCTGCCACCCGAGCAGCGGCCGGTAAACACGGTCTTCCAAAACTACGCCCTTTTCCCCCACCTCTCCGTCCGCGACAACATCGCCTTCGGCCTGCGCATGGAACGCCGCGGCCGGACGGAGATTCAAAAGGCGGTGGATCACATGCTGCACCTCACCCGCCTGGAGGAGCACGCCCGCAAGCGCCCCTCCCAGCTCAGCGGCGGCCAACGCCAGCGCGTGGCCATCGCCCGCGCCCTCGTCAAAGGCCCCCAGGTGCTGCTGCTCGATGAACCCCTCGCCGCCCTCGACCTCAAGCTGCGCCAGCACATGCTGCGCGAGCTGAGCGCGCTGCATCGCGAAGTCGGCACGACCTTCATCTACGTCACCCACGACCAGGGCGAGGCCCTCAGCCTGAGCAACCGCGTGGCGGTGATGAATGCAGGCCGCGTGGAGCAGGTCGCGAATCCCGCCACGCTCTACGAAGCTCCCGCCAGCACCTTCGTCGCCGACTTCATCGGCGACGCCAGCTTCCTCAAGGCCAGCATCCAGGAAAGGCTGCCCGGCGGTCATGCAAGGGTGCACATTGACGGCATCGGCCGGCCCGCCGTCACGAGTTCCTCCGAATGGCGCGACGGCGATCTCGTCAAAATCATGATCCGCCCGGAAAACCTGCTCATCTCGCAGGAAACGCCGCCTGACCATGCACCGGGCAACAGCTTCCAGGCCGTCATCACGGACATCGCCTTCTTTGGCGACCACGAACGACTCAGCCTCAAGGCCGGTGATCAGGTGCTCAGCGCCCGCCGCAGCCGTGGTGACGGTGGATACCGCCCCGCCGTGGGCGACACCTGCCAGGTCCGGTTTCAACCGGACGCCGCGCGTATCGTCGACGCCTGGTCATGACCAGACCCCAAGTTTAACCAATTGCTTGGTTGCCATGCCCGCCCAGTCACGGTTGGCCGCCGGGCTGGCGGGACTGGGATGAAGCACTCGCCCGACCTTGAAATCTGCGCCCAGCACCTCCCTGGCACGCTGCGCACGCTCTTCAGCAAACGCCCCGACGCCGATCACCCAGTCCGGCTTCAGCGTCGTGATCACCGCGCGCAGATGCTCGTCGCAGTGCTTCTCCATCGCCGTGACCTCCTCGACAGGCAGCTTGTCCGGCGTACGGTTCCGGCCACTGTCCTCCATGAAGACCAGCGGGCAGTAGTTGGCGACGAAGTGATCCTGGAAAAAGGCCTCCGCCCTGCCGAACCGCTCCTTGAACAAACCCCACAGCCGACGGCCGCTCACCTCGGACTGCGGACAGTCAAAGCCGAGCACCGGGCGCTTCGGATGTTCCTGCTCCGGCCTGCCCACCGGCTCGCAGATGCCCATCCAGTCACGCACGGCGGCGATCTCGCCAAATGGCACTCCGGTCTGCGTCATGCCAAACGGCCCGGGGTTCATGCCGACCAGCACCACTTTTTTCCTACCCTCGCCAAATCGCTTCAAATAGGCCTCATGTGCCGCCCAGGCATAGTCCAGTGGATTGTAGATGCAGGCTGTCGGCGGCGCAAAACGCAGAGAACGCAGGGCTTCACGGAGCTTCAGGGCGGCGGTGATGAGTGACATGGAGGAAAGTGCAGTCCGAATGACCCAAGCAAGGCGGGGCGCTCAAGCATTCTTCTTGTGAGGTCAGCGCTTTTTTCAACGGTCTAGATTCGTTGACGCTGACGCCCTCCTCCGCGTATTCACACTGCCGATGAAGAAACAGCCCGCACCAGCCCCCACCACGCCCGCTTCCAACGCCCGGGCCGGCCTTGTGCTCGGAGGTGGCTTGGCTCTCCTCATCGGCCTGATCGCCTGGGCCCTCTGGCCGAAGCCGAACTACACTTCCGTGCCCGTCCCGGCCACAGCTTCCAAACCGGCCGAGGCCTTTGTCATGCCGGATGAAAAAGCGGCCTTCGCCGAATACGCAGGCTCAGCCAGCTGCAAGGCCTGCCACGAAGAGCAGTTCGGCAAGTGGCAGGGCTCTCATCACGGCCTCGCCGAACGCCTGCCCAGCCAGGAACTGGACCTCGCGGCCTTCGCCCCGCCCAAAGCCTTCACCAGCGGCTCCCAGAAAACCGAGACCCGCCAGGGCAAGAACGGCTTCGAGATCGTCGCCCTCGGCTTCGGTGGCAAGACCGAGCCCTACCCGGTGCAACGCGTCATCGGCCACGATCCCCTCCGGCAGTTCCTGGTCGCCGGAGAACGCGGCGCGCTGCATGCCATGGAGGCCTGCTTCGACCCGCACAAGGGCGACTGGTTCAACGTCTATGGCAACGAGGACCGCAGGCCCGGCGAATGGGGCCACTGGACCGGACGCGGCATGGTTTGGAACCAGATGTGCGCCTCCTGCCACAACACCCGCGTCCGTAAAAACTACGACGCCGCCAACGACACCTACCACACCTCGATGGCTGAAATGACCGTGAGCTGCGAGTCCTGCCACGGCCCGATGAAGGCTCACAACGACTGGCAGACCACGCATCGCGGCGGCGGCGAAAAGGATCCCACCCTTGTGAAATGGAGCCGTGACCAGCAAATCGACAACTGCGCCGGCTGCCACGCCCGGCGTGGTGAAATCACCGGCGACTTCGTTCCTGGCGACTCCTTCTGGGACCACTACCTGCTCACCATCACCGACGGTGGTGACATTTATCATGCCGACGGCCAGATCCGCGACGAGAACTATGAGTTCTCGAGCTTCCTCAGCAGCCGCATGCATCACGCCGGGGTCCGCTGCATGGACTGCCATGACATGCACAGCATGAAGACCCTGCTCCCGGGCAACCAGCTCTGCATGCGCTGCCACACCGCTGGCGGCTTCCCCAACGCGCCCGCCATCCAGCCCGAGGCGCACAGCTTTCATGGCGTCAACAGCACCGGCAACCAGTGCATCAACTGCCACATGCCGCAGACGACCTACATGCAGCGCCATCCACGCCACGACCATGGCTTCACCATCCCAGATCCGCTTCTCACGCAGCAGTTCGGCATCCCCAACGCCTGCAACAAAT
>CAZXPU010000135.1:0-13863 GCA_964642905.1 uncultured Prosthecobacter sp.
AGGCGAATTCCCGCACACCTTCCGCCTCGGCGGCATGACCTGCCTCGCCGGCGACATCATCAATGAATACAGCTTCCCCGCCCCGCTTGAAGTCGGCCAGAAGCTCGTGTTCACCGACATGGCGCATTACACCATGGTCAAGACCACGACCTTCAACGGCGTGATGCATCCCGACATCGACCTCTACAACCCTGAAACCGGCGAACTCAAGGTGGTGCGCCGCTTTGGCTATGAGGACTTCAAGCGGAAGCTTTCCTGATGGCATGCAGCACGTCGGCGATCAGTCCCGGCCCGCGATACACGAGCCCTGAATAAACCTGCACCAGCGAGGCTCCGGCGCGCAGCTTCTCAACGGCGTCAGCACCGCCCAGGATGCCGCCCACACCGATCACGGGAATGGCCGGTGTCAGCAGCGTGCGGAAAGCCTGGATGACCTGCGTGGATCGTTCACGCACCGGCGCTCCGCTGAGTCCTCCCGCCTCGGCGGCCAGCGGATGGCCGGCCACGGCCTCGCGGCTGATCGTGGTGTTTGTGGCGATCACGCCATCGACTCCCAGCTCGTTGAAGACACGCGCCAGGGCCTCGATCTGCGTCCCCTCCAGGTCAGGAGCGATCTTCACCAGCACGGGCACCTTCCGGCCCTGCGTCTTTTCCTGCACCGCCTGCTCCGTCTTCAACGAGGCCAGCAGCTGACGAATGCTCTCCTCCGCCTGAAGATCGCGCAGGCCCTTGGTGTTCGGCGAGGAGATGTTCACCGCGATGTAATCCGCCACCGGATATGCGGCCTTGAGGCAGTACAGATAGTCATCGACCGCCTTTTCGTTAGGCGTGTCGAAGTTCTTGCCGATGTTCACGCCCACCACCGCGCGGGTGCGGCGGCGCTTCAGGCGCTCCACCGCCGAATGGATGCCCGGGTTGTTGAAGCCCATCCGGTTGATCAAGGCCTGATGCTCCGGCAGCCTGAACAGACGCGGCTTCGGATTGCCCGGCTGCGGACGCGGCGTCAGCGTGCCCACCTCGACAAAGCCAAACCCAAGCTCCGCCCAGGCATCCACGGCCGATGCCGACTTGTCCATGCCAGCGGCCAGGCCGAGCGCGTTGGGAAACCGCAGCCCCAGGCAGTCCACCGGCGTGCTGACAGGCAGCTCGTCCGGCTTCAGCAGGCCTGACGAATGACTGAACCGCATCAGCCGCGTCGTCCACTCATGGGCGCGCTCGGCGTCGAGTTTGAAAAGCCAGGGCTTGAGCGCGGGGTAGAGGGCGGAGACAAGGGACATGCCCCTCCCCGAAACGCGGCGGAGCGGGAGTGTCAAGAACCTCCCGGCCTCCACGGGCATCTGGTGGACAAACTTGTCCGGCGGGCGACAAGATCACCACCCCCGCCACGTTGTCTCCGCCTGCCCCTCCCGCCTCGATGAACGTCTCCCTCCGCCCCGCCACGCTCGACGCCCTCGCCGCCTTCCGCCTGCGTCGGCGCAGGCTGCTGCAACTGCGCGCCGCCCTGGCCTGGCTGGCTGCCGCCCTTCTGGCCGTGCTCGTCATCGCCCTTCTCGACCGCGCCCGCCTCATGCCGGAATCCCTGCGCCCATGGCTGACGCTCTCAGCCTACGCCGCCGCGGCCCTTCATGCCTGGAAGGCGGCCTGGAGCCTGATCGCCCAGGCCCGTGACCTGCCAGGCGCCGCCCGTCTCCTGGAAACCGCCGCCCCTCAACTGCATGAACGCCTCGTGGCAGCCGTGGAGCTGGCCGAAGGCAAGGGCCATGGCAACGAGTCCGCGGAGTTCCGCTCCCGCCTGCAGGACGAGGTCGCCGAACAGGTGCGCTCGGTGTCCCTCGCCTCGGCCCTGCCATCGGCCTCGCTGAAACCCTGGGCCCTGCGCGCCGGCGTTGTCATGCTTTTGGTTGGCGGCCTCTGCCTCCTCCAGTCGCTGCACCTGCCCGGCTTCCTCGCCCGCGCCGCACTCCCCTTCGCCAACTTCGCCCGCCCCTCCAGCGTGCAGATCAGCATCGCCGCCCCCCGCCCTGCGGACACCCTGGTGCCCATCGCCTCCGAGCTGGAGGTGCTCGCCGATGTCACCGGTGAAACACCGGAGCGCGTCCAGCTGGAACTGCAGTCCGGCGATTCCAGGCCGCGCCTCCAGGACATGAGCCGCAGCGCCGGCACCCGCTACCAGGCCGTCGTCAGCATCGGCCAGGCCGACCTGCGCTACCGCATCCTCGCCACCGACGCGATCAGCCCCTGGCACACGCTCTCCGCACGGCCCCGCCCGCGTGTGCTGGAGTTTGTCAAAACCCTGGTGCCACCCGCCTACTCCAACCTTCCGCCCACCGTCCTCAAGGAAGACCAGGGCGATATCGAGGCGCTGGAGGGCACGACGGTGAAGCTCGCATTGAAAACCAACCAGCCCGTGTCCAAGGCCGGCCTGCTCATCAATCCCGACCACGCCGACGCCCCGGCCCCGGTCGCCGCCCAGGCCGTCGAAGGCGATGTCGTCAAGACGGAGCTCACGGTGAAGCCGGAGGTGGAGTCCTGGCAGGTCTCGCTGACCTCGCAGGAAACCGGTTTCACCAATGATGAGTCAAGCCCCTGGAGCGTCACCAGCATCCCCGACCTGCCGCCGCTCGCCCAGGTGATCGAACCTCAGGAGCAGCTCGAAATGCTGCCCGATGAATCCGTCCGCTTCAAAGGCCTCGCCGGTGATGATGTCGGCCTCGCCAGCGTCCGGCTCGCCCATCAGATCAACGCGGGAAAATGGGAGGAGAAGGAGCTGTCCGGCAAGACGGGCAAGGAAGTCCAGGTGCAAAGCCTGCTGCCGCTCGCGCCTCTCCAGGTGAAGGCTGGCGACACCGTGCTGCTGAAGCTGGTCGCCACCGACCTGAAGGGCCAGACCGCCGAGTCCGAGGCCGTGCGCATCATCATTCTCGAGCAGACCGTCAGCCCGCAGCAGCGCCAGTGGGCCGCGCAGACACGACGCTTCGCCCAGCAGGCGGACAGCCTTTCCGATGACGCCCGCGAACTGCGCAAATCCGTCGATCAGCTCAAGAAAACCGGCCGTCACGCCGACAAAAACCCTGAGGCCGCTCGTGCCGCCCAGGATGCTCTGGTGCGAGCTCAGACCGACCTGGAAAAGGTCACGGCCAAAGCCGAGGACCTTTGGAAGGAGCTTCAGGAAAGCGCCCGCCTGGCCCCCACTCATCTCGACGCCCAGGAAGTGCAGCTTCTCGGTGAAAAGCTCGCCCACATGCGCGGCGACGCCCTCAAGCAGATGCAGAAGCAGATCACGCAGGACATCGAAAACGCCGAAGGCCTGCGCCGCGATGCCAGCCTGGCCCAGGCCGACATCGACAGCGTCGCCCAGGCCGCCCGCGTCTTCGCCGCCGAGGACAACGCCCGTGTCGTGGCCCGGCAGGCCCGGCAGCTCGCCCGCCAGGAAGCCCTGCTGACCGAGCAGTCCCTGCCCGCCAACCGCGACTCCGCCCAGCGTCCCAAATGGCAGGAGCAGCAGCGAGGCGCCCTGGCCGCCACCCAGCCGCTCAACGAGCAGATGGAGGAGCTCAAGCCGCTCGTGGACGGCGGCCCGCAGAACCAGCTCAAGGAATTTCAGAAGCAGATCACCGAGGCCAGCGCCGACCTCGCCGCCAGCCTCGACAAGCCCGACCAGTCCAAGAGCCCCGAGCATCTCTACGGCGCCTCCGACAACCTCCGCCAGCGCCTCGCCCGCGCCGCCGACGCCGCGCGCGCCATGGCGGAGAACGCCTCCACCCGCGGCCAGCAGCTCCGAGAGCAGCTCGCCCGCCAGGAAAACCCGGCCGTCGCCGCCCTCAACGAGGCGAAGGAGGCCATGCAGCAGGCCGAGCAGGAGGCGCGCAAGCCTAACCAAAAACCTCGCGAAGACCGCGAGGGCCGCACCGCCCAGGAGCGCGCCGCCGAGGAGCTCGCCAGCGCCGCGAAGCAGCTCGAGGAGCAGGCCGCCCTCAAGGAGCAGAACGCGCTGACCAACACCGAGGCCGCGCTCGACATCAACCGCGCCTCCCGCGCCGCCGACCAGCTCGCACGTGAGGTGAAGGCCGCCACCGACGCCAATGGCGCACGCATTCCCACCGAGGCCGCCAAGGATCCGAAGAACAAGACGCCCGACCCGCTCGTCGCCAAGGGTGAGCAGCTTCGTGAAGCCGTGCGCGCCCTGGAGGCCGAGGCCCTCGCGCAAACCGCGCTGAAAGCCTCCGAGGAGGCGGCCTTTGACACCAGCAAGCCCGCTGACTCCGCCGCCGCCCAGCAGGCCCGCGCCGCGGCCGAAGCCCTCAAACAGCTTCCCGAAACGCTCCGCCGCATGAAGCCGGCCGATCCCCAGGCCGCCCAGGCCAACCAATTGCTGGCTCAAAAGGCCCAGCAGGCCTCCGACCAGAGCCGCGCTGCCGCCGACCAGCTTCAGGAACTCTCCCGCCAGGCCGACACCCAGCCTCCGGACCAGCCGCTCAACTCGCAGCCCGCCATACAGTCCGCCGACCAGGCCCGCCAGCAGGCCGGCGAGGTCGCCCAGCAGCTCGCCGCCCAGACCCAGGCCGCCCGCGACACGCTCGCCCAGCTCACCCCAAAGGTCAGCGACATGATGAAGGCGGTGGCGCAGGACTTGCAGCAGTCCCAGCAGCAGACCCAGGACGCCGCCGCCCAGGCAGAGGCTCAGAAACCCGTCGCGGAGGTCGCTGAAAAAGCCGCCAGCCTTCAGCAGGCCGCCGCCGAAAACGCGGACAAAATGCAGTCCCTGCAGGCCGCCCTGCGTCAGGAGGCCAACGCCGCCGACCTGCAAAACCAGAGCCAGCGCCAGCTTTCCCGCACCGCCGATGCCGCCCTGGCGCAGATGCAGCAGACGCAGCCCCAGGTGGCGCAGAACCTCAAACAGGCCGCCCAGGCCCAACAGAGCCAGCCCCAGGCCCAGGCGCTCAATCAGGCCGCCCAGGCCCAGCAAAAGGCCGCACAGGCGCTGGATCAACTCGCCCAGAACATGGCCAAGGCCGAGTCCGGCCAGGAGCTCAGCGACCAGGAGCTCGCCGATGCGGCGAAGATGGAGCAGGACCTTGGCGTCAAGGAGCCTCTCGATGAAGCCTACGCCCGCGCCCAGGCCCTCGCGCAGATGGCCCAGGACGCCACCCAGGACCCAGGCAAGGTGCTCGCTGAACTCGAAAAGGAACTGCCGAAAAACTCCGCCATGCAGAAGGCCCTGGCTGAACTTGGCAAGCAGACCGCCCAGGCCAGCGAACAGGCGGTCGCCAGCGAGGCCCAGCAGCCTGCGAACATGGGCTTTGCCACCGAGCAGGCCGCCAATGACCTGAACCGCGTCGCCCGCCACCAGCAGCGCCTGGGTGCCAAGGAGGCCGCCCAGCAGACCGCCCAGGCCGCCCAGCAGCTTCAGCAGCAGGCATCTGTCGCCCGCTCAACGCCGCCGACGCCCGGTCAGCCGGCCCCGGCTGCCCCCAAACCGGTTGGCCAGGAGGCGCTCGCCCCCGCCGCCCAGGCTGCGAAAGCCGCCGAGGCCACCGCCGCCGCCACGCCTCCGGCCATGACCGCCCATCCGCTCGAAGCCGTTCAGGCGGCTTTCCTGGCCCAGGCCCTGGATCAGATCGACGCCCAGCTTCATCCGATGCAGGCCCAGAATGGCCAGCCCCAGCAAAACGGTCAGCAGCAGCAGGCCGGCCAACAGGGGCAGCAAGGCCAGCAACAGCAGCAGGGCGCCCAGCAGAGCCTCGCCCAGGCCCAGCAGAGCCAGCAGCAGCAGATGGCGGATCAGCGCAACCAGGGCCAGACGCCCGGCGCCCAGCAGCCCAGCGCCTCCCAGCAGACCGCCCAAAATAAGAATCAGCAGAGCCAGCAGCAGTCCCAGGCCACCTCACAGTCCAAGGAGGGCGGCGACATCCAGGCCATGCTCAAGGACGGCGTGCTCGGCACCGAGCTCATCCTGGTGAAGGGCGACTGGGGCCATCTGCCCAGCAAAATGGCCGAGGACCTGACCGAGGCCACCCGCTCCGAAGCCGCCCCGGAATACCGCGCCGCCATCGAAAGCTACTACAAGGCCATCGCCACCAAGGCCCGGAAGTGATCTTCCGCAGCCGGACCATCGATCACCGCCCCGGCGCTTCGCCCGTCTCAAGAGGCCGCTTTTTTCAGCGACTTGCATCTTCTCGCGCCCCATCCTTTGACAGCGGGGGGTGACCGTGCAAGATGCCGCGCTTTCCGGCCCGGCTGCCGTGAAATGGGGTGCCAGCTCCATCCAACACGCCCCCAGAAAGCGACACCACGAACGCTTTTTCCTCACCCCCCACGCTCCCTCGTCACGCCCCCATGCCTAAAGACACCTCCATCCAACGCATTCTCGTCATCGGTTCCGGCCCCATCGTCATCGGCCAGGGCTGCGAGTTCGACTACTCCGGCGTCCAGGCCTGCAAGGCCCTGCGCGAGGAAGGCTACGAGGTGGTGCTCATCAACTCCAACCCGGCCACGATCATGACCGATCCGGAGTTCGCCTTCCGCACTTACATCGAGCCGATCACGCCGGAGATGGTGGAGAAGATCATCATCAAGGAAAAGCCGGATGTGCTCCTGCCGACGCTCGGCGGCCAGACGGCGCTGAATACCGCGATGTCGCTGCATCGGGCCGGGACCCTGGAAAAACACGGCGTGCGCATGATCGGTGCGAAGCCGGAGGCCATCGAGAAGGGCGAGGACCGTCTGCTCTTCAAAAACGCCATGCTCAAGATCGGGCTCGACCTGCCGCAGTCCGGCGTGGCGCACAACATGGACGAGGCGCGCAAGATCGCTGACGAGATCGGCACGCTGCCGCTCATCATCCGCCCGGCCTACACGCTCGGCGGCACCGGCGGCGGCATCGCTTACAACCGCGAGGAGTTTGAAAGCATCACCGCCCGCGGCCTCGATCTCTCGCCGGTGAGCGAGGTGCTCATCGAGGAGTCCCTGCTCGGCTGGAAGGAGTTCGAGATGGAGGTCATCCGCGACAAGGCGGACAACTGCGTCATCATCTGCTCCATCGAGAACCTCGACCCCATGGGCGTGCACACCGGCGACTCGATCACCGTGGCGCCGATCCAGACCCTCACGGATCGCGAATACCAAATCATGCGCGACTTCAGCTTCGCATGCATCCGCGAGATCGGCGTGGAGACCGGCGGGTCCAACATCCAGTTCGCCGTGCATCCCGACACGGGCCGCATGATCGTCATCGAGATGAATCCACGCGTCAGCCGCAGCTCCGCGCTCGCGTCCAAGGCCACCGGCTTCCCGATTGCGAAGATCGCCGCCAAACTCGCCGTCGGCTACACGCTCGACGAGCTGAAGAACGACATCACGCGCCACACGCCCGCCGCGTTTGAGCCGACCATCGACTACGTCGTGACAAAGGTGCCGCGCTTCACCTTTGAAAAATTCCCCGGTGCCAACGAGGTGCTCACCACGCAGATGAAATCCGTCGGCGAGGTCATGGCCATCGGCCGCACCTTCAAAGAGAGCCTGCAAAAGGCCCTGCGCGGCCTGGAGATCAAGCGCTTCGGCCTCATCGGCGACGGCGCGGACAAGCAGCTCGAAGACGAGGAGCTCGAAACCAAGCTCAGCGTGCCGAACGCCGAGCGCATCTTCTGGCTCGGTGCCGCCTTCGCGAAGGGCTGGGACGTGGAGAAGATCTTCGCGCTGACGAAGATCGACCGGTGGTTCTTGAGGCAGATTGAGGAGATTGTGAAGGCCCAGCAGGAGCTTTCCACCTTAGACCTCCGTAAAGCCAAGCGCCTCGGCTTCTCAGATCGCCAACTGGCCTATGCGACCGATAAGTCTTATACGACCTATTCAGAGACATCTGCCCGCGCTGCTCGCAAAGCCCTCGGCATCACCCCCACCTACCGCCTCGTGGACACCTGCGCGGCGGAGTTCGAGGCTTACACGCCTTACTACTACAGCACCTACGGCATCGAGGACGAGGTGCGCGATGGAGACAAGAAAAAGGTCATCATCCTCGGCGGCGGCCCGAACCGCATCGGCCAGGGCATCGAGTTCGACTACTGCTGCGTCCATGCCAGCTTCGCCCTGCGCGAGCTTGGCTTTGAGACCATCATGGTCAATTCCAACCCCGAGACCGTCTCCACCGACTACGACACGAGCGACAAGCTCTACTTTGAGCCCCTCACGCTCGAGGACGTGCTCAACATCTACGACCGCGAAAACCGCAACGACCAGGTGCTTGGCGTCATCGTCCAGTTCGGCGGCCAGACCCCGCTGAACCTCGCCAAAGGCCTCGAGGAAAACGGCGTCCGCATCATCGGCACCTCGCCGAAGAGCATCGAACTCGCCGAAGACCGCAAACTCTTCGCGAAGCTGCTCGACGATCTCGGTTTGAACCAGGCCCCCAGCGGCATCGCCACCAGCCTGGAGGAAGCTTTGGCCGTCACCGCCAAGATCGGCTACCCCAGCCTCGTGCGCCCCAGCTTCGTGCTCGGCGGCCGCGCCATGCAGATCGTCTATAACGACAACGAACTCGCGCACTACATGCGCACGAACCTCGAGCTGGAAGGTGCCAGCCAGGCCGGCACCTCGCTCATCGCGAACAAGCCCACGCTCTCCGCTGACAAGCCCCTGCTCATCGACCGCTTCCTCGAAGACGCCACCGAGGTCGATGTGGACTGCATCACCGACGGCGAGACCACCGTCATCGGCGCCATCATGGAGCACATCGAGGAGGCCGGCATCCACTCCGGCGATAGCGCCTGCGTCATCCCGCCCTTCAGCCTCACCCCGCAGATGCAAGACCGCATCCGCGACGCCGCCAAAAAGCTCGCGAAGGCCCTCAACGTCCGCGGCCTGATGAACATGCAGCTCGCCGTGAAAGGCGACGACCTCTACGTCATCGAGGTCAACCCGCGCGCCTCCCGCACCGCCCCCTTCGTCAGCAAGGCCATCGGCGTGCCGCTGCCCAAGCTCGCCGCCAAGATCATGGCCGGCAAGACGCTCAAGGAGCTCGGTTTCACCAGCGAGGTCATCCCCACGCACTACAGCGTCAAGGAAGCCGTCTTCCCCTTCAGCAAATTCCCCGGCGTGGACATCATCCTCGGCCCCGAAATGAAGAGCACCGGCGAGGTCATGGGCATCGACCCCGACCTCGGCCTCGCCTTCGCCAAGAGCCAGATGGCCGCCGGCGGCACCCTGCCCACCCAGGGCAACGTCTTCATCAGCGTGAAGGATTCCGACAAGCAGAACGTCGCCCGCATCGCCAAAGGCTACGCCGACCTCGGCTTCACCCTCTACGCCACCCCCGGCACCGGTGAAGTCATCAAGGCCGCCGGCATCGCGGTGAACATCCTCCCCAAACTCGCCAGCGGCCAGCGCCCCAACGTCATCGACCTGATGAAGAACAAGGACATGGCCCTGGTCATCAACACCCCTAGCGGCAAAAACACCCGCGAGGACGAGGTCAAAATCCGCACCGCCACGATGCAGAACCGCATCCCCATCATGACCACCCTGCGTGGAGCCGATGCGGCATTGAAGGCAATCAAGTCATTGCAAGGCAGCGAGGTGCAGGTGACGGCGTTGCAGGAGTATCACAAGTAGCAATACATTGTCCGGGTCACACGTTTTCAAACATCATGGCGATACAGCGACAGTCCAACCTGATAGAAGCCAAAGAATGGTTTGGCCGTCTGGATGCGGACTTTCGTGCGAACGCTGCTATCCGTCATTTGGATGGAAATATCGAGATTGAGAATTTCTTCCGTGACTTGTTGCATCAACTTTACGGGTGGTCTTTGACAAACGCCAATTGGAGTGAGTCCATAAATCAGGATTCATTTGATCTTGAGGACAGTTCAAATCGAATCGCCGTGCAGGTTACAAGCACGATGACCGCAGCAAAGATCAGAAAGACGCTGGCTTCGTTTATCGAGAATCACCGTTCTCGTTTTACTAGACTCGTCTTTGTTTACCCATTCATAACCAAGACAGCGTCTGAGGCGAACTTCACCAAACAATTGGCGGGATTCACATTCGATTCTGACAATGACAGAATGGATCTTGGAACTTTGCTGCAACGCATTCAGGATCTCGGGATTGCCGAGCAAGACGCAGCACTGCGATTGATTCGACAAGAACTGAAGCCGCTAGGCCAAGCGCTTCAATTGGGTGTCGATCAGACCGTCGAGGCGATCATCTCCATTATTCGCTATATCTCAGAAAGCACACCTGATCCGAATAACCTGCCTGAATTCAAGCCGGACGCACCTGGAAAGCTCGAACGATTCAAAGCGCATGCAGAGTTTCTAAAGCGTCAGTTTCTCAACAACGTCACCTGCTACCGTGCTGTCGAGGAGGCACGCCAAGCCGTGGGTTACGATGCAGCAAGAGCACCTCGCTGCGCAGCTTGGCTTCGGGAGAAGAGCCTCTCTGCATTGGAAAACCACGGTAACGATGCGAGGCTGGCGTTCGAATCGATTGTCACTCATCTTGTAGAGCGAGAGCACAAGGCGGGGCGAGATTGCGAAGAGCAGGCTGTTCGTTACTTCCTCGCCGACGAGTTCGGGCGGTGCAACGTCTTCCCAAATCCAACCACATGACTTCTCTCATCTCCAAAGATGAACCCCTCAAGTCGTCCATGGTTCATGTGGGCTACTTGATCCTGAAGCGGCTCGACAAAGCCCAGGATGGAAGGCTCTCACTAAGCGAAATTGCCTCACATCTTGGTAAGCGGGGTGTGAATCGATCTCGCCCCATAATGTTTGCTCTCATTTTCCTTCATTCTGTCGGCGTGATTGATTTCAAGGCTCCCTACATCTACAAACTGTCGTCATGATGCTCCGCCTGCACAGACTCTCCTCCGAGCCAAAGCTATTTGAGCCGATTGAATTCTTTACAGGGATCAATTTGATTCTTGGTGAGAAGTGGGACGATGGGCAGACGCAGGGGAGGAAGGTCAATGGTGTTGGCAAGAGCCTGTCGGTGGAATTTCTGCACTTTGCACTTCTCCGTGAATTCACAGACACGAGGGTTGCCCTCATTCCAAGAGACAAGCTGCCTGATGACCTTGTCATTATCCTCGCCCTCACCATCAATGGTCATTCGTTGGAAATACGCAGGTCCATCGCCCACCCTCAGGAACCCATCATCGTCAGGAATGGTCAGGCGGTCCAGTTCGGCAACCTTGGAGAAGCCACTCGCTATCTTGGTGATTTGATGTTCAGCAAGGCCTCACACTCTGGATTTAGCAGCTTTCGTAGCCTGATGAGTCTTCTCATGCGAGACGAGGCTTCCGAGTTCTCCGACATCCTGCGCACGATGCCGTCGGACAAAATCGCTCCACCGGACCGCATGCCACATCTTTTCTTGATGGGCTTGGAGGTGTCCAACTATCGAATTCTGCTTGAGCGCATAAGGGAATTGGAGAGCCAAACTAAGGTCTTAACAAGACTGAGGGCCGATCTGACAGGCAGAGGACAACACCGCATCGCCGACATTAAGGCTGAACTAAACCAATCACAGCAGGAAGTTCAGATGATCGAAGCTGGTCTCCAAGCTCTAAAGGCCGAGCCAGCATTTGCTCAAGTAGAAGGTGATATAAATGAGCTGGAAACCCAACTCACCAGCCTCCGAGCCCGTCGAAAAGGTGTAAGTTATCAGATTGATCAAATTCGTGCCATCCCGCAGATGGAAACGATCGACGAGACTGATTTAAAAATCGTCTATGATCGTGTCAAAGCAGGTCTTGGCGACTTGGTCACCAAGTCGCTGGAACAGGCGAAAGCATTCAAGGCCGAGATCGAATCTTTTCAGCGATCACTGCGGGAGGACGAGTTGACCCGACTGGAGGCCGAACAACGTGAACTGACAGAAAAGATTCGTTTATTGTCCGATCAGCACAGTGCGCTGGTGGCACAAATTGACCGCCGCGGCACACTCAAGGAGTTGAGTGCTGGACTGAGTGTGGCTCATCACAAACAGCAGGATTACTACCGACGCAGTGCTCTTTACGACCAGTTCAATGAAGCAGAGCAGCGAAAGGAAGATTTGAAGAGCGAGAGGCAGATGGCTTTGGATGCTCTTCGCAAGCAGCTTCATGATCATAAGGAGATTGAAACGTCCATGAACGCTGCAGTTGTGGCTATCCACGAACGAGTGATGGGCAATCGCAATGCCTCCTTTGCCATGCACATCAGTTCCAATGTTGGCGTTAAATACCCGTTGGATTTCGAGATGCGGATTCAGGACGACGGAAGTCACAGTGTGGATCGGACGATGGTCTTTATCTATGACACCGCGTTGATGTTTGCTTCCTGCACTCAAGCGCAGCACCCACGTTTTCTACTACATGACAACATTTTTGATGTCGATCAGGACACCTTGGTTCAATGCCTCAACTTTCTACACGAGAAGGTGGAAGCTGGTGAAGACTTTCAATACATTCTGACGCTGAATCGGGAGAAAGTAGAAGGGGAGGAGAGGGCGAAACGGCTTTTGCTTGATGTTGAAGCCGCAAAGCGTGCCCGGTTCACCAAGCAGGAGCCCTTTCTCGGCTTACGCTACCAAGAAGGCAGAAAAAATCGCTGAACTTGGTAACGTGCACAGGGGGGACGCGGCGGGTGTTAATGCGCACCACTCGACATTGCCCCCAGAGGCACGGCGATTGGCTTGCGGTGCTAAAGATCACTGGGTGCAGGGGCGTAATGCATAAGCAGCGTTCGCCGCCACCGATGAATTTCCCACGCATGTCTCTCTCCCGAATCCTCGCTCTGCCTGTCTTGTTTTATGTCTCCACGGTCTCCGCCCAAAAGGGAGGCTCAGAGGTGGAGGTGCCGCCTTCGTTGGTGCCGACGGAGCTGGTGCCTGACACACGGGCTTTGTCGGCGGAGGAGGAATTGAAAAGCTTCCAGGTGGCACCGGGCTACCGGGTGGAACTGGCGGCGAGCGAGCCGCTGGTGGGCGATCCGATCTTTGCGCAGTTTGGGCCGGATGGTCGGCTCTGGGTGGTGGAGATGCGTGGTTACATGCCGGACATTCACGGCAACCGCGAGGATGAGCCGGTGGGCCGGATCGTGATCCTCACCGACACCGATGGCGACGGGCGGTTCGATCAGAGCAAGGTCTTCCTCGATCAACTCATCATGCCCCGCACGGTCCTGCCGATCGGCGATGGTGCTCTGGTGGGCGCACCGCCGATGATGTGGTATTGCCCGGACAAAAATGGCGATGGCAAGGCGGATGAGAAGATCGTGGTGGCGCAGGACGCTGGCGCACAAACCATCCCTGGCCGTCCCGAACTGGCGAACCCGGAACACGGCGCGAACTCGCCGCTCTGGGCGCTGGACAACTGGATCTACTTTGCGGAATACGCGGCGCGTTTTCGCTGGCGTGGCGCGGGCAATTTTGAGCGCAGCATCTCCTCCATGCGCGGTCAGTATGGGCTGAGCCAGGACGACTTCGGCCGTCTCTATTACAACTTCAACTCCGGCCACCTGCAGGGCGACATGTGGCCCTCCCATTACCGTCTGCGCAATCCGCACTTTGCGAAGTCCGGGGGTCGCATCAACCCGCCGGTGAACCAGGCCGTGTGGCCGATCCGTGTGACGCCCGGCACGAACCGCGCCTACATTCCGGAGAACATGGCGGGTCACAAGATCAAGAACTTCACCGCCGCGTGCTCACCGTGCAAAAAAGATGCCAGGCATTCAGTACTGTGATAACTTTTCAAAAACCCTGCTTTTCCGCTCATGAACCCCTCCCAAACCCTTGATCCTGAGCCGCTTCCTCTCGAGGAGCAACTCGTTGGCATCAATGCCAAAACCGCACCCTACCCTGCCGCGCGCTCCTGGTCCGGTGGCC
>CAZXPU010000136.1:0-13645 GCA_964642905.1 uncultured Prosthecobacter sp.
TTTCCACGGCCTGACGTTTTTGCATTTTGCGTAATTCGTCCTTTGGAGACGTTTGACACACACGCCACACTCCGACACCAAACTCCGTGTCTTCTGACCGTCCACCGCTTCACAGCCTCATTCTGAAAAAGAAAAAGGGCACCCTTTTGGGCCTGGACCCGCAGCGCGGCATCCGGGTGTTCTTTGCGACGAACGCCAGTGTCACGATTGTGGTGCTGGCCATGATCATGATCTTCCTCCTGAGGGAGGGGGCGGGTTTCCTTGGCACCTACAAGCATGAGCTGGAGATCTATCGTCGTGCCGGGCTTGAGTTTTGCGATCTTGTGGACCGTCCGCTGGCGGAGCAGCAGGAGCTGTCGTCCAAGCTGCGGCGGGCTGTGACAACGAGCCTGGATCCCTTGATTCAGGCCGCCCGGAGCAGGCGTGACGCCGCCTTCCTGCTGAAGCGGGAGGTCGAGGAGCAGGTCAAGATTCCCCGCGAGGCCCTGGAGATGGCCCTGGAAAAAGAACCGGCGCCGACCGCAGGTGAGCTTGAGCTTTTGCGACAGCAGGTGACTGCCGCCACACGCAAGGTGGTCGAGTCCATGCAGGTGCCCGGGCTTTTCAGCATGGAGGAAGCCCGACGGCTGCGGGCTGAATTTGTCGGGCTGAGCCCTGAGGTGAGCGAATTGCCGCCCATGCTCATGGAATTGAGCGCCGCCTTCATCGCCAAGGACAAGGAGGCCAAGACCAGGTTTGGCCCCCTGGTGGAGGCTTCGGATTCGCTGGAAGAAGCACCCGAACCCCTTCGGGAGGTTTTGGATGAACTCAAGGAGGAGGTGCTGGCCACCAAGGAGGAAGCGACCACGCATTTCACGTTGGAGGAGGGCCGTCAGAAGCTTCTCAAGGCTGCTGAAGCAGCCGCAGACCCTGAGGAAAAGCAGGCGCTGCTGGAGGAGGCCAAGGCTTCGGAAACTCCCGAGCCTGATTATGCAGCCAGCATGGCGCCCGTGCTTGAGCGTCGCGATGAGTTGATTGAAAAAGTGGTGTCCTACACCGCGGCCATGGATGCCGCCGCGCTGCACCTTCCCAAGGAGGGCGGCACCCACGAGGCCTCGAAGCTGCTGGCGGAGGTGCGTGAAGCCCTGCCTGCTCATGCCAAAGCCCTGCGCGACAGCGTGGACGCTCTGCGCCGGTGGCAGCAGGACAGTCCGGTGTCGATCTTCACCGTCGTCGGAGCCTTTTTCTTCGGCACCAACTGGCTGACGAACTCCTCCTGGCAGGATTTCTTCGGCTTCGTGCCCCTGCTGGCCGGTTCGCTGGTGATCGCGCTGATTGCCATCGTCATCGCGACCCCTCTGAGCGTGGCCGCCGCCATCTACACCAACCAGTTTGCCTCGGAACGGGAAAAGGAACTGATCAAGCCGGTCATTGAGTTCATCCAGGCCATCCCGTCCGTGGTGCTGGGATTCATCGGCATCACGCTGGTGGGTGACCTGATCAAGGAGGTCAGCGGTTTCTCCTGGCTGAGCTGGCTGCCGGGCTTCCCGATCCAGGAGCGACTGAACATGTTCAACGCCGGCTGCCTGCTGGCCCTCATGGCCGTGCCGACCATGTTCAGCCTGGCGGAGGACGCCCTGAACAACGTGCCGCAGGCCTACATCGACGCCTCGGACGCCCTGGGAGCGACGAAGCTGCAGACGGTCTTCCGGGTGATTGTCCCGGCCGCCCTTTCGGGCATTGCGGCGGCGATCCTGCTGGGCCTCGGCCGTGTGATCGGTGAAACCATGGTGGTGCTGCTGGTCGCCGGCAACCGCATTGCGATCCCTGATTTCTCCAGCGGTCCGGGCGTGATCTTCCAACCGGCCCACACCCTGACGGGCATCATCGCCCAAGAACTCGGTGAAGTGTCCCGCGGCAGCGCCCACTGGCAGGCGCTGTTCATGGTCGGCATCGTGCTGTTTGTGATCTCGCTCGGCGTGAACGCCTGCGCCCGAGCCGTGGTGCGTCGATTTGAACTTCCGAAAGCATGAGCGACCTGACCGCCAATCCATTCGCCGGAGACCAGTCCTCCGTTCGTCGTCGTGAGACCTCGGTGCGCTGGCTGCTCAGAGTCAGCACTCTGCTCATCGTGGCTGTGACGGTCAGCATCGTGGCCCACATCTTCATCAAGGGCGCGCCGATCACCTTTCGCAGCGAGTTTCCGTTCGTGAACGTGAAGTTCCTGACGGAGCTGCCGGGCACGCTGCACGTCATCGTCGACAAGCAGGGCAAGGCCCATGAGACCGACGTCAACGGCGCCGATGTCATCAAGAAGCAGCTTGGCGAAAACTTCCGGGAGGAGAAGACGATCTCCTATTCCGGCGGCGGCATCCTGGGACCGATTGTCGGCACGGCCCTCCTGGTGGTTGTCAGCGTGGCCGTGGCGCTCTTCCTGGGGGTGGCCAGCGCCATCTACCTCAGCGAATATGCCAGCAAGGGCAGGCGGGTGGAGCTGATTCGCCTGGCCATCCTGAACCTTGCCGGCGTGCCTTCCGTGGTGTTCGGCCTGTTCGGCCTTGGCGCCTTTGTGCTGACGGCTCCCGTGCTGACCGACGCCCCGCATGAACGTACGCTGCTGGCCATCCCCCTGGGCTTCACCACGCTCAGCTTCCAGGGCTGGGACACCTGCGTGCTTAGCGGCGGTTTCACCCTCGCCTTTGTCATCCTGCCGGTGATCATCACCGCCAGCGAGCAGTGCCTGCAGGCCGTGCCGCAGGGTTTCCGGGAAACCTCGATGGCGCTCGGCGCCACGCGCTGGCAGACGATCTGGCGCGCCGTGCTGCCCTTTGCCACTCCGGGCATCCTCACCAGCAGCATCCTGGGCATCGCCCGCGCCGCCGGTGAAACCGCCCCGATCATGTTTACCGCCGCGCTGGCCTTCAAGGACAAGCTTCCCTGGCAGAAGGACGTGACGCCCCTGCCTGCCGATGCCGGCTGGTTCGCCCACTGGGAGCAGGCGGTGGAGCGCTTCCTCGGCATCTTCACGGAATCCGTCCAGGCCCTGCCTTACCACATCTACACCCTCGCGGCCCGCATTCCTCACAACGAGTATTCGGAACGAGCCCAGTATGGCTCCGTGTTCGTCTTCCTGCTCCTGGTCGCCGGCCTGGCCGCCTCCTCCATCTGGCTGCGTCGGAGGCTGCGCGGCAAATACAAGTGGTAGGAACCTGGGCGAACCCGGAAGGAATGGGGTGGCGTTTGCCGGTCCTGTGGTGAATAGAACCTGAGCCGCCCCACGGGCCGACCCCTCCGCTGAACCTGTGCTGACTTCCGACTTCGACTACCATCTGCCGCCTGAACTGATTGCCAGCGAGCCTCTGCCCGAGCGCTCGGCCTCCAGGATGCTGGTGGTGCACCGCGACACCGGGGAATTGGAGCATCGTTGGTTCAGCGATCTGCCCTCGTTCCTGCGCCCCGACGACCTGCTTGTGCTCAACAACACGCGCGTCGTGCCCGCCCGCTTTTTTTCCGAGGACGGCAGCCGGGAGCTGCTGCGCGTGGACACGCTTCAGCCCTTGCTCTGGCGCTGCATGGTGCGCCCCGGGAAGAAGTTCCGCGTCGGGCATCAAGTGCGCGTCGGCGAGTCCACGGGCACGGTTCGCGAAATCCTGGACAATGGCGACCGCCTGATCGCCTGGGATCAGCCGGTAAATGAGGAAAGGCACGGGCATCTGGCGCTGCCTCACTACATGGGGCGTGACGACCAGCCGTCGGATCGTGAACGCTATCAGACGGTCTTTGCCCAGGCCGCCGGCGCGATTGCCGCCCCCACGGCAGGGCTGCATTTCACGCCGGAATTGCTGGCCCGGCTGCCCCATGCCTTTGTCACGCTGCATGTCGGCGTGGGCACCTTTCAGCCGGTGAAGGTGGAAAAGGTGCATGAGCACAAAATGCATTCGGAGAGATATGAGGTGCCCCAGGAAACCGCCTCCCGCATTGCCGCTGCCGGACGCATGCTCGCCGTGGGCACGACTTCGATGCGCACCCTGGAAACCGTCGCGCGTGATCACGGGAAAGTCGTGGCCGCCTCGGGCAGCACGGACATTTTCATCTACCCGGGCTTTCAATTCCGAGCCGTGGGCGCGCTGCTGACCAACTTCCACCTGCCGAAATCGACCCTCATGATGTTGGTCAGCGCCTTTGCCGGCAAGGAACGGATTCTGAAGGCCTACCAGGAAGCCATTCAGCAGAAATATCGATTCTACAGTTACGGCGACTGCATGCTGATTTTGTGAGATTGGAATAAAATAGTTGACTATTCGTCTAGTAAACGCTTTAAAGGCGTGCATGGGACGAACCTCCGATGCCAAAGAGCGCCTGCTGGACGCCATGATGGAACTCATCTGGACCGGCAGCTATGGCACGACCTCCGTGGATCACATCTGTGAGAAGGCCGGGGTGAAGAAGGGCAGCTTCTATCATTACTTCGAGTCGAAAACGGAGCTGGCCGTGGCCAGCGTGGAGCATGGCTGGGTCGAGCACCGCAAGCAGTTGGACCAGATCTTTTCGCCCGTGAACCCGCCCCTGGGGCGCATCTGGAAATGCTTCCAGGAATTTCGCCAGGAACAGGAGGAGATGCAGAAGAAGCATGGCCGTGTCCTAGGGTGCCCGATTCACAGCCTCGGGGCTGAGGTCAGCACGACGGACGACCGTCTGCGTGACAAGCTTCAGGAGATCCTTTCCCAGTTCATCCGCTACTATGAGAGCGCCATCCGTGACGCCCACTACCAGGGCTTTATCGAGGCGCCCGACGCACCGGCTCTGGCACGCATTTTGTTCGCCTATGGCGAGGGCCTGCTGCTGCACGCCCGAATCTGGAACGACCTCGGTCACCTGGATGAGATGGAGGCCGGCGCCCGTCGCATCCTGGGTGTCAAAGAGGCCGATTCTTGAGCCCGAAAACGCTTTTATTTCGATTTCAAATTAACCAACTGGTCAACTTAAGCCAGACAACCCCTTCCACCATGCCCCCCCGCACCCTCCTCCCACTCACCCTGTTCCTCGCCGCCTGCGGCCAGCACCCTCAAGGTGCCGGTCATGGTGGCGGTCAGATGCCCCCGGCGCCGGTCACGGTCGCTCAGGTGGAGCAGAAGGAACTTGTCGAGTGGGAGGAGTTCACCGGGCGTGTTGAGGCGGTGGAAACCGTCGAACTGCGGCCGCGGGTCGCCGGCTACATCACCGAGGTGCATTTTCAGGCGGGTGCTCTGGTGAAGAAGGGCGATGTGCTTTTCACCATCGATCAGCGTCCGTTTGAAACCCGGCTGCGTGCGGCCAGGGCGGAGGTGGCGCGAGCCAAGGCTGGCGCCGAGGCGGCCAAGCGCGAGTTCGACCGTGTTTCCGCGCTGCTGGCGGCCAAGGCCATCGCTCCGGAGCAGGCTGAGACGCGTGAATCCGTGTTCAAGCAGGGTGAAGCGGCGCTGGAAGCCGCCCGCGCGGCCGAGCACAGCGCCGAGATCGAGTTCGAGCACAGCACCGTCAAGGCGCCGATCTCCGGCCGCATCAGCCGGGCGATCACGACCACGGGCAACTATGTGACGGCGGGCACCACGCTGCTCACCACCATCGTCACGGTGGATCCGGTTTACGTGTATGCGGACATTGACGAAAACAGCCTGCTCAAGCTGCAGGGCCTGCTGCGCGACAAGAAGCTTTACACCAACGGCGACAACCTTGTGCCGGTGGAGCTCCAGCTCTCCAATGAAAACGGCTTCCCTCACCAGGGGCATGTCGAGTCCTTCGACAACCGTCTCGACGCCGGCACGGGCAGCATGGTTCTGCGTGCCGAGTTTGCCAATCCGAAGGGCGAGCTCACCCCCGGGCTTTTCGCCCGCATCCGCCTGCCGATGACCGGCAAGTACAAGGCGCTGCTGGTGGATGAAAAGAGCATCCTCACCGACCAGGCGAACAAGTACGTGCTGGGCATTGATGAGTCCAAGCAGCCCGCCCTTTCGGTTTACAAGCCGGTCAGCATCGGCCCCGTGATTGACGGCAGGCGCATCATCCGCACCGGCCTGCAGCCTGGCGACAAGATCATCATCAACGGCCAGGCCCGCCTGCCGCAGCCTGGAATGCCGGTGGCGCCGCTGACAGGTGAGGAGTCGAAGCCATCCGCCGCGAAATGACGCGTGGCCGCCTCTCCGGCTCCGGGCGGATCTGAAGCCGGGCAGGGGCCTGCCTTATCCCGCCCGCCGCATCCCCGGCTCCTGTCCCCAGGGCCTTGTTTTTTCCAAACGCCATTCTTTGTCCCGATGAACTTTTCCTCTTTCTTCATCACCCGCCCGATCTTTGCGGGCGTGCTTTCGCTGCTGACCTTCATCCTCGGGGTGATCGCGCTGTTTCAACTTCCCATCTCCGAATACCCGGAAGTGGCCCCGCCGACGGTGATCGTCACGGCGACCTATCCGGGCGCCAACCCGAAGACCATCGCCGAAACCGTCGCCTCGCCGCTTGAGCAGACTATCAATGGCATTGAGAACATGCTCTACATGTCGTCGCAGAGCACTGCGAACGGCGTCATGACACTGACGGTCACGTTCAAGATCGGCACGGATCTCGACCTGGCGCAGATGCAGGTGCAGAACCGTGTCTCCCAGGTGCTGCCGAAGCTGCCGGAGGAGGTGCGGCGCTTCGGGGTGACCACGGTGAAGTCATCGCCCGACATGACGCTCGTGGTGCACCTGCTTTCGCCAAACGACCGCTATGACGAGATCTACCTGCGCAACTACGCCACCCTGAACGTCAAGGATGAGCTGTCGCGCCTGCCGGGGGTGGGCCAGGTCAACATCTTCGGCGGCGGTGATTATGCGATGCGCATCTGGATTGATCCTGACAAGGCGGCGGCACGCGGCCTGACCTCCGGGGACATTGTCAACGCGATCCGTGAGCAGAACATCCAGGTGGCGGCGGGCACCATCGGCCAGCAGCCGGTGAAGGACTCCGCCTTTGAGCTCACCGTGAACGCCAAGGGACGGCTTGTCTCCGAGGAGGAGTTTGAGCAGATCATCGTCAAGACGGGCCCGAATGGCGAAAAACTGCGCCTGCGCGATGTCGCCCGCGCCGAGATCGGCTCCGGCGACTACTCGCTGCGCAGCCTCATCAACAACAAGAAGGCCGTCGGCATGGGTGTGTTCCAGCTTCCCGGAGCCAATGCGCTGGCCGTCTCCGAGGCGGTGCGCACCCGCATGGCGGAGCTGAAGCGGAAGATGCCGGAGGGCGTTGACTTCGACATCGCCTACGACCCGACGGTGTTTGTCCGCAAATCCATCGACGCCGTCATTCACACGCTCATCGAGGCGATCTTTCTCGTCGTCATCGTCGTGGTCATCTTCCTGCAGACCTGGCGGGCCTCGATCATTCCGCTGGCTGCGGTGCCCGTGTCGCTCGTCGGCACCTTCGCGGTGATGCACGCCCTCGGCTTCTCGATCAACAACCTCAGCCTCTTCGGCCTGGTGCTGGCGATCGGCATCGTCGTCGATGACGCCATCGTGGTGGTTGAGAACGTCGAGCGCAACATCCGCAACGGCCTGCGGCCTCTGGAGGCCACCAAGCAGGCGATGAAGGAGGTCACGGGGCCGATCATCGCCACGGCCCTGGTCCTCTGTGCCGTGTTCATTCCCACGGCCTTCATCAGCGGCCTCAGCGGCCAGTTTTACAAGCAGTTCGCCGTCACCATCGCCATCTCGACGGTCATCTCGGCGATCAATTCCCTGACGCTTTCCCCGGCGCTCTCCGCGCTGCTGCTCAAGGGGCATCATGACAAGAAGGACATCCTGACGCGTCTCATCGACGCGCTGCTCGGCTGGTTTTTCCGCCCCTTCAACCGCTTCTTTGAATGGTCGTCGAATGTCTATGTGGGCATCGTCAAGCGCGCCATCCGCCTCAGCGTCATCGCGCTGATCATTTACGGCGGCCTGGTCTGGGCCACCTGGAAGGGTTTCCAAATCGTGCCCGAAGGCTTTGTGCCAGGACAGGACAAGCAGTACCTCGTCGGCTTTGCGCAGCTTCCGGAAGGCTCCTCGCTGGACCGCACGGAGGATGTCATGCGTCGCATGTCGCAGATCGCCATGGATCATCCGGGGGTGAAGGACGCCATCGCTTTCCCGGGCCTGAGCATCCAGGGCTTCACCATCAGTCCAAACGCCGGCATCGTGTTTGTCGGCCTGGATGACTTCGAAGAGCGCCGCTCCCCCGAGCTCAGCGGCCAGGCCATCGCCAATGCGCTCAATGGCAAGTACATGGCGATCCGGGACGCCCTGGTGCTCATGCTCACGCCGCCGCCGGTGAACGGCATCGGCACCACGGGCGGCTTCAAGCTCATGGTCGAGGACCGCGCCAACCTGGGCTACGCCGCGCTTTATCAGGCGACGCAGAAGCTGGTCGGGGCGGCGTATGGAAGCCAGAAGCTGACGCAGGTGTTCTCGGGCTACACGGTGAATGTGCCGCAGCTGGAGGCCGATGTGGACCGCGAGAAGGCGAAGATCCAGGGCGTGCCGCTGGCCAACCTGTTTGAAACCCTTCAGATCAACCTGGGCAGCCTGTATGTGAACGATTTCAACCGCTTCGGCCGCACCTATCAGGTGGTGGCCCAGGCCGAGACGCAGTTCCGTGATGACGTGGGTGACATCACCCGTCTCAAGACGCGCAACGCCGCCGGTGACATGGTGCCGGTCGGCTCGCTGGTGAAGGTGAAGGAGGGCTTTGGCCCGGATCGAGTCACGCATTACAACGGCTTCCTGGCCGCCGACCTCAACGGTGCGCCGCTGCCGCCGCTGAGCTCCGGGCAGGCCGAGGAGTTGATCGCCGGGCTGGCGCGCGAGACGCTGCCCGCAGGCTTCGAGTTTGAATGGACCGACCTGACCTATCAGAAGATCATCGCGGGCAACACGGCGGTTTACATCTACCCGCTCTGCATCCTGCTCGTCTTCATGGTGCTGGCCGCGCAGTATGAAAGCCTGCGCCTGCCGCTGGCGATCATTCTCATCGTGCCGCTCTGCCTTCTGTTCGCCCTCGCCGGCGTGCATCTCACGCATGGTGACAACAACATCTTCACCCAGATCGGCTTCATCGTGCTCATCGGCCTGGCCTGCAAGAACGCCATCCTCATCGTCGAGTTTGCCAAGGAGAAGAACGACCACGGGCTGACTCCTGTTCAGGCGGCGCTGGAGGCCTGCCGTCTGCGCCTGCGTCCGATCCTGATGACCTCCATCGCCTTCATCGCCGGGGTGTATCCGCTGGTGGTCAGCACCGGGGCGGGGGCCGAAATGCGCCGCGCCATGGGTACCGCCGTGTTCAGCGGCATGATCGGTGTCACCCTGCTCGGCCTGTTCCTGACGCCTGTGTTTTACGTGCTGGTGATGATCGGCAAGAAAAAGGCCGCCCACCCCGCTCCTGTTCACGCCCACGACAAACCTCAATGATCTACGCCATGCGCCCTCTTCTGCTTCTTGCCGTCACCAGTTCCGCCTTTGCGCAGGTCGGTCCCCACTATGAGCGCCCGGCCACGGTGGCTCCGCCCGCCTTCAAAGGCGTGACCTGGCGTGCCGCGACGCCCTCCGCGCACCTGCCGAAGGGCGCCTGGTGGACGGTGTTTCACGATTCCAGGCTCAACGCCCTCATGACCGCCGCCACGGCGAACAACCAGCAGCTCAAGGCCGCCATCGCCCGCTTTGATCAGGCCCGCGCCGCAGCCCGCATGGCCCGTGGCGACTTCTTCCCGACGGCCAGCCTGCCGCTTTCCGTGGAGAATCAGCGCACCTCCGAGCACATGCCCTCGCCGTTTCCGCTGAACGGCCTGCACTACGTTGGGCCGGCCTTGAACGCCCCGATCGAGTTCGGCTGGGAACTTGACCTGTGGGGCAAGATCCGTCGTCAGAACGAAGGTGCGCGCGCCGATGCCGCCGCCGCCGGTGATGCGGTGCACAACATTCTCCTCGGCATCCAGGCCGAGGTGGCGGTGAACTACTTCAAGCTGCGCACGCTCGACAACGAGATGCGCATCGTCACGGAGGCCGTCGGCTGGCGTCAGGAGGCGCGGAACATCGCCGAGGCACGGGTGAAGGCAGGGGCGGGAAGCGAGCTCGAGCTTGCCCAGGCCGAGACCGAGGTGGCTACCGCCGAGGCGGAGATCTCTGCGCTCCAGGCCCAGCGTGACCAGCTCGAAAACGTGCTGGCGATCCTGACCGGCTCCAACGCCGCCAGTTTCCGGGTCGGCAAGGCTTCGGGCGGCTTGCAGTCGCCGCCACAGATTCCTTCCGGGGTGCCCAGTGACCTTCTCGAGCGCCGCCCGGACATCTCGCAGGCCGAGCGTCAGCTTCATGCCGCGACCGCGCGGATCGGTGTCGCCAAGGCGCAGTTCTTCCCGAGCGTGAAGCTGCTGGGACGTGGCGGATTTCAGAGCGGCGACATCGACCTGCTGTTTGAGCCGGGAGCGCTCATGTGGAGCATCGGACCGAACATCAGCGTGCCGCTGTTTTCAGGAAACAAGAACCGCTGGAACCTGAGCAAGTCGAAGGCGGTGCATGACGAGGTTCTGGCGAACTATCGCCAGGCCTTTCTGGCGGCCATCGCGGATGTCGAGACCAGCCTGTCCGCGATTCACAACCTGGGCAGGCAGTCCGAGACCCAGGGGCGCGCCCGGAGCAGTGCGGAAAGGGCCGCGCAGCTGGCCAAGACGCGTTATGAGGCCGGCACCAGCCCGTATCTGGACGTGATTGAAGCCAACCGCACGACGCTGGCCACCCAGCGGGCGACGGCCCAGATTGCCGGGCAGCGTCTGATGGCGACGGTCGGTCTGGTGAAGGCCCTGGGCGGAGGCTGGCAGGCCTCGCAGCCTGCTCCGATGCCCGAGATGGTGGCGGATCCGGCGGCCCGGCTGAACGGCGACTTGGAGCGTCCAGGGTTCCTGGCCCGGTTCAAGGGACTGTTTCAAAAGCGGAATTGATGGCCTTTCCCCTTGCGCTTGAGGCAATGTGCCCCACTATCACGCCCGCTTCCGAACTGGAGGCCTGTTTCGGGACGTAGCTCAGCCTGGTAGAGCGCTTGCTTTGGGAGCAAGAAGTCGTGAGTTCGAATCTCGCCGTCCCGACCACGTTTCCCTCACGGAGCGTCCACTGCCTCCACCGATGGTCTCCGAACTTTTTTCCACCACGCTGTCCGCCTTCAAGGCCCAGGGCTGGGCCTTCCGGCAGGTGAGCGGCCTTGAGGTGATCGAGGCGGACTTTGAAGCCCACCACACCCGGGTGCCTCTGCATGTGCAGGTGCATGGCGGTCCCGGCGTCATCAGCGTCGTGTCCCGGCTTCCCTCCAAGGTGCCCTCGACGCATCGCCTGGCGGTTTGCGAACTGCTGATGCGCACCAACAAGGAGCTGAACGTCGGCAACTTCGAGTCCGACTGGGATGACGGCGTGGTCATGTTCCGCGTCACCAACATCTTCCCGGCCGGAAAGTCCGATCCACGGGTCATCGCGGGGTTGGTGCATGCCGTGGTGGCGGAGACGGACCGCCTGACGCCCTTTCTGAGCGAGATCTGCCGCACCCCCAAGGGGGAGCTTCTGCTGCTCGACATTCCGCGCCTCATGAAGCGCGAGGATCTGCTGCCGCCTCCGCCGGAAAGTTAACCGCCCGGCATTTTGAGGTTTTCAATTCGCCCCGAGGCGTGTGCAATCGGTCACCACAACCGTGTTGCAACTCCTCCAGGCGCCTTCTCCTTCATCATCCGGGCTTTCCCAGCCAGTTCTCCAAGGAGAGGCTGGCCGACATCTGGAGACGGCGATTCCTGGCAGTCCGTCGCTTAGCTGGCTGAGCCTGTGGACGTGGACAGGGGGAGGTGCCGTCATGCGCACGGCGGGGCTGGGGGTGGATGTGAAGGGGTTGGATGGTGCCTCGGATTGGCACAACCGGCCGAATGTGGAGACTGCGCCGGACGAGGTGGGGGAATGGCAGATCACGACGCTGGTGGTGTCAGGGACGGAGTGGCAGGGGGAGTGGGCGTTGCCGTTTCAGTATGGAAGCAGCTACCGGCGCAACATCCTGCTGCGCAGCCAGGGCGGGGGCCACCAGCAGGAGGTGAGGCAGATGGAGGACTGGCAAACCTACGGGGCGTTCAACGGGGGAGTGGGGCTGGGGCTGCGCACGGTGGTGAACAACGTGCCGGAGGGCTGGTTTCAGGGGGAGATCGCGGAGGTGATGATCTACAATCGCGCCCTGAGCTCCGAGGAACAAACCCAAGTGGAAGTGTACCTGACATCCCGCCATGCCCTGCCCAGCCAGACGGCGTCACTCGACCTGTCGAGCGACTTCCGCTACACCGGCCACTACTACCACCGGAAAAGCGGCCTGCACCTGGCCCCCTACCGGGCGTATGATGCGGAGATGGCGGTGTGGCTGAGCGAGGATCCGATCCAGGAGGAGGGCGGGATCAACCTGTATGAGTATGTGGAAGGATCGCCGGTGATGGCAGTGGACCCGCTGGGGTTGGTAGACTGGTGTCCAGGCGCAGAGCCTTACAAGGCTGATCTCTTAAAGACCCAATTTGGGAGAGACTTGTTAGCCGCACTCCAGGCAGCAGAGAAAAGAGCAAAGCAGACAATAACCGTTCAAACGCACGACGCTCCAAGTAAATTTTATCAAGGAACAAATGTTATAGCATTGAGTAACAATGCTGAGAGTTATCCGACCGCAGGTGGGTCACCTGTCTTGTTTCAGCCAGGCCAATTGTTAGCTCACGAAATGAAACATGCATTTGACCATTTGAATGGAGAATTGGGAAAATTCATTTTAGACAAAAAAGGCCCCTTTCCACCTTATAAATCATGTCCAAATCGTGCAGAGTTTAGAGCAATGGAGACTGAGAATGTTTGGATCCAGTCGCTAAATGAACTTAATAAGAATCTTAAAGGTTGGAATCCGCTACCACTCAGAGTGGTATTATTGAATATGAAGTCGTCAATTTTTTGTCTCTTCTTTTGTATGATTCACACTTATGTGTGGGCTGTCGATGAACCTGAAATCGATTCCTTTATCTTTTCGCGAGTTGATTCGGCATCTTTATCGCACGCCATACACGCTTGCTTTTTAGAACAAAATAATTTCTTTTCGTCTAAACCTTTAGAGGTAACCCCAGTTCTGTTTTCTTCGACAATCAATAATAAACAAAAAATATCTGAATATGTGCTCTGCGCAGTCAGAGCATGGCCCTTCAATGATGACAATACCACACTGCCTGTAATTAAAGATGATATTCAATGGCTGGTTTTGTTGACACGCACTAAATATGAGTCCCTAGAGCTATGGACATTGTGCTCAGCCCTGGAAGAAGGTCAGAGTCGATATAGCTTGGCTGCGTTGAAGGCTACAAAAGAAGGAAAGGTAGAGGCGCATGACATCTATAAATTGTTGAATGAATGGGGTGCTTTCGGGGCTTTCGGGTCGAGAGATTTGTGGAAAGACTATACTGTTTTGAGTTGCTCATTAAACAGCTATGCTTGGAAAATACATGTAGATCAGATTTTTGATCTTAACCGCTTGCGAGCCAAGTAGAGTGGGTGTGCCGTCGAACGGATGTAGACGAGAGTTGCTCAGTTGAAACCATTTCATGAAGCGCGGATTTCTAGAGATGGATGGCGTA
>CAZXPU010000137.1:0-13534 GCA_964642905.1 uncultured Prosthecobacter sp.
GCAGCGTCCCCCCTTCCGCACCATGAGCCTGTCCAACCCCTGGTTTGCCGCCGCCCTGGCCGCCGTCATCGGAGTTTTCCACCTGGAGCTGGTGGTGCGCCTGCTCAACCTGGCGCGCCTGGGGCGTCCGGTCCCTCCGGGGCTGGAGGACATCTATCCGGAGGAGACGCGCGAGAAGCTGCAGGCCTACATCTCGGACGGGGCGCGGGTGGACGTGATGCGTGACGCCACGGGACTGGCGGCGCTGCTTCTCTTCTGGTGGTGCGGCGGATTTGGCGCCGTGCAGGCCAGGCTGGAACTTCTGGGAACGGGACCTGTGATGACCGGGGTCGCCGTCCTCGGCGTGATCATGCTGGCGCAAAGCCTGTTAGGCCTGCCTTTTGCCGCCTGGGACACCTTCGGGGTGGAGGAGAGGCACGGTTTCAACCGCATGACCTGGGGCACGTTTTTCGGCGACCACCTCAAGAGCCTCGCGCTGATGGCCGTGCTGGGCCTGCCGGCGACCGGGGTGGTGGTGTGGCTCTTCCATCATGAACCCCATGCCGCGCTTGAGGCCTGGCTGTTCCTGGCGGCCGTGAGCGTGCTGATGACCTGGCTTGCACCCCGGGTGCTGATGCCCCTGTTCCTGAAGTTCACCCCCCTGGAGGCGGGCCCGCTGCGCGAGGCCATTCTGCAACTGGCGGAGAAGCTGCAGTTTCCCGTTCACGAGGTGAGCATCGTGGATGGCTCACGCCGCTCCTCCAAGGCGAATGCCTTCTTCGCCGGCTTTGGACGCACCCGTCGGATCGCCCTGTTTGACACCCTCCTGAACAACCACACCCAGGAGGAGATCCTCGCCATCCTCGCCCATGAGATCGGCCATAACCAATGCCGCCATGTGCCGGTGAACCTGGCGCTTGGCCTGGCGGAAATGGGGCTGATGCTCTCCCTGCTGGGCTGGGTGCTGAAGTCGCCGGGCTTCTTTGCGGCCTTCGGCGTCCAGGGCACGCCCGTCGGCATGGGCCTGGTGCTCTTCGGCATCCTTTACCGGCCGCTGGGCATCCTGACAGGGCTGCTCGGGCTGGCCGTCAGCCGCAGGCATGAATTTGAGGCCGATGCCTTTGCCAAAAAGGCGATGGATGGCGGCAGGCCGCTGATGAACAGCCTGAAAAAGCTTTCCCACGATCATCTGAGCCATCCGCAGCCGCATCCGCTGGCGGTCTGGCTGCACTACAGCCACCCGCCGCTGGCCGAACGACTGGCGGCTTTGGACAGGGCTTGAGAAAACTTCCCGGACATGGCGCGGAAGGCAGAGATCCCGCGCCATGCCGGACAAGCTCATTCAGCCACCTGCGGCGCTGGTGAACATTACGGCGTGCTGGTCATAGCTGGCGCGTGCACCGGCCACGCGCGCCACATAATCAATGGCGGTGGTCAGCGGCACGTCGGTCAGGTTCAGCGACACCTTGTTGCCGGCGACCTTCGCGTCGGTGACGATGAAGTTCGGCACCACCTGGCCGTTGCTGGCGCTCTTCGACAGGGCGCGCAGGCCGTCCAGCGCCTCCTGCAGGGTGACGTCGGTGAACTCGATCCTGGTGATCATCACCCCCTGGTATTTTTTCTTCAGCGAGGTGCCCGTGGCACGCAGCTTCATCCGCACATCGGCGAGAAGGATGCGTGTCTCCTGATGGCGGGGGTTCTGCGCCTCCACCATGGACAGGAGCTGGTGCGCCTGCTCGAGGTCGCCCTTGTAATAGGCCGTGCGGCCCATTTTGAAGAGGTTCTCGATGTCATCAGCCGCGCGCAAAGGCGAGGCCCCAAGGGATGCACCGGCCACGAGGGCCAGCGCCGTACGAACCACGAGACTATGAACATGGATTTTCATGGCGGGGGGGATCGGGGTTGTCCGACGGCCGTGATTGCATCAAAAAAACCGCCTCAGGACAAGGCTGAAATCACGCCCGGCCTCGCCAGGGCACGCTCCGAGACATGAATGGAAGCCGGAGGTTCAAGGGCTCATCCAGACTCCAAAACCTTGTTCCGCACGCTTTTAATAAAGCGCCGTCTCGCCTTCGTGAAGCAGCCGGACGCGTGCGTCGAGCCCGCGTTGGCAGGCGGAGCGCGCCAGCCACTCGGCGGGCTCATGCAGCGGTTCGCCGCCCAGCGGAAAGGTGTCGTGATGCATGGGCACCATGTGGCGGGCGCCCATCATTTCGAAGGCGTCCAGGGCCTCCTCGGGGTTCATGTGGACGGGCCTGCCGCTGGGGGCCAGGTAGGCGCCGATGGGCATGAGCGCGAGGTCGATGTCAGCGCGGCGGCCGATCTCCTGAAAGCCGTCGAACATCGAGCTGTCGCCGCAATGAAACAAAGTTCGTTCGTCCGAGCGGATCAGGTAGCCGCCGAAGCCGCGGTGGGTGTCGTGGATCATGCGGGCGCCCCAGTGACGCGCCGGGGTGAGAGTGATGTGCAGGTCACGGAACTGCGCGCCCTGCCAGGTGTCGAGCTCGACGATCTGCCCGAAGCCGCAGCGTTTCACGACGGCTCCGACGCCCTTGGGGACGATGATGGGCTGGCCGTGGGCGATCCGGCGCAGGCTGGGCAGGTGGAGGTGATCGAAGTGCGCGTGGGTGACCAGCACCAGGTCGATGGGGGGAAGGTCGCTGGCCCAGACGCTGGGATGGCGGAGGCGTTTCACCGGCCCGTGCCAGAGCGCCCAGTTGGGGTCGATGACCAGGTTGACCCCTCCGACCTGGGCAAAGAAACCGGCATGTCCCAGCCAGGTCACGCCAAGCTGGTTCGTCTCGGCAAGCGGCAGGCCGCCGTCGGGAATGCGTCCCGGCTTGCGGGGGGCGAGGATGCTGGGGATGAGCACCTCGCCGAGGAACTGAAGGTTCCGCTGCCGCCAGCCTTCCGTGGGCAGCAGGCCGATGCGGTTTTCATCACGTTCACGGCGGGAGAAGAGGTTCCTCCTGGGGCGGCCAAGAAGGGCCGGCCCTCCGTGGTCAGGGGCGGGGTCGTGGATCATCGTGGCAGGGAATTGCCTGACTGCTCTTAACTAAAAGGCCGTTCATGGGTGCTGACAACCACGATTTTCCCGGTGACGGCGCTTGGCAGCGGCGGCCTGGAGGCGGAGGATGTCGGCAGGAATCATGACGGAAGCGACAGACTCATGGACCAAGGAAGCCGTCCGGCGTTCGATCCGGGAGCGGTTTCGCGCCTTGCCGGAGGGCACGCTGCGGCGCTGGTCTGAACAATTGGTTAGCCGGCTCCAGGCGAGGGAGGATCTCTGGGCGCGGCCCGGCGTGGCGGCCCTTTTCGGCGGCCTGCGCAACGAGCCGGACCTGGTGACCGCCTTCCTGCCCTGGCTGCAGGCGCGCGGCTGGCGGACGGTTTTTTTCAAGGTGGGTCAGGCCGGACTCGTCCCGGTGGAGGTGCGGGGCCCGCAGGATCTGAAACGCGGCACGCTGGGGGTCTGGGAGCCCGCCGGGAACGAGCCTGTGGAAACCGGGGACCTGGACGTCATCCTCGTGCCCGGCCTGGCGTTTTCAGCCCGGGACGGCGCGCGGCTGGGGCGTGGCGGAGGCTACTACGACCGCCTTCTTGCCGAACCCACGATGCGTGCGCAGCTCGTGGGTGTCGGCTTCCACATGCAGCTGCTGCCCGACGTGCCCTGCGAGCCGCACGACGCCCGGATCCCCGACCTGGTCACGGAGCTGTAGCGCCCGCCTCCACAACGCGACTCCCGGACCGGAAAACCTTGCCCTCGGCAATGGCGGCATGATGACATTGAAACCAAACGCCCCGCATCCATGACCGCCTCACCTGTCGAGCTCCTTGCCACCTGCCTCTTTGCCCTCGCGGTGCTGCACACCTTTTCGGTGAAGCGCTTCGCTCATTGGGCGCATCAGTTTCCGAAGGGATCGGTGCAGGAGAACCTGCTGCATTTCCTGGCGGAAACCGAGGTCGTCTTCGGCCTCTGGGCCGCCGCCCTCTTCGCCGGCGTGGCCGTGCTGAAAGGCAGCGTCCACGAAGCGGTTCACTACATCGAAAGCCTGAACTACACGGAACCCAAGTTTGTGCTGGTCGTCATGGTCGTGGCGGCCACGCGGCCGGTGGTCAGGCTGGCCGAGGCCTTGATCTCCGGGATCGCCCGGGCCATGCCGCTTCAGGAAAGCATGGCCTTTTATGTCGCCGCGCTGTCCTTCGGCAGCCTGCTCGGCTCCTTCATCACCGAACCGGCGGCCATGACCCTGCTGGCCATCGTGCTGAAGCGTCGCTATTTTGACCGCAACATCAGCCCCCGGCTTGCCTACGCCACGCTCGGCCTGCTGTTCGTCAACGTTTCCATCGGCGGCACGCTCACGCATTTCGCCGCCCCGCCGGTGCTCATGGTGGCGGCCAAATGGCAGTGGGACACGGTCTTCATGTTCACCCATTTCGGCTGGAAGGCCGCCATCGCCTGCCTGACCTCCACCGCCCTGGTCGCCGCCATGTTTCGGAAGGAGATCCTCGCCATCCAACCCCAGGCCCATGCCCAGCAGCCCGTGCCCGTCTGGCTGACCCTCATGCATGGGCTCTTCCTCGCCGCTGTGGTGGCCTTTGCCCATCATCCGGATGTGTTCTTCGGCGTGTTCATGCTCTTCCTGGGCCTGGTCACCGCCACCCGTGAACATCAGGACAATCTCAAGCTGCGTGAAGGCCTGCTCGTCGGCTTTTTCCTGGCTGGGCTCGTCACGCTTGGCTCGCTCCAGTCCTGGTGGCTTCAACCACTCATCGCCGGCATGGACGGCGCCACACTTTTCCTCGGCGCCACCGGCCTGACCGCCCTCACCGACAACGCCGCCCTCACCTACCTGGGCAGCCTGGTGGAGGGCATCACGCCCGATTTAAAATACGCCCTCGTGGCCGGTGCCGTCACCGGTGGTGGTCTGACGGTCATCGCCAACGCCCCCAATCCCGCCGGGGCCGGCATCCTTCAGAACAGCAAGGCCTTCCGGGGAGAAGGCATCAGCCCCCTCGGTCTTTTCCTGGGTGCCCTCGGCCCAACCCTGGTGGCGCTGCTGTGTTTTTGGTTCATCTAAGCCACATATATTAAATCGAACTTGAATAAAATTGAACTCGTGTTTAATTTTATTCAATGAAGCGTGTCCCAACCCTGTGCCCGAGCTGTGATCACACGCTCCAGGTCAAACGGCTGGCCTGTGAGCATTGTGGAACGGAGGTCGAGGGAATGTACCCTCTGCCTCCCCTCGCCTCCCTGTCGGCGGAGGACCAGGCCTTCATCCTCGAGTTCGTGAAGGCGAGCGGCAGCCTCAAGGACATGGCCGCCCTGATGAAGGTCAGCTACCCGACCGTGCGCAACCGCCTCGACGAAGTCATAGGCCGCCTTCAGGCCGCCGCCCTTTCATCCTCAGCCCCTGACTCCACGCCATGAAACTCATCCAGATCCTGTTTCACCCCTTTCATCGCATCGCAGGCGTCCAGGCCCTTGGCCTGGGGCTGGTCACTGTCATCGCCGCCGGCCTGCTCGGTGCCGGGCAGGGACTGCATTTCGATGGCGTGCTCGATATTCACGTCGGTCGCCCCGCACCCTGGTGGTTGTTTGTCGCGGAGGGTCTGATTGACTGGCTCTGCCTTGCCCTCGTGCTGCTGGCGGCGGGCAGGCTGGTGTCCAGGTCCGCCTTTCGCAGCATCGACCTGATCGGCACGCAGGCGCTGGCGCGCTGGCCCATGCTTGGGGTGGCGCTCACCTGCCTCGCCCCGGGTTTTCACCGCTTCAACCAGGAGCTGCTCAAGGCGCTCACCGGCCTGAAGCCAGGCGAGATCCCCAGCCTGCCGACGGACAGCCCGGATGTCGTCGTCTTCGCTTGCGTGACGTTGGTGATGCTGCTGGGCACGGTCTGGATGGTGGCGCTGATGTGGAAGTCCTTCAGCCACTGCTGCAATGTCCGCGGCGGACGCGCGGTGACGGCCTTCGTGCTCGGCCTGCTTTCCGCCGAGGTGCTCTCGAAGCTGCTTGTCGGACGGCTGTTCCTGTTTGCCTGAATCCCGCCCCGCCTTCATGAAAACCAGCCACTTATCCTGGATCGCCCTCATCCTGGCAGCCATGGCGCTGCTGCTCCTGCGCCTGGAGTGGCAGCAGCTGCCGGAAAAGGTCGCCGTTCACTTCGACGCCGCCGGACGGCCTAACCGATGGGATTCCAGGCAGTCCCTGGCCGTGGTCACCGCCGCCCTGCACCTGGGCGTCGCTGGCGTGCTGGTGCTCGTCACCTCCTTCCTGCACCGGCTGCCGCCGAATGTGATGAACCTGCCGAAGGCGGACTACTGGCGCAGGCCGGAAAACTATCCCGAGGCCTGCCGGATCAGCCGCGAGTGGGCGCGCTGGTTCGGCGCCGGCCAGCTCGTCTGGGCGACCCTGATGGACCGCCAGCTCATCCTTGCCAACCAGGTCCGGCCGCCGCGGCTGGATTCCGCCGCCGTGTGGACGCTGTCCGCCGCCTTCGTGGGCTTTGCCCTGCTGAGCATCGGGCTGATGATGATCCGCCTGAACCGTGTCCCAAAAGGGACTGGACCAGGCGCGGCCTGAGGCGGCTCACTCCTCCTGCCTCCTCCTTTTCGGCACTTCCGGAAGCGGCAGGCCCTTCTGACGGGCCTCCCATTCGGCATAACCTTTTTTGCTGCGGTTGCCGAGGTACTGATAGGTGTCAAAGATCGCCGGATCTCCGGCGACACGCGGATCCTTCTCCTCGCGCAGCAGGGATTCCATCTTCTCGCGCAGCTGCTTCTTCAAGGCGGCCTGCGCCGGGTCGGCGGCCAGGTTTTTCAGGCACTCGGGATCCTTGACGATGTCGTAAAGCTCCTCCTCGGGGCGGTAGGCGAAGGCCAGGTCGTAAAAGGGCCCCCTGTTCTCCACGATCCAGCTTTTGGTTGGGCCGTCGTCGCAGTTTCCATAGCCCGTCTCGGGGTTGCAGGCCGGCCAGCGTTCGGGGTGGTAGTTGTGGCTGTAGAAATACTCCGGCGTGCGGATGGCGCGCACCGGATAGCCCCAGTCGTTCGGCCGGCCCAGGTCATGGCGCTCCTTGCCCACCAGCATCACCCGGCGATCCTCGACAAAGCCGCTGGCCTCGCTGCGCAGAATGGCGGCGAGGCTTCTGCCTGTCATCTGCTCATGAATGGGAAGCCCGGCAAGCTCCAGGTAGGTGGGCGCGAGGTCGCGCACGTTGATGAAGTCATCGACGACACGTCCTGGCCTGATCCCGCGGCCCCAGCGCATGGCGAGCGGCAGATGGTAGCCGTCCTCGTAGATCTGGCCCTTCACCCGGGGAAACGGCATGCCATGATCCGAGGTGACGATGATGAGGGTGTCCTCCAGCAGGCCCTGCTTCTCCAGCAGCTCCAGCGTGCGGCCGATCTGGCGGTCGCCCCATTCCACCTCGATGGCGTAGTCGGCCAGGTCACCGCGCACGACGGCGTTGTCGGGCAGATAGCCAGGCACTTTCACCTCATCGAGCTTCTTGCCAAGGCGCGTTCCTGAGCCCTCCTCATAGCCTCGATGCGGCTCCTTGAAGCCCATCCAGAAGCAGAAGGGCCGGGCCTTGTCGCGCTTGTCGAGAAAGGCCTGGAAGTTGCGTGGATAATCCGTGGTGGCGATGGCCTTGGTGGGCGCCTTCTGGGTGAATTCATCGAAGGAGGGCCCGGCGGGATTGCGCGTGCGGCCCTCCAGCTTGAACTCGCCGGGCCCCCAGCCCTTGCCCGTCAGCCCCACGGCATAACCACCGGCCTCGAGCAGGTCGGGATAGACGGCGAACTTGGGCGGGAAGAGGCCGCCATGGCAGACCGCCTCCTCAAGCTGCCAGGAGTTGCGGCCGGTGAGGAGGGTGGCGCGGCAGGGGCTGCACTTGGGGTTCGAGGTGAAGGCGTTCCTGAACAGCACCCCCTCCCTGGCAATGCGGTCAAAGCTCGGCGTCTTCACCCAGTCGCAGCCATGGGCACCCGCATGCTGCCAGCCCCAGTCGTCGAAGATGATGAAAAGAATGTTAGGCCGTTCAGCCTCGGCGGCGGAGGCGCGGGCGGACAGGCACAGGAGCACGGCGGACAGCAGGAGAATGCTTTTCATGCCGCGCCTTAACGCCCGCCGGGGAGCCTGTTATCAACGGCATGTCACTTCAGCAGCTCCGCCACGGGAATCCGGAAGGCGGCGTCCGTGCGCGACTGCTTCCTGTCCTCGCCTCCCAGACAGTAGAGAAACCCGTCGCAGACAACGAGCGACACCATGGCCTTGTAGGGCAGTGGTCGCGCCGGACGGTATTCATCCCTGCCGAGGTCGTAGATCCAGGCCTCGTCGGTGAAGCCCTCCTCATCGTTCTTGTAGCCGCCTGCGAGGTAGATGCGGCCGTCTGACAAGGCCGCCGCCGTGCAGCCCCTCACCGCCTGGGGAAGATCCCGGATCGACCGCCAGACATTGTCCGCAGGGCGGAAGGCGGAGGCCTCCGCCAGGTTCCGCACGGACTTTCCCCCGACGTCCCAGGCCGCGCCGCCGAAGACAAACAATTGGTTGGCGGCCACGGCGTATCCCGAGGAGACAAAGCCCGGGCCCGGACGGTCGGCCAGCCGGCGCACGTTGCCGCGCCCGTCCACGGCCAGCGTGTCACGACGCGCCCCGGCAAGGTCGGCCGGGTCACGGCTGCCACCGCAGAGGATCATCTCCTCCCCGATCCATCCGCCTGCGGCCAGGGAACGAGCGTCGGCGGCGGGAAGGGCGTCACGCACCAGGCGGCTGCCGTTTTCGATCCAGATCTGGCGGAGAAAACCCTGCTCACCGGTGAAGCCGCCCAGGATCACCAGCGCACCACCGGCCATCATGCCCCTGGCAGACCGGTCGGCCACGCCATAGGCAAGCGGCTGGCCGAGCTCATTGACGGTTTCCCAGGTGCGCTTCAGCGGATCCAGCACATGCACGGCCTTCAGCCAGTTCTTCCTGCCGCCCGCCCAGTTCGTGCCGCCCGCCACCACCACGCGGCCGTGGTCCACGCCGCAGACAAAACCGCCGTTGGGTTCCGGCAGCGGCGGCAGACTCTCCCAGCCGGGTTCAGCGGCCCGCAGCAGGTTGGTCAGCAAAAGGAGGAGGTAGCTTGTCGTCAGGATCCGTGGCGCGTTCATAACAGTCGAGATGGGAACCGGGGGCCGTCCAGTCATCGTGCAGGCGCACGTCGGCGTCACCGGAAAGCGCGCCTGGCACACTGGCGGGCGTGGCATCCGCCGCACGGCGGATCTCCCACCAGCACTGGCCGCAGTGGTTGTGCTCATGACTGACCACAAAGCCGGCCTTCTTCATCAGCGGCCCGATCCAGCCCAGGCAGTGGTCGCAGTAATCGGGATGGCTCTTCAGGCCGTTGCGGATCAGGAAGCCCTTGGAAGGACAGTGGTGCATGTCGATGCGGAAGACGTCGTCGCCCCGTGTCACCTCCCACTCGCCTCCCTCCTCGCCCAGGGTGTGCCCCCAGTATTCATCCATGCCGTCAAAACCCTTCGCCGAAATCAGCGCGTCGGCATGTCGCTGGGAGTCCTGATGAATCGCCTCGTCCCAGTAACGGCGCACCAGTTCATGACCGCCCTGCTCATGCAGCCACTGGAAGGTCCACTCGTAATGCCCGCAGAAGTCGTAGATGCCGATCATGTGGCGGTGGCGATGTCCTCCATCTGCTGAGGTTGAACCAAATGTCCGGCAAGGGCGAAGCGCTGCGTGCAGGAGCCGTTGCCGCCTTGCACGCGCACCTCGACCCCCGCGCCTTCGCCCATGGCGGCGCTGACAAAATGGCAGTGCTGGCAGAAGCAGGGCACGATTTCACGGCCATGAGCGCGCAGGTAGGCGATGGCCGGGCAGGTGCGAACCTCCAGTACCACCTCCTCCGCTCCACACGTCACCTCAACCTCCGCGCCGGGCTCCGCGGCAAAGAAGGCGCGCCAGTGCTCCGCCACCGCCTGCAGGCCGCCCTCGCTCCAGCGCCGGGTCACCGGGGCGAAATACTTCCTGCCCAGGTCCAGCCAGTAACGTCGCAAGCCCTCCATGCCCTGCTCATGCAGGATGAAGCGGAAGGTCGCGTTGACCGCCGCGTAGAAATCCGCCGCGCCCACCGGTTTGGTGTCGGTGTAAGGCAGCGGTGATGACGTTTCGGGCACGCCATAGGGACGGCTCCGCCGATGCTTCCTTTCAACACGCCTCCTGGTCCCCTGTCTCGACCAGCATCCAGATCAGGCGGCCAGGGCCTGCTCGAAACGCGCGATCAGGTCCGCCTCGTCCTCGAGGCCGGCGGAGACGCGGATGAGATGCGAGGGCACGCCGCACTGGGCGGCCCACTCCAGCTCCTCGTAATGGGCAAGCAGCGTGTAGGGGCAGACCAGGGTGAAGCAGGTGCCTAGGCTCGGCCCCTTGCAGACGCGCAGGGCGTCGTAAAAGCGGTCGCTGGTGATTTCCGCATCCTTGAGCAGGAAGGAGAACAGGCAGCCGTAACCGCCGCCTTCACGCCGGATGAACTCATAACCCGCACCGCCCTGCTCACGGGCATGCCAGACCTTCTCCACCTTCGGATGACCGCGCAGCCAGCCGGCCAGCGCCAGGGCGTTGCGGCTCATCCGGCCCGCACGTTCGGCAAAATCACGGCTGTTCTGCTCCAGCGCCACGGCGTCGCCATGCCAGAGGCGGTTGTCGGCATGGGCCTTCAGGAAGGCGGAGAACGCGGCGTGATGCGGCGAGGCGCGGTTCAGGATGACGCTGCCGGCCAGCACGTCGCCAACCCCTGAGAAGCTTTTGGTTAGGCTGGAGGTGACCACGTCGGCCACGCGCATCGCATCGGCATGGGCCACGGTGGCGATGGTGTCATCGGCGATGATGGGCGTGTCAGGGCGGGTTTCCGCCCGGATCGCCAGCAGGCGCTCCAGGTCGGCGCAGCGCAGCATCGGATTGCTCGGCACCTCGCAGAAGATGCCCGCCAGGGCCTCGGCCTTCAGGATGCCGCGCAGCTCGTCGTACTCCTCCGGGCGGACCAGCGGCAGGAAGTGCGCCCCGCTGCCGAACATCTGCTGCAGCTTCAGCACGTCCACGTACGGGAAGTCGAGCTGCGCCGTCCTGCGTCCGGGAAACAGGGTGGTGAGCATCCGGTGCACGGCGAAGTTGGCGGCCATGCCGGACGGGAACAGGAAGACGTCCTCCGGCTGCTGGCCCGAGAATCCCGCCAGCCTCTCGCAGATCACCCGGCTGGCCCGGAGTCCATCCTCCGCCGTCGCCTCGGTCACCCTGCGTCCGAGGGCGTCGCAGGCCTGGCGGGTGCTGACGATCTCGCCGCAGAAGCGCCAGTAGCTCCGCGCTTTCGCATGCGCCGCCTCGGGAAAGGTCACCGCGCCAAGCCCGTGCCGCCATTCCCGGGCGCGGCCGACGTGGCCGTCGCGGGCGATGAACTGCACGCAGCGCTCCGCATGAACGAGGCGGGGGAAGACCAGGCAGCGCTCTCCGGGACCGGCCAGCTCACTCTCTGCCACGCCGAACAGCTCACCCACTGCAGGCGGGCAGCAGAAGCGCGGATAGCCCGAACGAAACTTCGACACCACCTCGGGATCCTTCTCCTCATAGCCGATGACATGCCTCCACAGCGGCAGGCTGACGCTGACGCCAAATTCATCGTCAGGCAGCGGCGAGCCCAGGCTGTCGGCCTGCCAGAGCGGATGATGCAGAAGGTCACTCATGCGAAAAAAGGGGGGAGGTGTCTCTAAAGCGGCCTCGCTTTCCTGGCAAGGGAAGCCAGGCCCTGCCAGGCAACACCGCGTTCAGCGGCGGCGCGAACGCCAGACATGCAGGATGAAGCTCCCCAGGCCGCTGAACTTGAAGGACGGGTCCACCCAGCGCTCGATGACATAAAAGGCGAAGTAACAGGCCCGGCAGAAACCCCAGACGCAGAGGGCGAGCAGCAGCGCGGTCCGCCAGCTCCAATGCTCAACCAAAAGCATGGCAGCCGAGAGCAGGCCGATGACCAGGAACAGCCAGCCCTTGAGCCACATGGCCCGGGCGGACTGCAGGTCGCGCATGAAACCGGCTTACTTCAGGTTGCCCGGCGTGCCGTCGCCTTCCGCAAGGCGCAGTGCCCACTGGATGCCGCCCAGGATGTGCTCCTGATAGGTCCTGGCGATCTCGGCCGAGTTCTTGCGGTCCGGCGTGCCTTCGCGCCAGGTGGGATCCCAGACGTCCTCACGATGGCCGAGGGAGGTGTAAAACACACGGCCCTTGCCGAACTCCTTGCACCAGGACATCGGGAAATAGCCGGGCGTCTTGTCGTTCGGATGCGCGTCGAGACCCATCAGCGCGTGCACCTGGGACTTCTCGTAGCTCTTGATGATGTAGATCTCGTCAAACACCTTGAAGCCGGCGGGGATCGGCCGGGTGGCGGCGTGGGCCGGGTCGTGCAGGATGGGCTGCACCTCCACCTGGGCCTTGTGCGTCTGGAACTCGCCGCCCAGCATGTCCACATAGCCGCGGAAGGGATGATAGGTGTCGGAGCCGGAATGCATGGCCACCATGGCCTTGCCGCCCTTGATCAGCTCCACGAATCCGTCACGGTCCGGGAACAGCAGGTCGCCGGTGGTGTTGGCGAAGATGAAGCCGTCGTAGTCCTTGATCTTCTCGATGGCCATCTTCTCAGCCATGTAAGCCTTCACCTGGTCGTTCCAGGCCTTGTTCGCCGCGTTGTAGTCGGCCAGCGCCTTGCTGTAGGCCTCCTGCTTCGCCTTGAAGGACTCGTCGCTGTCCTGGGGCTTCTTCTCCGGCGGACGGCCGGGGTTCTTCGGCTGGCCCTCGGGCTGGTGCACGTAGTCCACGGTCCAGGCGCCGGACTTCTCACCCAGCTCCTTCAGCACCTTCTCGGCCGTTTCAATCGACGAATGACGGAAGCCGGTGGTGACGGTGACCACCAGGAGCTTTTTCGGAGCCGCCATGGCAGGCAAGGCGAGGCTGAGGGCGAGCAGCGAACAACGAAGCAGGTTGGAAAGGTTCATGCGGAGAACAAAAGAACGCATCCCTTGTTGGGCCGCCAGCGGAAAGATGCACGCCCCGGCAATTCATGATGCGATGCACACGAATTCCACGACAGGCGCACATTTCCCCCTTTTCATCGCGCCGCCGCCCTTCATCATCGGCAAGCCTCACCTCCCGTCATGCTTCCGGACATCGCCTCCCTCGCCCATTCGCTCAGCATCTCCAACGACCACCTGAGCCTGCATGGCGTCGACAAGGCGAAAATCTCCCTCAAGGCTCTGAAGGACAAGCCGCAGCGCGGCAAGCTCATCCTGGTCTCCGCCATCACCCCGACGCCGGCCGGCGAGGGCAAGACCACCGTCTCCATCGGCCTTGCCCAGGGCCTGAAACGGATCGGCCAGAGCGTGGCCCTGGCGCTGCGCCAGCCCTCCATGGGCCCCGTGTTCGGCCGCAAGGGCGGTGCCACTGGCGGCGGCAAGAGCACCGTGCAGCCCGCCCAGTCGATCAACCTGCACTTCACCGGCGACTTCCACG
>CAZXPU010000138.1:0-13426 GCA_964642905.1 uncultured Prosthecobacter sp.
GTGGACAGTATGGCGCTGCTCTTGCTCGCGCACACCTGGGCAAAAAAGGAAAAATCTTCCCCTCCCATGCCCGGAACCAGCTCCTTGACGTTGTCGGTCCCAAAAAGCCGACGGAAGGCGGGAAGCGTGGCCTCCACCAGCTTTCGGTCATTGCGGATGCTGGGGTAGGTTTTGCGGTAATCCATCTGGTAGGACGCCCCATGAGCCTCCGTGATGCCCTTGAGAATCCGGTGCATCTGCTCAATAACGCCGTCCCGGAAGGTCGCATCGTAGGTTCGAACCGTGCCGCCGAGCTCGACCTTTTCCGCGATGATGTTCTCGCGGTCGCCCCCGCGGATGGTGCCGATGCTGATGACCAACGGCTGGCGCGTGTTGGTCTGCCGGCTTTTGATCATCTGCAACGCCATCACGGCTTCCGAGGCGACGGCGATGGCGTCCACCCCCTTGTGGGGGGTCGACCCATGGGCCATTTTACCCTGGATCGTGATGTGAAAGCGGTCGCTGTTGGCGTTGTCGATGCCAGGCGTGAAGCCGATCTGGCCCGCCTTCAGATAATGCACGTCGTCATCCGTGGCTTCGGCCGGCTGGACGAGGGCGGCGGTGTGCAGGCCGAAGACGGCCACCGGCTTCGGGTTTTCCATGACTCCCTCCGCCACCATGAGCTTGGCGCCCCAGTCGCCCTTGAAGGTCGCCGGCATGGCCTCCTCCGCAGGCTGGAAGAGGAACTTCACGCTGCCCCGGACCTGGTTCTTGTGCCGCGCAAGCAGCTCTGCCAACCCCAGGGCGCAGGTCGTGTGCACGTCGTGGCCGCAGGCATGCATCACCCCGGGGTTCTGCGAGCGGTAGGGCGTGCTGCGCAGTTCCTTGATCGGCAGTGCGTCCATGTCCGCCCGCACCGCCACGCAGGGGCCTTCACCCGCCCCTTTGAGCAGGCCGACCACACCATGCTTCGCCACGCCGGTCTTCACCTCCAGTCCCAGCTTCCGCAGATGTTCCGCGACCAGCCCTGCCGTGCGCACCTCCTCGTTGGAAAGTTCCGGATGACTGTGGATGTCGCGCCGGATCTCGACCAGCCGCGGAAACATTTCCGTCACGCTCCCGGCAAAAAGGGAATCCCTCGACGACGCATCCTCGGCAGAGGCAGCGGACAAGCTGGCGAGGAGAAGAACGGCAAGGCGGTGAGGCTTCTTCATGGCCCCGCCAGTCAGGCTTTGAAGGCGGCGGCTGGCAAGCGGAAGCTCGGGCGATCCGTCATCGAATCAACGTCTACCCTGCCGGCGGCTGCGGCGCAGAAAGCCTGCACCCAGCAGCAGCAGCACCGCCCCGGATGGCTCGGGCACGGCGGCGGTCTGCAGGTCAAACACCCCCGGGTTGCTCGTGTAGTCACCCGGCCCCTGCTGGTCGTGCAGGCCTCCGAAGACGACGGCGCTGGCTCCTGAAAGCCGCCACTCCAGCGGCAGGTCCGTCTTGCCCCCCGGCTCCGGCATGAGCCAGTCATCGGCGGCGTTGCTGTCACTGGAATCGTTGGTGACCAGCGCCCACTGCGTCTGCTCGGGGTCGATGTTGAGGACGTTGTAAACCCAGATGAAGGCCTGCTCGCCGGCGAGAAAGGTGTAGGGCGGAAGCGGGGGCGATTCACTGGACTGGCCGCCGGCAAGAAGGGTGGCGGTGGAATTGAAGAAGCTGAAGGTGGAGTTCCAGCCGCTTCCTGCAGGCGCTTCGGCCCGGTCAAAGACCTTCCAGTGGGAGGCCCAGTCGGCGATGTTGGAGGCCGTCGGCGTGAAACTGCCGAAGGTGCCGAGCTCGAAGGTGAAGCTGTCGTCAAGGGACAGGCCGGCGCTGTCGACGAGGGTGTCGGCGACGGCATTGCCCCAGTCGATGGTGCGCGCGACGGCGGGAAGCGCGGAGAGCAGCAGGGCGATGAGGAGAGCAGGCGTTTTCATAAGCCGTTGGCGTTGGGGAAAAGGCAGGCGGGTCATGGCGTCCAGGGCAGCGGCATCACATAGTTGGTCAGGCCGCTGCGCATGCGGTAGATGACCCCCGTGGTGGGCTTGAAGAGCATCAGGTTGTTTTCGTTGGTGAGCAGCGCGTTGCCCTGCTCCGTCCACTGCTGGAGCGGGCCCGAGCTCAGCAGGAAGTGGTTGTAGTAGGCCATGGCCTGCGTGCTGGTGTAGCCCTTCCAGAACAGAAGCTGGTCCGCCGTGGAAGGGTCACGGGTGCCGATGAATCCGGCGGCGGTGGTCATGCCGCGCAGGGCGGGGCTTTGATCCATGGGATAGCCGCTGCCGACAAAGGTGGGGCCGGCGACCAGCGGGCAGGCGAAGGCGTTGGCGCGCACCATGCCGTGCCACACCACTTCATGGGCGATGCTGCGCGGATGGGTGTACCAGCCCTCGGCCGGATCCATGACGCGTCCACCCTGGTCGGCGGCCGTGCCGTCGCCGCTCAGCACCCACTTCGGACTGCCACCGTCCAGCAGCAGCCAGTAGATGCTGTAAGTGCCGACACCGCGGTTCATGAACATCAGACGGTCGGCCGTGGCCGCATTGTTCGTCGCGGTGAAACCGGTGCTCGGGAAGAGATCGTTGAGCGAGTGATGCTCGCGGATGACCACCTTGTCGCCCGCGAGGCTGGCGGGGACCGAGGCCTGGGTGTTGCGGCTGGCGACAGCGTCCAAAGCGATGGCGGTGGCCGTGGTGGCAGACTCGTTGAGTTCAAACCGGTGGCCGGCGTTGTCACCCGAGAACACCTCGATGAAATAATGCCTGTCGGGAATCAGCTGGGCGGCGATGCTTTCCGATCCTGCGCTGGTGGTGACGTCGAGCACGTTGCCGACAACGGCGTCCACCGTGCCGCAGAAGATCTTGTCCTTCAGGTAGGGATGACCCGTCATGACGCATTCGGGATCAAAGGTCCGGCGCGTCCAGCCAAAGGTCGGCGTGTCCGCCGTCTGCTCGGCAACCATGTTGCCATCCTCGTCGAGTTCGATCTTCAGACGCACGAAGCCCTGCTTCAGGCCCGTGAAGTAAGGATCGCTTTCGACATCTTCAAACGTGACCGTCTCGGTGCCGTCGCCGTTGCTGGTGACCGTGGGCACAACGGAGAGCGGCGTCCATCCCGCCGGGGAGGCACTGAGGGCATTCAAGCCCATGAGCGTGCAGGACACGTCATCAAGGCCGCCTTCCACGCGGTCGAAGGACACGTCGATCTTGCCCGTCAGCGGGTTGTGCACGCCGCGGAACACGGGTGCCGTCTGCACGCCGCTGGCGGGGTTCAGGTTCAGCGCATACTCGACCAGATCCACGTAGCAGTCACCGTCGCCATTGGAGCCGGGGTCAGGCCCGCCGCCAGGCGTCACCAGCTTCCAATACTGATACTTCTTCGGCGTGGCGAGACGCAGCGGGATGTTGTTGTTGATGACCAGCGGATCCCCCGAGGCCAGGTCAAAGCTCAGATACCAGGGATTGGCAGCCGCGCTGGCATCGGTCAGATAGCCGGGATTCAACCCGTCCTCGCCCGCGCCCAGCACCGTCGGGTTGCTGCCGCCGGTCGGATCCAGGCTGGGGCTCGTCACCGGACGCGCCGGATCAATGATGTAGCCGGAGGGCGGCGTGTAGGTGATCGTGTAGGTGCCGGCGGTGCCGTCGATGATGAAGCTGTACTGACCGCTGCTGCCATCCTGGACGAGGGTGACCGCGCCCGGACCGCTCACCGCGATGCTGCCGCCCGGGATGATCTGCCCGGTGGTGACATCGTAGGCGTAGCCGGCGGGATCGACGGCGTCGAGGAAGTCGTTGCCGATGCTGCTGCTGCCCGCCAGAAGCACGCGGATCAGGTTGTCATTCGCGGTCATCACATCCGCCGTGCTGGTGGCGCCGGCAGGGTCGACCTCCTGCACGAAATACGTTCCGCCGAGAAGGCTGCCGAAGCTGTAGGCGCCGAGGGCGTCCGTCGTCGTCGTGGCCACCAGCAGGTCGCTTCCGGAGTCAAACACACCGTTGCTGTCGCTGTCGGCGTAAAGCCTGACCGTCACGCCCGGCACCGGCTGGTCGCTGTCCGAGAAGCTGCCGTCGAGATCGTAGTCGTCACGCACCTGGCCGCTGATGCTGAGCGTGCCTGCGGCGGCCGTGAAGCCGAAGTCGAGGGTGCTTTCCACATCACCGGCCACCAGTTCAAAAACCGGGCTGTAGGTGTGCGCGCCCGGCATGACCTGGCTGCCGTTGTCATCATCATCCTGGCCGTCATCGGTGTTGTTGGTGATGACGGAGGAGAGGATCCAACCCGACGGCGGCGTGCTGATGCGCATCCGGTAGAGGCCGGGCGGCAGGTTGGTGAAACCATAGGCGCCGCCTCCGGAGGTGGTGGCCGTGAGCGCCTGCACGCCCGGCGTCAGCGGGTCTCCGTCCACGGGATTGTTGGACAGGTCCAGAAGTTCGACCAGCACGCCGTCGATGCCGTCCTCGGACACATCCTTGAAGCCGTCGTTGTTGGCATCATGCCAGACGAGGTTGCCCGCCATCGCAGGTTCCTCCTCGACAAAGTCCGCCGTGCCGGTGCCTCCGGCGGTGAGCACAACCTCCACCTCGTTTTCGACACCGCCATCCGTGTCGCCGGCGCTCAGGAATCCGGCGGGCTGGGTCTCCACCACGCGATAGCTGCCGGGAAGCAGGTCGGCGAAAACGAAGTTGCCGTCGATGTCCGTGGTCGCAGTCGTCGGCTGGACGCCAGGCTGACCGGCGTCGCTGTCGATGTCGTCTCCGGCCGCATCCTTCAAGGTGACCGTGACGTTGAACAGCGGCACATCGCCGAAGTCATCGTTGTCGAGGTCCGCAAAAACCGAGCCGGTGATCTGACCGACCTGGCGCTCGACAAAGTCAGCGCTCGACGATCCGGCCGGAACCACGCTGACCGCCACCCGGTTGTCGGTGCCTCCGTCCGTGTCGGTCACGCTGGTGAATCCCGAAGGCTGGCTTTCCTCCACCACATAATCGCCGGGCGGCAGGCCGAAGAAGTCATAACTGCCGTCCGGGGCCGTGCTCGTGCTGCCCCACAAAGCGCCGTCCGAGGGGTCGCCGTCGCCGTTCGGGTCCGTGTAAACCGTGACCGTCACCGAGCCGATGCCCACCTCACCCACGAGGTCGTTGGTGGTGTCCTCCATCACCACGCCGGAGAGACTGCCAAAGCTGCCATCCGGCACGAAGCCGAAATCCTTGGTGGCGTCCTCCTCGCCTGCGGCAAGGACGAACAGCGGGCTGCTGACCGGAGCACCTGCGCCCCCTGCCTGCATGCCGTTGTCATCGTTGTCAGTGCCATCGTCGACAGTGACGGTGACCGAACTGGAAAGGGAGGCTGACAGGAGCACGCCGCCAGAGCTGAAATTAGAGCCCGGGAAATACAGCACATAGCTTCCCGCTGGCACCTGGGTGAACAGGTAGACCCCGCCAGATGCCGTGGTGGTGCGGAGGTAGGGAACCTCTGCTCCCGGAGTCTGCGAGCTGGAGTAAAGCTCCACGACAACGCCATCGACCACGCTTTCGCCCAGGTCCCTGACACCGTCATTGTCGGCATCCAGCCAGACGATGTCACCGATGCTTGCAAGCGCGGCGGTGTTGCTGGTGTCGAGGAAGTCGTTGCCGGTGAGGCTGCCGGAAGGCGGCAGGGTGAGGGCGATGCGGTTGTCGTTCGGGTTCTGCACATCCGCCGTGCTGACATAGCCTGCAGGATCGGTTTCCACCACGACGTAGCCGCCGGGCGGCACGAGCGTGAAGCTGAAGGCGCCGCTGCCGTTGGTGAGCGTGGTGGCAAGCAGGATGCCATCATTGTAGCTGCCATCGCCGTTCGGGTCCGTGTAAAGGCCAAGGGTGACGCCGGAAATGCCAGAGTCGCCGTCCGCCAGGCTGCCGTCAGCGTCCGTGTCATCACGCACCTGGCCGCTGATGGAGCCATACGAGGAGGTGTCGAGCACGGCGTCGAGGAAGTTCTTGCCGGCATGCGTGGTGAAGCTGCTGATGCCGACGCGGATGCGGTTGTCGGTCGGATCACCCTCGGTGTCCTGAAGACTGACGTAACCCAGGATGTCTTCTTCGACGACGACATAGTCGCCGAGGTCGAGGTTGAGGAACTCATAGCTGCCATCGGCGAGCGTGGGGGTCATGTCCACCAGCGTGCCGTCCACCGGATCACCGTCACCATCCGGGTCGGTGTAGAGACGCACGACGACTCCCTGAAGCGCGGTATCGCCGGCGCTGAAGACGTCATCATGATCGTCATCGTCATAGACGGTGCCGCGGATGCTGGCGGCCTCGGTCACCAGGCTGGCGGTGCTGTCCACCGGCGGGACGGGATCGCCGTTCACATCGACGGCATAAAGGATGGCGGCATTGTTGGTTGCCGGATTGGCAGCACCCTTGGTGCGAAGGGTGACCGTCAGAAGGTAGGATTCACCGACGCCCAGGCTTCCCGCGCCGGTGATGTCACTCCAGACCAGGCTGCCTCCGCCTTCGCCATCCGGTGTTGTCGTGGCGGAGACGAAGTCAAAGAGGGCGCTGCTGTAGCTGTCCTCCAGCGGCACGGTGGTGATGAGGGTGTCGCCCGTGTTCTGAACCAGGATGTCAAAGATCACGTCGTCACCCTTGCCCGCCGGGCCGGGATTCGGGCTGACCAGGGTCTTGAGAATCGAAAGAGAGGGGCTGGTGATGATGACGTTCTCCGTGTCGGAGGCGGTCAGGCCGCCGCCAGCGTCGGCAAGCACGCTGTTGACCGCCGGAGCCGCCGAGGCCAGCGCGGTGAAGCTGACCACGATGTCGGTGCTCTGGCCGGAGGTGAGCGGCCCAACATTGTTCCAGACGATCGTGCCTGCACCCGTGCTGTCCGGAGAAACGGAGGCGGAGGCGTACGCCAGATTCAGGGCCGGGAAGCTGTCGGTGAGCTGGATGCTGCTGAGGGTGCCGCCGCCAGTGTTGGTGACCCGCAGGCGATACTGGACGGATTCACCGACCATCGCCTGTCCGTCCGTCGGGGACAGCAGCGTCTTCACCACGCTCAGGGAAGGCGCCGCCGTGGGCACGGATGCCGTGTCACCGGAGGTGTCGGAGGAGTCGTCCGGATCCACGTAGGTGACGGTCAGCACGCTGCCCACCGGGGCATGAAGCGTGCCGTTGCCGGGCGTGCCGCCCGTCGTGGAGCTGGCGGTCACGCAGAAGCTGAAGGCGCCGGTGTTCACGCCGGTCTCGGTCAGCATCACAATTTCACTGTCACCCGAACTCGACTGGACGGTGACCAGCACGGTCTCCGCCGCCGCAGGATTCTGGTTCTGATCCAGGTCGGTGGTGGTGATGCAGACGATCTCATCGGCGGCATACACGTCCTTGTTGAACACCGTCGTGCTCGGTGTTCCGAGGTCGAGCTCGGTGAGGGTGAAGGAGGAGGACTTCGAGGACTGGATGGTGTTTTCGTAGCCTTCCTTGGAGGTGGCGGTGAGGCTGTAGCTGCCCTGGGTCGCCGTGGTTGCCCAGACGTACTCATAAGTCTTCACCGTGCCATTGTCGGAAACTACCTGCCCGCTGCTCAGCGTGGTGCTGACATCGCCCGCCGTGCCGGGACCGTCGATGACGAGATCGCTGCGGGTGATGTCATAGGTGCCAAAGGGATCGGTGACCGCCACCCGCACATAAACGGTGGAGCCCACGGCGGCGCCGGTGACCGCGCTTCCCGCCGGATAGGCGGCGTCGTAAACCGACACCGAAAGGGTGTCGATGACCGTGGTGGTCGGCAGGTCGATGCGCGCCGGATAGGTCTGGCTGTCATACAGCAGGCTCATCGGCGTGGCGGCGACGTTGTTCTGAACGACGACGCTGATGACATCCCCGCTGCTGGCGGTGGTGGCGGAGCCCAGGGTGGTGGACCAGTCGAGCTGATAGATGGCATCGCTGCTGGCCGGACGCACTGGCACCGCCGAGATGGCCCAGTCCTGGGAGGTGTCCGTGCTTGCGTAGGAGAAAGTAACCGAGCTGGCACCGTCATTCGTGCTGGCGGCACCGGAGGTCGGGCCATAGGCGTTGTAAAGCCAGCGTGAGGTCTGGCCGCCGCCCGTCGTCAGGGTGGGTCCCTCATCCGCCGCCATGGTTCCAAACACCACCTGGCCGGTGGCCGAGCTGACCGTGACCGAGGGGGCACTGCCAAAACCACCCGCCGACGCAAAGGTGCCCAGCGGGGTCGTCTGATCCACATTGTAGAAGGTGGTCGCACCAGCGGCCACCGCGCCATTGCTCCCAAGGGTCACCACCACGTTCGCGGGTCCGACCGGCGGTGCCACCATGCGGTAGATGTAGGAGACAGTGTCGTCATTGCTGCCTGCAGAACCCGAAACCTGAGATCCAACCAGCGTCATCGCAGTGCCGCCATAAGTCACGCTCGTCATGCTTGGAGGGTTGCCAAGCTGCGATGTCGCCCCGAGCGCCACGGCCACCAGAAGCAGGCGGTTGTCACCGGAGGCGACATTGTGGGAGAAGCTGAGGCTGGAGGTGCTGGAGCTCTGCAGGCTGCTGGTGGTTCCGACGCTGATGGTTTGCGTGCCGCCGCTCAGCAGCGTTGCCGAAGGAGAGCTGAGCGTGGCAAAGGGCGTGCCGTTTTTACGCACGGCGGCCGTGATGTCCGGTGTGCCAGGCAGGCTGCCCGAAGGAACCTGCACATAAGCTCGCCCGCTGACGATTCCGCCGGAAGGCAAGGTGAAGGTGGAAGCAAAAGCCGGCGTCTGCGTGAACGTGGCGCTGGCACCGGTGGCCAGGGACTGGCTGGTGCTCGTCGTGGCATCCGTGGTGGCCACAGGATCGACACGATCCAGGTCACCCGTGCTGTCCGCATCCGTGCCGTCGGTGTCGAGATAGAGCTGCTTGGTCAGGCCGGGCGCGTTGATGGTGGCCGTGTCCGAACAGGTGTCGGCAAACTGCGGATCGAGATACTGGCTGCTCAGCGTGTTGCCGATCTGGACGTTCAGGGTGCCGTCGTCCGGATCGAGACCGGCCGTCGTCGAGGTGGCCAGCGCCGAGGTGTTGCGGAAGACGCCGGTGTTCACGCCCGTCTCCACCAGGGTGACAAACTCGGCATCGCCATTGCCGCCATTGGTGACCACGACCTGCACGCTTTCCGCCACCGTGGAGTTGCTGTTCGCATCCGCGTCGGTGAGCGTGACATAGACTCCCTGGCCGGGAAGGTAGTCCGAAGCACTGCCCGAGCTGTTCGTGAACTGCAGGGCGCAGCTGGTCGAGCCGCCGCCCGACGGAACGTTCACCGTGTTCAAGGCACGCACGCCAGGATAACCAATGACGTCGGCGGTGTTTGTCAGCGTGCCCGAAGCCGTGATCGCGACCAGGAACTTCACCTCTGTGAACTCCCGTGACCTCACGATCGGCACAATCAGACCGTCTTCATCCAGCGGAAAGGGCGAGGTGCCGGCGTCCGCCACGGTGCTGCCATCCTTGGTCGTGCTGCCAGTAACATAGCTCACACCAACAGGCAGGGTGTCGAGCACAGGCACGGAGGTGATGGAGACCAGCGACTTGTTGTCCAGGCGGATGGTGTACTCGAGCACGTCCCCGACGCTCAGCCCGACGGGAGCGTTGTCCGTGGCGATGCGCGAGGTCTTGACCATGACCGGAGCTGGATAGGCGGGAATCGTCGTGCCCACGTCCAGGTAAGGATTGCCCGCCCCGGCCACCGCCGGATCCTGGCCCCAGGCACCCGTGACCAGCGTGCCGTCGAGGGTGTAGATGCGCATCGCCGTCTGGTCCTTGTCCGGATCATAGAGACGCATGGACTCCAGGCCGGCGATGTCATAATGCGCATCGTACTTCTGCCCCGTCGGATCCGTCAGGGCGCCGTCATGGTCGCCATCGTAGTCCACATAAAGGCGCGTGGCCGCCAGTGCGGTGACCCAGGCCGGGCTGCCGTTTGCCGAAAGATCGGACGTGCCCGGCCCCCAGCCGACCACCAGCGCGGTCGTCAGGTTGTTCTGCGGCACCAGGGTGAAGCCCCAGTCATACACGTTGTTCGAACTGGGCTTGGCACCGACCGCGCCAACGCCGAAAAACGGCTGGTCCGAGATGCTGTCGTAATCAATGCCGGAGTTCTGGGGAAGCTGATGACGGTAGGTGTCCTTCGCCGGAATGGAGAACGACCCGCTGCCCGTGCGCGTGCTGTAGTTGATCGTGATCGCGGTCGCGTTCGGGTTGTAGAGGAAGGCATAGGCCTCATGGCCGTTCGAGGCGGTGCCGACGGCCGAATAATAACGGATGCCCCACTGGTTCTGCGGCGGAATGGCAAACCAACGCGACTCGTAGTTGGCGCCGACATCCCCCGTCATGAGGTGCACCTGCACCGGCTTGCTGGTCGTCACCGTCGCTCCTTTCTGCACTCCTGAGGCGGTGAAATGAACTTCACCGCGGTTCAAAGTCACCGTGCTGTCCACCGTGCTGTCGCCGTTCAGGTCGATCTGCACCTGCGTGCCGTTTTCCGACGCCTGCACAAACAGCGACACCTTCTCGAACATCGAGGAGGTCAGCGGCGTGGGGAAGATGACATCCTCACCCACCGGCATCACAAACGACGTCCCCCAGTCCACGACAGGATACACTTCCGTGGCGTCCGCCAGCACGCTGCCAGGTGTGGTGGCCCAGGCCGAACGGGAAACCACGATGGCATTGGTCGCCCCCAGCCGGTCACGACCGTCATAAAGGGTCGTGGAGGCGTTGCGCGGCAGGGTGACCAGGTTGCGCAGGGCCAGCACCGCCCCCGCGCTCAAACCCGAGGGATCGTTGGCAAAGCCGGGGGCGATGCCGTTGGCATTGTTGCCATCACCCCAGATCTTCGTCGTGGTCTGGGCTGGATTGTTGAGATCCACTTCGTAGCCGTCTTCCCAGTGATCGTAAATCACCTTGGTTCCCGAATTCCCCACCGTCACTGAAATGACGGAATCCAGGGTGGTTCCCGTGTTGCTCGCCAAAGTCAGGAAGTTCTGCCGAATCTGGGCTTCCGGCAGGGCGATATAGTATTCTTGAACAACGACTTGGGCCTGAACCCCCGTGATCAGAAACAACCAGGCGATGACCCCGACCAGAAACTTTGCCCCGAAAGAGCAAGCCGCCTTGGCTGGGTAAGGTAGGAGGATATCACGCATGACAGTTGCGGGCAGGGGTTTGAAATTGTCTGGAAAATGTAATAATTTCGTTCAGTTATTTCCAATTTCCAAATAATATTATGGAAATTATGATTTTAGGAGGGTCTAAAGGGGTTGCTTGAGCCCTCAGAGAAGCTTGTTTGAGCTCATTCAATGTTCTTATGAACTGCATTCAAGGCTGCGTTGCCTTGCCTCCGCCAGGTTCCGTCCGTCACTCACCCTTCCCGCCTAACCCCCTGGCATAAGCCCGTGACGAGCTACCGGGCCTGGAACATTGAAGACTTCTTTAAAATCAAAAAGGCAGGACCCAGCAACCCATTCGCTCAGACTCTTCCCTGGGTGACACCGACAAAAGGATTCCGCCACCTCGAGGGGCGGCATTCCCGAACTTCGCACCCCCTGTGGATGCCTGCCTGTCTGCCCCTTCAGTAAGGCCAGCGGTAGGGGGCGTTATGAATCAGCTTGGCCTTGGGATAGGGCGAGATGCGCACCTGGTTTTTGGAGTTCCCGCTCAGGAGCCAGACGTTGGTGGCATCCATGGCATGGAGGAAGCCGATGTGCCCGCTGCTGGCCTGATCCACGGTCAGCGGCTGAAGGATGCAGATGGCGCCATAAGTCGCCGCCACCGGCCTGCCCCAGCCCCACCAGTCGGAAACCTTGGCGCTGCCCTGCGGGCTGAAGCCCGACTTGAGAATGCACCAGTTCACAAAAGCCGCGCACCAGGCGGTTTCATCCTTCAACAGGCTGCCGCCGATGCCGCAGCTGCGCAGGTATTCCAGGATCCTCGGATTGTCCCCCTGCGACCACTCCTGCACCCCCTGCTCCATGATGGCGATCTGCATCCAGGGCGGGGGTGCGGCAAAACTGGCGGGTGCCGAGGCAGGCTCGGCAGGCAGGCCGGTCACCTCTCCGGCGACGCTCACGACCTGGCCGGGGAAAAGCACCTTCCAAGCGCCCGTGCCCCATTCGACCAGCTCCGGATTGGCCTTCTGAAACTGCGCCAGGGTCATGCCGAACTTCTTGGCAATCTTGCTTGGGTTGTCACCAGGCTGGACGGTGTATGAGGCCATGGGATCAGTGTAAAAAACGAGCCGCAGAATAGCCAGCTGCATTTGCTGGCAGGCCGGCAGGGACCGATCATAATGCCCCCTCATGAGCCTGAACATTCACGCCCTGCAACTGGACTCCGTCTGGGAGGACAAGGCCGCCAGCTTCGCCAGGGTGCACGCCCTTCTGGACGCCGCGCCGCCCGCCCCAGGCTCGCTCCTCATCCTGCCGGAGATGTTCGCCACCGGCTTCTCCTGCGCCCTGGACATCACGGCCGAACCCCGGGGAGGTCCCACCGAGCAGTTCCTGAAAACCCTGGCCGCCAACTGGCAGTGCTGCGTGCTCGGCGGCCTCGTCGTCCCCGGCCCTGGCGACAAGGCGCTGAACCAGGCACTGGCCGTGGCCCCGGACGGTCGCGAACTGGCCCGCTACAGCAAGATGCGTCCGTTTTCACTCGGCGGCGAGTCGGCGGTGCATGAACGGGGCAGCTCACCGGTCCTGTTTGAATGGGGCGGGTTCAAGATCGCTCCGCTGATCTGCTATGACCTGCGCTTTCCCGAACTGGCCCGCGAAGCCGTGCGCCAGGGCGCCGAAGCGCTGGTTTACATGGCCGCCTGGCCAGTGAAACGCTATCAGCACTGGATCACCCTGCTTCAGGCCCGCGCCATCGAAAACCAGGCCTATGTCATCGGCGTCAACCGCACCGGCTCCGATCCGCAGTTTCATTACAACGGCCGCAGCCTGGTGGCGGATCCCCACGGCATCATCATCGCCGACGCCGGCGAACGTGAACACGAGCTCTGCGCCCGCCTGGAAGCCGACGTCGTCCGCGACTGGCGCGCCCAGTTCCCCGCCCTTCGGGACGCCTTTGAGTGACGCAAGGCCGGGGAGACAGCACCCAATGACCAAGCTCCAATGACCCTGGAAGCCCCAAACTCCAAGGCATGAAAACATTCGACCACCGGCCTCCCCCCAGATCATTCGGGCATTGGCTCATTCCTTGGACATGGGAACTTGGACATCGGTCATTCCCGTCACAACCCCGATTCAGCCAAGCAGCTTTAAAGACCTCCCACGCGGTCACGAGCTCAAGCTCATGACTACCTTTCCCGACCCCAACGGGGGTCGCGTCATGCAGCCCAGGAGTGGACGCGCAGCGTCCTCTCAAAGTCGTGATGGGCTTCAGCCCGTCACAACCCCGATTCA
>CAZXPU010000139.1:0-13115 GCA_964642905.1 uncultured Prosthecobacter sp.
TTTCGGCGGTGTAGCCTTCATAGGTGCGCTTGTTGGAATACACAGGATCCAGCGGCGGCTTCTCCGGTGGGTTCGCCAGTCGTGCTCCTTCGAGGATGCCCTGGCGGATGGCCGCCTTGCGCTTTTCCCAGCTCGCCAGATCTGGCGTGGCCTTCTTAAACCCTTCCAGTTCGGCGACGGCTTCCGCCTGTGTTTGGGCCTGGCCCATCCGCAGATGCCAGCCGTCGGGCAGCGCAGGCTTCACCTTTGCCGAATCCGCTCCGAACAGGGACTGTCCGCACAAGCTGCCCAGCAGCGCGGTGCCTGAGTGGGTGAGGAAAGAACGCCGGGTGCCGGAGATTGGGGAAAGGGTTGGGTGCATCAAAAGCGAGGGTTGGGGGGAAGTCGGCACGTCGGCCAGGTTGAGTGCCGTGTGAAACTACGGGCCGCATTGCCCTCATCTATGGATGAATCAGGGAGAGATCGCCGAGCGGCAGGACTGTGGCTGATTTCTTAGCCGATTTTGGCCGATTCCGGCTGGCAGAGCATTGTTGTTGATCTAAGGGCTACGGAAGAGCGAGCGCCCTGATGCGTCCGTGCAACACGGCCCACATCTACGGACGGACCGGATCGAGCTGGTCCAAAGCGAGTTCAGCGATCTCGATGGGAGGAAGCTGCGGAACGGCGATCTCGGCGGCGATGTTCAATGATCTGCCATACACCTGCTCAAACAGGTCCAGGACATTCAACTTGAACGAGTTCAGCGTTCCATCGAGCGGGGTGCGCAGGTGGGCCTCGCAGTTTTGGAGTTCGGCCACCATTTGTTCCGAGCTGGGATTTCCGTCGAGCATCTGACGAACCTTGCGGAAGGCGCGCAAATCTTTGGCCACCAATCCAGACTGCCCCTCAACCCGCGAGCGGTGGAGCTTGGCGAGGAGAATGTCCATGAGATGCGGAATCACGATCTGAAGGCCATGCCGGCTCTCTACATGCGCACGCTGCAAGTAGTGAGGTGAGGGGATGAAAAGAGACGGCGGGCAAACCTGGACATGGTAGCTCCCACGCTTTGATGAAGACGTGTGTGCCAGCTTCCGCAGTGTTTCCACCTCCGCGAAGACCATCACATCGACATCTGCGCTCGCAAACTCGGCGTCCAGGCAGAGCTGGATGGGGGCCGAGCCAAAGACGGTCAGAGGTGAGTGGTAGTTGGGAAGTCGGTGGGCGACTTGTTCAAAGAAGCCATCTAGCACCCGACCGGCAAGCGTGTCCCAGCGAGGTTTTGGCGTCTCAAACATTCCCTTTCCTCCGATTCAGCCAGTTCATCGCCTGCTGCACCAGTCTTGGCTCGACCATGGCATGACCGGCGAGCGTTTTGGCCAGGGCACACCACTTGGCACGCTGCCGGAGATGCCGACTGACCAGCACGCGAGCCACCATCCGCGCCAGCTGATAGGGAGCCACCACGCTGTCGGAGGCCTCGGTCTCCCTGAGAAGATGCAGGGCCAGCGGACTCTCAGAGGCAAGATGGTCAGCAGGTGAGTTCATGGCGTCGGGCAACCTCGACACAAAAAACGAACAAAAACAAAAAACCAGCCAAAAATGTCCGCTGCTTGGGGCCTCGAAACAGAAGTCCCGACAAAAACCTCGTGGCTGCGGGGTATTAGCTCCATGCGCTTCTTTTTGCTCCCGCTGCTGATTGTCACTTCCGCCGCCATCGCTTGCGCCTCGGATCTTCATGTGGGGGCGGCCACCGTGGACATCACGCCGGACCGGCCGGTGGCGCTGGATGGGCAGATGCATGTGCGCATTTCGGAGAAGCCGGAGACGCAGATTTATGCCACCGCAATGGCTTTGGAATCGCGCGAGGGTGACCAGGTGCTGGACCAGGCCATCATGGTTTCCTGCGACATCGTCGGCATCCGCCAGGGGCTCATCGAGCTCGTGCGCGAGAAGGCGAAGGACAAGCTGCCCGGATTTGATCTGAACAAACTCTTCCTCAATGCCACGCACACCCACACCGCGCCGGTGACGATGAAGGGGGATCGCTACGCTTTGATCGGCAAGAAGGTGATGATGCCGATGGAATACACCGAGTTCATGGTGGACAAGATCGTCGAGGTCATGGTGCAGAGCTGGAACAGCCGCAAGCCTTCCAAGGCAGGCTGGGGGCAGGGGCAGGCGGTGATCGCGCAGAATCGCCGTGCGACCTACGCGGACGGCACTGCCAAAATGTATGGCGCCACCAATGTGCCGGAGTTTCGGGGCATCGAGGGCTATGAGGATCACAATCTCGATGTGCTGTTTTTTTGGGACATGAATGACCGGCTCATCGCCACGGCGGTGAACGTGCCATGCCCCTCCCAGGAGGTCGAGGGACTCAAAGTGATCCACGCCGACTTCTGGGATCCGGTGCGTCGTCAGTTGCGCGAGCGTCATGGCAAGGATCTGCACATTCTCGCCTGGACCGGAGCCGGAGGCGATCAGGTCCCGCGTCCGATGTATGGCAAGGCGGCCGATGAGCGCATGCGCCGTCTGCGCGGCCTCACGCGGCTTGAGGAAGTCGCCCGGCGTGTCGTGCGCGGCTGGGAGGAGGCCTATGAAGGGGCCCGGCTGGAACCCGTTGCCGGAGCGGTGCTGCAGCACCACGCGAGGAAGATCGATCTGCCCTGGAGAAAGGTGACGGAGAAGGAGCTGGCCGACGCTCAGAAGGGTGTCGATCAATACAAAGACGATCCCAAGGAGCAGTGGAAGTACCTTTGGAACAAAGGCGTGGTGGATCGTTACGAAGCCGAGAAGGCGGGGACGGCGGGCGTCTTCCAGATGGAACTGCACGCCCTACGACTCGGGGACGTGGCCATCGCCACCAATGAGTTTGAGCTCTACACCGACTATGGCGTGCAGATGAAGGCCCGCAGTCCGGCCGTGCAGACCTTCCTCATCCAGCTGACCGGCTCGGGCGGCTATCTTCCGACACCCCGGGCCGTGGCCGGAGGCAGCTACAGCGCCATCATTCAGAGCAGCCGCGTCGGCCCCGAAGGCGGGCAGGTGTTGGTCGATGAAACCGTGAAGGCCTTCAATGATCTGTGGCCTGCGCAGGAACCGACCGGGACCCAAAAATGAAAACCCGACTCCTCATCCTCCCGCTGCTGCTGCTCAGCGCGGGCTCCGTCCTGCTCGCGCAAGGGCCAGGACAACAGAACGCTTTTGGCGGGAAACGGGTGCTTTTCATTGGAATCGACGGTTGTCGTGCGGATGCGCTGACGGCGGCGATGGAGCGCGGCCTGGCTCCGCAGATGAAAGGACTCAGCGAGGCTGAAAACGGCCTGCTCACGCTGCAATGTTACGCCGGTGGCGAACTCGGCACGCCCACGCACCAGCCGACGGTCAGCGGCCCCGGCTGGACGAGCCTGCTCACGGGCGTGTGGTTGAACCGGCACGGGGTGAAGGACAACCGCTTCATCGGAGGAAGGTTCCAGGCCTATGCGCATTTCATGCGGCGGATCAAGGAGGCGCAGCCGCAGTCGTTCTGCGCGTCCTTTGCCGACTGGCCGCCGATTCATGACTTCATCGCCGATGGATCGCGGGTGGGGGACAAGGAGTTCCTCGACGTGAAGTTCACCTGCGCGCCGGATGCCAAACGGCACTTCATCGACAACCCGGAAAAGGACATCGAGGTGCGTGACGCGGCGCTGAAGACGCTGCGCGAGCAAAATCCGGACGCCATGTTCGTCTATTTCGGTTCAGTCGATGAGTTTGGGCATGGTGCCATTGATTCGCGTGCCAGTTTCTCGCCGGACAGCATGCTGTATCTCAATGCGATCAGTCACGTCGACTCCCACATTGGCGAGCTGGTCCGCGCGATGCGTGCGCGACCCAGGTTTGCCGAAGAAGACTGGCTCGTGCTCATCAGCACGGATCACGGAGGTCGTGGAAACGCCCACGGCGGCGACAGCGACGTGGAGCGCAACATCTGGCTCATCGCGAACGGCTTACGGCTGCCGCGTGAACGTCTGCTCCAGGCGCCGGTGGCGCAAACCGCGCTGGTGCCGATGATTTACGAGCACCTCGGCATTTCCCCGAAACCGGAATGGACCCCTGAGCCTCCCAAGCCTGCGCCCGGGGCCGAACCTGCAAGGTGATCAGCCTCGATCAGTCTGCTGCGGCAAAAAACGGTATACCTTCCAAAAATTCGCGTCACTCGCCGCGTATCCTGTCGCTCTCATGAAACGACACCTCCTTGTCTTCACCGTTGTCGCCGCGCTCGCGGCACCCCTTTGTTCGCTGGCGCAAGACAAGGTTTTCAAAGCCGGTGCCGCCACCAGCAATATCACGCCGCCGCTCGGCATGACCATCGTGGGGAACTTCGCGCCGCAGCCTATCTCGAAGCATGTTCACGATGAGTTGCATGTGCGCTGCCTGGCGCTCGACGATGGCAGGACGAAGCTTGTCTTTGCCGTGGCGGACAATCTTCATCTGGGTCGCGATGTTTGGGACGAAACCAAGAAGAAGCTGGAGGCTGACACGGGGATCCCGGCCTCACACATGATGTTTTCCTCCACGCACACGCACTCCAGCGTGTCGGTCATCACGAGCAAGGAGGCGGGATTCGACTATCGCGCTCTTGTCGTCTCGCGTGTGGTGGATGGCGTGAAGCGTGCGCTCAACAACCTCGAGCCCGCACGCATCGCCTGGGGCACGGGCAAGCTGCCGCAGTGGGTCGGAAACCGCCGCTGGATCCTGAAGGAGGGCGTCACCAATCCCAATCCGTTTGGCGGGCAAGATCGTGCGGTGATGAATCCAGGCAGCATGCTCTTGCCGCGTCTGGCCGGCCCCGCAGGACCCACGAATCCCGAGGTTTATTGCCTCTCCTTGCAGGCTGCCGACGGACGTCAGATCGCGCTGCTGGCGAACTACTGGCTGCACTACGTCGGCGGCGTGTCGCGTGAGGACTTGTCGGCGGATTATTTCGGCGAGTTCTGCCGCCGGGTCGAGCAATCGCTCGGAGCTCCCTGCGTCGGGTTGCTCGCCAACGGCCCCTGTGGCGACGTGAACAGCAATGACTACAGCGGCAAGACCCCTGTTGTGAACTACAAGCCGTATGAAAAGATCAAGGCGGTGGCCGGCGACCTCGCGCAGGAAGTGCTGCGCGTTCACAAGGCCCTCAAGCATCAAGACTGGGTGCCGTTGAACGCTGCCGCCAGTGATCTGGAGCTTGCCGTGCGTCGTCCAACACCCGAGCAGATCCAGTGGGCTGAAGCCGTGCTCGCCAAGCCCAAGGACGCCACGCCCGTGCATCGGCTGGAGCAGCCCTACGCCGAACGCGTGCTGGCATCGCAAAAAGCAAAGCCCGATACGATTCAGGCCTTCATCCAGGCCTTCCGGATTGGAGACCTCGGCATCACCTCCATCCCTTTCGAAGTCTTCACTGAGACCGGACTCGAAATCAAAGCGAAGAGCCCCTTCAAGGACACCTTCACCATCGAGCTTGCCTCTGGTGCCAACGGCTATCTGCCCACGCCGCGCCAGCATGACCTCGGCGGTTATGAAACCTGGCTCGGCACCAATCGCGTCGAGCGTGAGGCCTCGGTCAAGATCACCGCCAAAGCCCTGGAGTTGCTTCAAGACGTGCATGCCGCGCCGGGTTGGTGAATCTGCGAATGAACCGAACCGAATGACTTTGACTGGAAAACCACACGCATGAAGTCCTGCCTGTTTGTCCTCCTCGCGCTCGTGACCGGCGCTCTGCCTGCCTGCGCCACTTCTCCCATCGTCTGTCAGGGCGAGGCAAGCGGGCACCTTCAGGGTTTTGATTCCGATGGCAGGTTCATCTACTGGTCGATGTTCACGAATCTCGTGAAGACGGACTTGGCCGGTCGCGTCGTGGCCGAGCGGGCTGTGGATCCGCATCACGGGGACTGCTGTGTTCACGACGGGAAAGTTTATGTCGCGACGCAGAACCGGACCAAAGAAAGGCGCGGAGTCTTCATCAATGTCTATTCGTGTGATGACCTCCGCCCTGCGGGGGAGTTTCCGGTCAACTTTTCCTTTGAGGGAGGAGTCGACGGCATCACGTATGCGAACGGCTTCTTCTATGTTGGAGAGGGCAAGCCTAAGGACAGCACACAGCCGTTCAACTGGGTGCACAAGTTCACGCCTGACTTCGTCGCCGTCGAAAAGATCAAGGTCCCCGGCCAGACGACGTATGGCATTCAGACCCTGACCTTCGCCCACGGATCCTTCTGGCTTGGCACCTACAGCAAAGACCGCACCTACCAGTGCGCCCCGGATTTCAAGCGGATCACCCACCATGAAGTGGACATCTCCGTCGGTGCCTTTGCCCTGCCCAAGGGCCCCGGGGGTGAACCACGGCTCATGGTGGCCAGAAACATCAAGAAGGAGAACGGCAACTGGACGGCATCGGCCGCTCCGGCGGTCCTGAAAGACGGACGGCTGGTGATGGAAAAGTAGGCCGAAGCAACAGGCAGTAGAATCCAGAATCCAGACCGGAACATTCTGCTGCCTGCTTCAATGAATTCACATAACTCTCCATGCATCGACATTTCAGCAACTCCCCGACCTCAGTGACGCGAATCATCAGCGCTGCCATCACGCTTGTGGTCGCCCATGGTTTCGCCGCGGACTGGCCAGGCTGGCTCGGCACGGCACGCGATGGCCATGCGTGTGCTGGAATTGTGGTCCCCAAATCTCTGCCGCTCGACGCGAAGCGTGTCTGGTCGTTTCCCATCGGCGAAGGGCATGCGCCGCCAGTCGTGGCGGGAGACAAGGTCTTTTACCTCGATGCTCAGGAGGGCAAGGAGGTCGCTCACGCGATCGACAGAAACACGGGCCGCGAACTTTGGCAGGCACCCCTCGATGAAGGCTTCAAAAACGGGCAGACCAAACCGGGGCCGCGCGTCGCGCCGCTGGTGGATGGCGACCGCGTTTATGTGCAGTCGTGCCTCGGTGAGCTGCGCTGCCTGTCGGTGGCTGACGGCCTTTTGAAGTGGCGCGTGAACTTCACCAAGGAGTTTCACGCCGAGGTGCCTGCGGAGAAGGGTTTGAACAAAGGAGCGCAACGCCACGGTTTCACGGCGGCCCCCTGGGTGGATGGAGAACGCCTCATTGCGCTGGTGGGTGACACGAACGGTGCCGGCATGGTGTGCTTCGACAAGTTCACCGGCAAGGTGCTCTGGCAATCGCTGAAGGATCGTGCTGCCAACGCCGCGCCCATCACCGCCATGATCGGCGGCAGTGAGCCGAAGCAAGTGCTGGCCTTCACCGTGGAAGGTTTGATCGGTGTGAATCTTCAGACGGGAGAGCTGCTCTGGCGCATCCCGCTGACCACGACTCATGGACGTCATGTGACCACGCCAATCATCGATGGCAACATCGTCATGGTCGCGTCCAAGGAGAACAGCCTGATGGGCGTGGAACTGACTCCCGAAGCGGGCGCCGCGACATGGAAGGCCGCGATCAAGTGGCAGACCAAGGATCACTTCGTGAACTTCTCCAGTCCCGTCGCCGTGGGCGGTTATGTCTACGCCCTGGGGCCCAACAAGGACCTGTTCTGCGTCGAAGCCAAAACTGGCAAGCCCATGTGGTCACAGGAGGGCTTCGCCGTTAAATCGGCAGAGTATGCGCATCTCGCCATCATCGTGCTCGGCGAAAACCTCCTGATCCTCACCGAAACCGGCGAGGCAGTGCTCGTCGCCGCCGATCCCAAGGAATTTAGGGAACTCGGCCGGTCCCAAGTCTGCCGCAGCAACTGGTGCAATCCCGCCTACGCCGACGGCAGGTTGTTCCTTCGCGATGACCGCGAGCTGATCTGTGTGGACCTGATGCAGTAAGCCAATTTCACCATTCTTAGACATGAAAGCTCTCCTTGCCTCCGCCTGCTGCATCACTCTGGCACTTCCTGCTGCTGCGCAGATCATCGACGGTCAATTTCCCATCACGTCGAACCTCAGAGCTGGCGTGGCGAAAGTGGACATCACGCCAGCGGAGGTGAAGGACTTCACCGTCGCCGGTCACACGCGAGTTGTGAATGGTGCGCGCGATCCGTTGCGGGCAGGTGTGCTCGTCATGGATGATGGCGAGACGAAGGCAGCCATTGTGACGATGGATGTCATCGGTGCCTGGGAGGAGATGGTGGCCCTGGCGCGTCCGGCCATCGAAAAGGAAACCGGTGTGCCTGCGGCGAACATCATGATCTGCGCCTCGCACACGCACTCAGGCCCGGGTTGGACAGAGAACCTGCGCTGGGCCTCCGAGGTGATCAAAAAGCTCGCCGCCGCCTCCAAGGAGGCCGTTGCAAACATGCGCACCGTCAACCTCGGGATCGCCGAAGATCGCATCAGCTTCAGCATCAACCGGCGCAAGACCTTCGATGGGCGCGCGGTGGTGAGCTTGAATCCCGATGGCCCGAACGACAAGCGAGTCAGGGTGCTGCGCTTCGATGACGGCCAGTCGCTCACGCCTTTGGCCATCCTCATGCACGCCGTCTGCCATCCCTGCTTCTTCACCTGGGGCGACAAAGGCTCGCCACCGCATCCCAAAGGCTTCCCGATGATGAGCGCCGACTTCCCCGGCGAGGCGCAGACTTTTGTGGAGAGCATCTACAGTGGCAAAACGGCCTCGATGTTCATCCAAGGCTGCGCGGGCGACATCCGGCCCAATCTGCCCGGCTATCCGTATCGCTGCGCCGATGAAGCGGACATCCAGTGGGCCGGTCGCGACCTCGGCGGTGCAGTCGTGCGTGCCGCCGCCTACAGTCTCACGCGCGAGCAACTCAGCAAACGCGCCACTTATTACCCCATTCGTGTTGCGAGCGAGGTCATCGAGCTGCCCGGCAAGGATCAACCCGTCCGCGCCGAGCTGATGGCGATGAAAATCGGCCCCTACCTTCTACTCTCCATGCCCGGCGAGCCAATGGTCGAATACGGCTTCAAACTCGAGCAAGCCATCGCCGACCGTGCCAAGCCGCTGATCATCGGCTACGCCAACGGCAACATCGGCTACATCGCCACCGCCGAGGCCCACAAGGTCGGCGGCTACGAGCCCAACCTCTCCAAACTCAAGCCCGAAGCCGAGCCCGTGATCCTCAAAAAACTCGGCGAACTCGCTGACCGCGTCATCGGTGATGTCTTCGCGTCCTTCTCGAAGCATCCCAAGGACATGCAGAAGCGCGAGGCGGAAGAGAAGGTGCGGTTGCAGGGCGAGGGGAAGAAGTGAACATCATCCCACAGCATGCTTGACTGTCCTCAAACCATTGATGGTGCCGTGGTGATCTTTGCCACCGTGCTCGACGCGGCGCGTCACGGTCACACAGGAAGCACACGCCTGTTTGCCGGGGCTGAACAATCGTGGTTCTATGGTCTCGCTATCGCCCGCTATGGTCGGGATTCGGCAGACGGGGATATTTATCTTTTCTACTGTGACGAGAATTGGGAAACCGAAAATGACAGTTGCTATGCCACGATTGAGGAGGCTGTGGAAGAGGCACGTCGTCAATTTGGCGTAATCCGGCAGGATTGGAAACCAGTCGCGTGGCCGTTCGATCAAACCCAGAACACGGCATGTATATCCACGCGCCCGGTCTTCGATCACGGCCATCCCATCCTGTTTGCTCAACACTTTGAGGACGACCACTCCTGGGTCTTTAGCTGCGGCACAACCAACTCGACGAAGGACGCCATGCTGATCTCCATGGAGGAAGCGTTAATCAAGGATCCTTCGATCACGTTCATTAGTGATCTAAAGCCAGGTGAATCCGCCGAAAGAGCCAATGTCAACAGTCCATGGATTCACCGTCAGACAGTCTTCGAAGACAACGAATTATGACCACTGCCAACACCAACGACCCATCCCGCCGTGCCTACTGGGCTGAACAAATGGAGGCAGGCTATGCCATCGTGCAGAAGCTCATCACGTTCCCCGTGAACGAGTGCGGCGAGCGCTTTGCCTCGATTCCCGATGCCGCAGCGGCGGCAGGCGTGGAGATGCTTTTCTCCACGACGAAGATCGCGGGCGATCTCGACCGCGTTTACTTCCTGCGGGAGAGTTTGGTGCGCGATATCATCACCATCGGCCGCGAGATGAACGAGCGTGGGTGGATCTTGAAGATCGAGGACGCGTTTCGCTCGCTCGACATGCAGCGGCAGCTCGTGCGGAAGCCATCCGTTTTCGACACCGTGCTGAAGAAGACCATGTGGGAGCTGGGCGGGCAGATCCCGACGCCAGAGATGATGTTCCGCCGCGCCATCGTGCTCACCGCGAACATGCCAAAGATCGGCGCGCACATGTCCGGCTCCGCCATCGACATCTCGGTGTTCCGTCGCGACGACGGCACGGAGGTCTGGCGCGGCTTTCCGTATCTCGAAATGAGCGAGCACACGCCCATGCGCTCGCCGTTTGTCGCTCCGGAACACGTCGCCACGCGGCTGGACATCTGCGCAATGATGGAAAAGCACGGCTTCATCCACTTTCCCTTCGAGTTCTGGCACTTCGACAAGGACGACGCCGGCATGCACATCCTCACCGGCAATCCCGCGCCCTGCCGCTTCGGCCCCGTGAACTGGGACCCGCGCACGAATGAAGTCACGCCCGTCGAAAACCCGCTGGAGCTGCTCAATCCGCTGCCTGTGATCGAAAAAGAAATCGCCGCCGCGCTGGAGCGATCCAGGCGATCAACCTCGGGGTAACCTTATTCAGCGATCCTGAGTGCATTTTCACCTTCACCTCATCTCCATGTCACGCATCCTGATCGTCCTCTTCATCGCCAGTGTCACCATGGGTGCCCGGGCGGAGTTTCGCGCGGCGGCGGTGAAGGTGGAGATCACGCCGGAGACGCCGCAGATGCTGCGGGGCTACGGCCCTCGCATGTCCACGAAGGTGCGCGACCCACTTTACCACCGCATTGTGGCGCTAGCGAAAGATGACACGAAGTTTGTCTTCATTGCTTCTGATCTCTGCTCGCTCTCGCCTGCTTACTGCGACCGTGTCACGCATGCGCTGGCGGCGGAACTTGGGATGCCTGCGGAGAACATCTGGTGGTCCGTCACGCACACGCACTCCTCGCCCTATGTGGGAACGCCCGGTGTGCCTGGCGTGCTGATGCCCAATCGCTTTCAGTTTCGTGTCGATGCCGCCTACACTGAGTTTGTCGAGCGTCGGCTGAACGAGGGCGTGCGTGAGGCCATGGCCAAGCTGGAAGCCGCCAGGCTCTGCATCGGCCGTGGTTATGCGGAGGCGAACATCAATCGCCGCGCCCGCGATGTCGGCGGCGAGGTGCGGCTGGGGATGAATCCCGCAGGTGCCGTGGACCGCCGGATCGGTCTGCTGCGTGTGGACAAAGCCGACGGCGCCCCGCTGGCCCTGCTCGCAAACTACGCCATGCACGCCACCGTGCTCGGCGGCACCAGCACGCTCGTCAGTGCCGATGCGCCCGGAGCCGTTGCGACGCACGTCGAGGAGAAACTTGGCGTGCCGATGCTCTATCTCAACGGGGCCGCCGGAAACCTCGCCCCGCTTTACAGCGGGCGAACCGAGGCCGAGGCGCGAGTCCTGGATCAGTTCAAGGTGCTCCTGGGCGATCCCATTCTCGATGCCAGCCGCCGGGCACGTCCTTTGGAAGGAGACATCGGCCTGCGTGCCTCCCGCATCATCGTCGAGACGCCAAAACGCCCCGGCCTTGGATGGTCGGACGAGCTGAAGGACTACCTGCGCACGGGCAAGGACGGCGTGGAAACCCTGCGGGTGAGCGTGCGCTTCCTGCGCCTCAGCGAGGACATCGTGCTCTGGAGCGCTCCGATGGAGCTGTTCTGTGAAATCTCCAACGTCATCCGCGACCGCTCGCCCTTCACCCACACGCTCTATCTTGGTTATACCGGCGGCACCTTCGGCTACCTGCCCACCGAGGCGGAATACCAAGCCGGCGGCTACGAGCCATCGACGTCACCCTTCACCGCCTCCGCCGCCGCGCACCTGAGCGAAGCCGTGAATCGACATCTTCGAGAGATTCATTGAAACTCACCCTCAGCTGGCTGTGGTTCGGAACAAACTGCAGCACGACATTTCCACCCAGTGACCGCTAGAAGTTTTTATCCTCTGTTTTTTTGGCTTGCCGCCACGACCGCTGCGAGCTCGGCGGATGCTGACGCGCGGCGGTCGGCGATGGCTTTCTTCGAGAGGGAAGTGCGGCCCCTGTTGGTCAAGCGATGCCAGGAGTGTCACGGCGCAACCAAGCAAAAAGGCGGCCTGCGACTGGATCACATCGGCTATCTGAAAATCGGTGGGGACACCGGTCCGGCCATGGTGCCGGGCAGGCCGGACGAGTCCGCGCTGATCGAAGCGGTACGCTATGCGAACGAAGACTTCCAGATGCCGCCCAAGCAAAAGCTGCCGGACGCCGAGATCGCGATTTTGGAGAAATGGATCGAGATGGGGGCGCCCTGGCCCGAGGATGCCGCGCAGAAGGTCGTGGTCACCGAGGGAGGCTTCACGGAGGCTCAGCGCCGATACTGGTTTTTTCAGCCGGTGGCCAAGGTGTCGCCACCGCAGGCAGGCGAGGGGTGGGCACGCAATGACATTGACCGGTTCATCGCGGAGAAGCGCGCGGCTCTTGATCTGACACCCGCAGCGGAGGCGGATCGGCATGAGCTGGTCCGTCGCGTGTATTTTGACCTTCACGGCCTGCCGCCGACGCAGGAGCAGGTCGGCGCCTTTGTGAATGACCGCGATCCGCTGGCTTATGAAAAACTGGTCGATGAGCTGCTGGCCAGTCCGCGCTATGGCGAGCGCTGGGCGCAGCATTGGCTGGATCTCGTGCGCTACGCGGAGAGTGATGGCTACAATCAGGACGCCTATCGCCCCCATGCCTGGCCGTATCGCGACTATGTCATTCGCTCGTTCAACGACGACAAGCCCTACGATCAGTTCGTGCGCGAGCAGCTCGCAGGTGATGAAATCGCGCCGGAGGATCCGCAGGTGCTCATCGCCACCGCCTTCATGCGTCATCCGGTGTATGAATACAATCTGCGCGATGTGCGCGGTCAGTGGGATCTCATCCTCACCGACATGACGGACACCGTGGGCGAGCTTTTTCTTGGCCTGAGCATGGGCTGCGCCCGCTGCCATAA
>CAZXPU010000140.1:0-13052 GCA_964642905.1 uncultured Prosthecobacter sp.
TCCCTGGTGCCCAGGCGGTCGGCGTCGCCGGTGAAGCGCAGCAGCTTGAAAAGGGCGCCGGTCGGGCAGCCATATTTGCAGTAGGCGAGCGGCTGGAAGAGGGAGGCCGTTAGGCCAACGAGGGCGATGACGAGGCTGGCCTGGCCGGCGATGCGGAACTGGTAGGCGTCGAAGGCCTCGAGGGCGTTGAGATCCACGTTGAGCTCCAGCACTGTCGCAGCCAGCACGAGGGCGAGCAGGGCGAAGGGCAGGCGTTGCAGCCAGGCTTCCACGCGGGGCGGCAGGTTCCAGCGGCCTGGCAGGCGGCGTGCGAGGAGTTGCTGCAGCGCGCCATGGGGGCAGAGGTGGTGGCAGTAAAGCTGGCGACCGGTGAAGACCGGGGCGAGCAGGGCCACGACGCCGAGCAGCAGCAGACCGGGAGCGCTTTTCCACGGCGTGCCATGGGCGGCCCAGCCGGAGAGCAGGCCCTGGGAGAGCAGTTCGCCGACGATGAAGCCGCCGTAGAGGACGAGGAAGGCATGGTGGGCATGACGCAGCCAGGGACGGCCGCGCAGGTGGGTGAAGGCCATGAGGAAGGCGGAGGCAAGCACCAGCAGGTGACCGGCGTCCTGCCAGCGCCAGCGGATCTGCCGGAGCCATCCGGCGGGCTGGTCGGCAAGCAGGCCGCGGGCACGCTGCTTCAGGCCTTCCGCGACGGACCAGCTGGTTTCGGTGGCGCCTGAGACACCTTCCACCCCGGCCTCCTTGAAGTCGATCCCGGCCATCCTTTCCAGGGTGCTGTTGTTGAAGAGGTTGAGGAAGTAGCTGTCGCCGGTCACGTAGGCCACGTAGCGTTTCGTGTCGTAGCTTTTGCGCAGGGCGATTTTTTTCAGCGTGCCGCCGTCGGCACTGAGCAGCATGAGTGTGTCGGTCGGCCCCTTGTAGCCGACAATGGTGTCGCTGACCGGTGAGGTGCGCACGGCGATGCCAATCCTGTGCCCGGCGGCGTCGAGTACGTCCAGTCCGCCGCGATGCAGGCTGGAAGGCGCCAGGCGGTCGGCATCGGGTTCCAGTCGTTCGACTTCGGCGAGGGTGATGGCATCGGGGAAACGCAGCGAGGTGGAGGCCGACTGACCGAGTTTTTCCAGCACGCCCTGGGCGATGGCGGTGCTGGTGAGGGTGGCGCCGGTGACGACATGCAGCGGCTGCTTCAGGCCCTCGCCCGGCTTGAGGTTTTGGAACTGGGTGAAGAACTTCCGGTCTGCGACCACCTCGGCGACGTGCTCGGTGGTGTCGTGGCTTTTCAGCAGGCGCAGACCCAGGAGGGATGCCTTGAGATCGAAGACGAGCAGGCAGTGGCTGGGACCGGAGTAGCCGATGATCTTCTCCGACCCGGGGCGGGTGGTGGTGGCATAACCCAGAGTTTGACCAGAGTCGTCGAGGGCCGGCCGCCAGCCGCTGGCGGGATTCGCCGGGCCAAGCGAGCGGATGCCGGGGAAGAAGTCACGCAGTTTCTCCGGGGCGAGGGCCTGGACCGCAGCGAGGTTTTCACGGGTCTGCGCGGCATTCCGGATGACCAGGATTGCGGCAGCCAGCAAACCCAGCCGCCAGAGGCGGACGAGGATCGGACGCAGGCCGGGTCGGGAGGACTTCATGCGGGATGGGGCGCTTCACCCATATCTTCCCGCAGAGGATGAAGCACGGCGATTTTTGCCGAAAAACGTGTTCCGCTCCGCCTGGCCGAGGGTCTGGGCCCGGATCAGTTGTTCACCTCTTCACCGATCACGCTGCCGGAGAGGATGGCGGAGCTGCTGCTGCGGCTGGTTGGGAGAAGGAAGTGCCCCACGGCCTGTTCACGCCCGGGGATGAGCAGGGCGCTGAAGCTGCCGGAGCGGGAGTTCTGCGGCTGGTTTTCCACATAGTCCATGGCTGTGCCGGTGCCGGTGATGACGCCGGTGGCAAAGTTGATTGAGAAGCGGATGCCATAGGGGTTGGCGGAAGGGCTGGTGGGAACGGTGACACGGTTGCTTGCGCCCAGACTGAAAAGCTGGGTGTAGGGTGAGCCGAGACCGGCTTCGGAAAAGAGGAGACGCACGTTGTTGGTGCCGGGCGTGATGCCGAAGATCATGCTGCCGGTGGTCGGCGGCGTGTAACGTGCGCCGGTGGCCGTGAGATAGTGCAGCGGGAAACCGGCGGCATAGCTGCGGGTGGCAAAGGCGGACTTGACCCAGCCGAGGCTGCCGGCGGTGAGACCGCTGTTCGGATCGAAAACCTGATAGCCCTGGAGAGAGCCGGCATTGTTGTAGAGCATGAGATGCACCCCGACCTGGCCGGAGCTGCCAAGGGCGGTGCTGAAGGTGCTGCTGGTGCCGTCGGCGAGACGCAGGGTCCAGTAACCCACGCCGGTCTTGGTGAACTTTTGGATCGCCCAGCCAGCGCCCTGCGGATAGGCATCGTCACCGAGGAGGGAGTTCGGGATTTCCAGCGAGCTGTTCCACTGGGCGCCTGCAAAGGTTGGAGTGGAGGTGCTGGCGCGATAACCGGCCAGCTGGATGACATCGCCAGCGGGTTCCTGCAGCGTGCCGATGATGCTGGCAGAACCGATGGGCAGGGTGAAGGCGACCGTCAGCGGATCGTAGGGGGAGCGTCTTGGAATTTCAAAGCTGCCGGTGGGGTTCACCAAGCCGCCGGGCACGGTGTCGAGCTGACCGGTGAGGGTGTTGCGATGAACGCCACGGGTGACCACGCCGGTGTAGCGGCCGGTCGAGGCGACCGTCAGCCTCAGGCTTCCGCCATAGCCGCCGTTGTACCAGGGATGGCGGTCGAGCAGGGCGTAATAGGTGCCGGCCGTGCCTGGGGGCAGGGGCTCGACGGTCCATTCGAGGGTGAGAGTGTTGCTCTTGGCGGTGCCATTGTAGGCGGTGAAGTGAATCGTGTAGGTGTCGGCGACCTCAGGTCTGCCGGTGATGGCACCGGTTTTGGTGTCCAAATTCACGCCGCGTGGCAGGCCTCCCTGGCTGAAGCGGGTGACGGTGCCGGTGTAGGTGAGCTGGTAGTTGATCTCACCGCTGACCACGCCGTTGGCGCTTGGAGTGAAAGGCAGCAGGACCGGGGCCACCGGGGCCGTGGCAGCACGACTCTGGCTGAGACTTGTCAGCAGCAGAAAGGCCAGGCTGACGAAGCCAAGGCGGTTGAGTCGAAGGCAGAGATTCATGGCAAGGATTCTAAATTTCTATAAATATTAGCATATGTAAATGAAAAATGTTAAAAATTATTGTTTTTACCTATAATATTGGAAAGAATTGCCTCATGAGCCGGTTGGCAGCTTCGATCGGAAGACTTTTTCGGCACTGAGCGCAGGCTTGCCTCTTGTCGGGCTTGGACTTATCGCAGGCATCTTCAAACGCCGTTTATTCAATGCAGTCGTGGGATGTGATCATCGCAGGTGGAGGGAGCGCAGGGCTGTCGGCCGCGCTGTCGTCCGCACGTCTCGGAGCGCGGACATTGCTGCTTGAGCGGGAGACCAAGCTGGGCGGCATGGGGGTGAACGCCCTGGTTCACACCTTTTGCGGCTTGTATCACCCGGATGTCAGCCGGCCCTGGCAGTGGCTGAATCCTGGCATTCCCAGGGAGATCGGGGAAGCCATGATGGAGCAGACCGGCCAGACTCAGCCGGACCTGATGGGGCGGGTTTATGTGCTGCGGCAGCACCCGGGGATTTTTGCCATGCTGGCTGACAGGGCCTGTGAGGCGGAAAAAAGCCTGACCCGGCTGAGCGGCACGGAGTGGAGCGGCCTGAGGCGGGTGGAGGCTGGCTGGCAGGTCGATTTTGTGTCCCGGGGCGTGCTGAAGACCTGTCGTGCCGGGGCCGTGGTGGACTGCACGGGGGATGCCACCGGGGCGCGATGGCTGGGCCGGGAATACTGGATTCAGGCCGAGTCCGTGCGGCTGTATCGTCCGGCCTATGTCTGTCAGTTGAACGGCATCACCGGAAGCCACGATGAAGGCTGGCGTCTGCAGACCGGGGCGATGATCGTGAAGGGCATCAAGGCCGGAGACCTGCCGGAGGCGGCCATGGCGGCGCAGTTTCGGGATTCACCCTTCCCTGGAGAGATGTTCCTCACGATCGACCTTGAGGCTGGAGGTGCGGGTTGGGATCCCTTTGATCCGCAGAAGCGTGCCGAAGCCGAAGCCGAGGGCAGACGTGCGGCCCTCGGCCTGTGGCGGTATCTGCGGAGGCATCATGCGGATTTTGCCAGCAGCCCGCCACCGGTGTTTCCGACCCAGGCCGGCATTCGTGAAACGGCCCGTTATCGGGGGGATGTTTTTGTCACAGGTGACGAACTGGCCGCCAGCACCCGGTTTGAAGATGAAGCCGCCCTGGCTGGCTGGCCGATGGAAAAGCGTGAAACCGCGCGTGGGCCGAGGTTCCGCTTTTTTGACGAGCCCAGGCCGGCGGGCATTCCTGCGGGATGTCTGCGCAATGCCGGGCTGCCGGGATTGTTCTTTGCCGGGCGCTGCCTTTCCGCCGATCATGAAGCCCTGGCCTCGCTGCGGGTCATGGGCACCTGCATGGCCACGGGTGAGGCGGCTGGACGAATGGCGGCCGGTCATGCCGCCAGAACCTGATTATTCCTTTCGGATGCGACTGCTCTTCCTTTCCAACCTTTTTCCCGACACCACTCAGCCCTGGCGAGGCCTGGACAATGTGACGCTGCTGCATGCGATGCGTGCGCAGAGGCCCGAGGCGGACATCCGGGTGATCTGCCTTCGACCCGGACATGGGGGCTGGACGAACCGTGACTGCGGGCTGAAGCCGAGGCCGGGGGATGAGATCTTTGCCCCCCTGTATGGCTGGGCGCCTTATCTGCCGAAGTTCGGCGGCATGAACGATCGCTTGTTTGCCCTGGCTGTCGCCCGTGCGTTGAAGCGGCTGCCGAAGGGCTGGAAGCCGGACAGGCTGCTGGTGCCCTGGCTGTTCCCGGATGCTTCAGGCGTGGCGCGGGTGGCGGAGCTGGATGGGATTCCGATGGTCTGCGTGGCCCAGGGATCGGACGTGCATCGTTATCTCGACATGCCCATGCGACGCAGGGCGATCCTGCGGCTGGCACGCCGTGCGACCGTCATCACCCGCAGTGAGGATCTGCGTGGACGGCTGATGCGTGCAGGAGCTGACGGCGGCTTTGTCCGGACGGTCTACAACGGCGTCGACACCCAGGTTTTCAAGCCGGGAGACAAGCAGGCGGCCCGTCAGGCCCTGAAGCTTCCGGTGGAGGGCAGACTGCTGCTGTTTGTGGGCAATTTCCTGCCGGTCAAAGGGCTGGATCTGCTGGTGAAGGCAACGGCGCTTGCCTCTGAAAAGCTCCAGGAACGCCTGCACCTGGTGATGATCGGCAGCGGACCGCTGCAGCAGGATCTGGCAGATCTTGCCCGCCAGTCAGGTTTGAAGGAGGAAGCACTCATCTGGGCAGGCCGGCGCAATCCGCAGGAGGTTTCCGACTACATGAGGGCCTGTGATGCGGTGTGTCTTTCGAGCCATAATGAAGGGGTGCCGAACGTGCTGCTGGAGGCCCTGGCCTCGGGGCGGCCGCTGGTGACCACGGATGTCGGGGGCATTGGCGAAATCCTGCGTCCGTCGCCCCTGGGGGAATCCACCCTGGTGGCAGGGCGGCAGCCTGAGGCCTATGCGAACGTTTTGTGCCGTACCCTCCAGCATCCTGCCGATGAAGCGGTCTTGAGCCTGCATGCGCAAAAGTTTGAATGGCAGGTTTGCGCCGGTTCCTACTGGCAATTGTGTGACAATATTGGAAGGCTGGGCTGAGAGAAGGAGATTAAATGATTGAGCATCAAAGACTTTTGCGCCAAATTACCCGTCCCGTGACACGAATGGTGAACCCTCTCCCGAAGTTCTGCCCGTGAATTCCCTTAGCCAAGCTCATTGGTTTTCTGTTGCCCGCCGTGCCGGCAGGGATGCGTTTATCTTCTTAGGGGCTTTTGCTCTGGCCAATTACCTGCGCTTTGAAGGTTTTTGGAGAACCGAGGAATTTGCTCTGCCTTCCATCATGGGCACGTTTGGGCTCGTCATCACCGCCTACATCCTGGGGCTCTATTCGGTGGAGTCGAGAGGCCGGTCGCGGTTCATCGCTCATGCCCTGCTGCTGCTTGCCGCCTTCGCCGTGGCTTTCGTGCTGACGACGCTGGTGGGCTATGTCGATTTTGGCTCGCGCATCGGTCGCGGCTTCATGGCCATCGGCACCGGCATCGCCCTGCCGCTGCTGCTGGTGCACCACCTGCTGCTGTTTCACAAGCACCACTTCGCCCCGGTGCGTGTGGCCTTTGTCGCCGAATCTCCGGAGGAGATGATGGAGTATCAGCGCTTCCGCGACCTGAAGCCTCATGGCATCGAGGTGGTTGGCAGGATTGATGTCGGCGGTGCCTCCCCCTCAGGCGACCTGCTGGGGCGGCTGAAGCATGCGACCAAGCTGGTTACCCGTCACCGGTTGGACCGGGTCGTCTTTTGTGGTTCGAGGATGGAGGATGAGAGCGCGCGCCCCTGGCTGCGTCAGCTCCGCTATTCCGGCATGCATTGCACACCGTTGATCAATCTCTGTGAGGAATACCTTCAATATGTGCCGCTGCACCTGGTCTCAAGCGAGTGGCTGCTGCATTCGGAATCCTCGCCGCGTGAGTTTTACTTCCGCAAGCTGAAGCGGACTTTTGATGTGGCCACCTCGCTGTCCCTGCTGGTCCTGCTTTCTCCGTTCCTCTTGTTTGGCGTGATGCTGGTGAAGTTCTTCTCGCCGGAGGGCTCGGTGTTTTTCCGCCAGGAGCGCGTGGGCCGCTTCGGCAAGAAATTCTGGATCCTCAAGCTGCGCAGCATGCGCACGGATGCGGAGAAGGATGGCCCGCAGTGGTCCACCGGCGTCAAGGATCGCCGCGTTTTCCCGGGTGGAGCCCTTCTCAGGCGTTATCGCATCGACGAAATCCCGCAGCTCATCAACATCCTGCGCGGTGAGATGTCCTTCGTGGGTCCTCGGCCTGAGCAGCCGTCGTTTGTCGATGCATTGGCGGAGGCGCTGCCCTTTTATGAGGAGCGTCACATGATTCATCCCGGCCTCACCGGCTGGGCGCAGGTCTGCTATCCCTACGGGGCCTCGACGGACGACGCCCGCTGCAAGCTGGAATACGACCTTTATTACCTCAAGCACGCAGGCATCATCTTCGACCTGCTGATCCTGCTGGACACGGTGCGCGTGGTGCTGGTCGGCGGCCTGAAGAAGGAAAAGAGCCGCCCCCGCTATGCCCCGAGCCAGGCGGCGGTGCCGGCCGAGGAATGCAAGGCCTCCGTCTGATTCAGGAGGCTATTGCTTCTTTTTGCCGCCCGCTTTTTTGGGGCGGTTCGGCTTGGCGACATCGTCAGGCAGCGGTCCGGCCATCGGGGCGGTTTCAAAGAAGGCGCCGTCCTTCTCCAAGCGCGGGTCCTGGGTGCGTGCGAGCTCGGCCATGAGGCGCTCGCGCATCTGGTCGCGGATGGTGGCGTAGTCGGGCTCGTCGGCGACATTCTTCACCTCGTGCGGATCCTTGCTGATGACATACAGCTCCTCGCGCGGGCGCTTGCCAAAGGCCCAGTCGAAGTGCTGCTTCCACTGGGGATTGTTGTGCTCTCCGATCAGCCAGGCCTTGGTCGGGCTGCTGTCCATGTCGGCAAAGCTGGTGTGCGTGTTTTCGGTCAGGGTGGTGGCATCGGCATCCAGCTGGCCGGGGTCGCCCATGGGGGTGCGGTCGGGCTTGAAGTTGAGAATGAAAAGGTAGTCGGGCGTGCGCAGGGCGCGCTGAGGGTAGGGAAGGAAGCCTTCACGGGCGGACTCGACGTGGCGTTCACGGCCGGTGATGACCCAGGTGCGCTCGGGATCGACCTGGCCGCTCTTGTCGCTGCGCAGGACCGGAAGGATGCTGCGGCCGGTCATGACTTCCGGAGGTTTGACGCCGCCGGCTTCGAGGAAGGTCGGGGCCAGGTCCATCAGGTTGACGAAATCGTCCACCACACGGCCTCCGCGGGTGCCGGCGCCGCGCACGGCGAGGGTCACATGCGTGCCGAAGTCGTAGAGGTTGCACTTGCCGTGCGGGAAGCCCGGCGCGCCGTGGTCGCCGCTGACGACGACGAGGGTGTTGTCGAGCTCACCGAGGGCCTCGAGCTTTTTCAAAAGCACGCCGACGCAGGCGTCGAAGGCCATGATTTCACCGAAGTAGCTGGCCAGGTCCTCGCGCACCTCGGGCACATCGGGAAGGAAGGCCGGCAGCCTGCCCTTGAGCTTTTCCGGGTCGAGCTTCCACAGGGCGGCGCCGCTGCCCTTCACCCACTTGCGATGCACGTTGGTAGGGCCGTACCAGAAGCAGAAGGGCTGGTCCTTCTGACGGTCGGCCAGGAAGGCGTCGAAGTTGGCGGCGACCTCGTCGTAGAGCACCTTTTTGGCGGCCTCGATCTCCGTGCCTTCGGCGACCATCCGGGTGACGTGCTCGGAGAAGTCGTTCACGCGGCGGCCGGCCTTTTCATAGGCGTGCTGCTGCTGGCCATAAGGGGCGTCGCCGGGGCTGCCGGGTGACCAGACCTTGTACATCTTGCCGATGTGATAGCCGGCGTCCTTGAGCAGCAGCGGGTAGGAGGGGATGTTCATGTCCCATTTGGCGCCCTGGAGGATCGCGGCGCGGCCGGTGCGCCAGAAGTACTGGCCGGAGAGCAGGGAGCTGCGGCAGGGCGTGCAGGAGGGCGCGGTGACGTGGGCGTTCTTGAAAAGCACGCCCTCCCGGGCGATGCGGTCGATGTTGGGCGTCTCGATGATGTCGTTGAGCGTGCCCATGCCCTCGAGCTGCCGGTAGATGCTGGCATAGCGGCCCATGTCATCGGCGAAGCAGAATAGAATGTTAGGCCTGGCCGCGCCGAGGGCGGAGAGGACGGGCAGGAGAAGGCAGAGCAGGAGGAGCGGTCGCATGGCGGGTGCCGGGTAACGCGCGCAGCTCAGGCGGACTTGCAGGCAGCTTGCGCCAGGGGCAGCATCCGCACGTGCTGAGCGACTACGAAGTTGTGGAGAAGATCGCCGAAAGCCCACGGGGCAGGGTGGATCATGCACGCAATGCCGTTGATGGGGGTGAGGTGGCGCTGAAATGGGTGGCGGATCCCCAGGTGGCGGCGCGTGAGATTGAGTCGCTCACCCGGCTGCGGCATCCCAGGATCGTGCGCCTGCTGGAGCATGGCGAGACCGGGCACGGCTCATGGCTGGCCCTGGAGTGGCTGGACGGAGGCACGCTGGAGCAGGCGGCGCCGCTTTCCCTGCAGGAATGGCAGCGGCTCGCCGTCGATGCGCTGGAGGCCTTGCAGGCCGTGCATCAGGCCGGGCTGCTGCACCTGGATGTGAAGCCGGCGAACTTCATGAAGGTGGCGGGCGGCTGCGGGGGCTGGAAGCTGATTGATTTTGGCGAATGCGGGCCGCTGGCGCAGGCCCCGGAACGCGCGCTGACGGGATCGATCCATTGCATGGCGCCCGAGCGGTTTGGCCGTCCGGAACTGGATGGGCGGACGGATGTTTACAGCCTGGGCTGCACGCTGGCCTTTGCCCTGGCGGGCCGGTTTGTTCACGAAGGGGAAACCGTGCCGCAGGTGATCACCAGCCACCTGCACCCGCCGGACTGGGAGAAGCAGACGGTTTTTGCGGAGCTTCCCGATGCCTGGAAGACCTGGTTGAGGAGTTTGTTATCCGTGGACCGAGACCGGCGGCCTGATGCAACGTTCGCGCTTGAGGCCTTGAAGGGCTTCGGGTGACTCCTTCCGCGATTAGCCTGGCGGCCACTCGGTGCTTCTTGAAGAGCTCTTCATCGGTGGGTTTCTTGCGTTTCAGGGTGTCTGATGATGCGCTTCGCGCACCTCAGACTTCGAAGGATCGCCACAGCCTGGACCAAGGGCGAAGCAAGGGCTTGCCACTTTCAGAGGCACTTCTTGACATCACAGGTGGTATCGAATATGAAACCATGTGATCATTGCTGTGATCGATACCAATGTCCTCATTGCCGCCCTTCGTTCGTCATCGGGAGCCAGCTACCAGATCCTCATGGCGGCTGACCGGGGCGATTTTCAGATGGCACTGTCTGTCCCTTTGCTCGCGGAGTATGACGATGTTTCTTCGAGGCCGGACATGGGGATCACCATTCCGGTTTCCGCTGTGGATGCCATCATCCGGCGCATCGCCCAAGTGGCCCACAAGCAGGAGATTTACTTTCTCTGGCGGCCCATTCTTCCAGACCCGAAGGATGACATGGTTTTGGAAGTGGCCGTTGCTGCGGGGGCCACTCACATTGTCACCTTCAACCGAAAAGACCTTCGATTAGCCTCTCAGTTCGGGATCACCGTTTTAACTCCCGCAGACTTCATCCGACTACTACCATGAGCAGCCTTAGCCTCAGATTGCCTGATTCCCTTCACCGCCAGCTCAAGCGTGCTGCGGATGTGGATGGCATCTCCATCAACCAGTTCATCAGTTTGGCCGTGGCTGAGAAGCTGTCGTCTTTGCAGACTTATGACATCATCGCCGAGCGAGCCAAGGGCGGATCGCGGAAGAGTTTCCTCCAGGCAATGGCTCTGATTCCCAAGGGCCCCATCGTGGAGGGAGACGAACCCAGATGAACCCAACCAAGGCGAAAAAACGCTGCTCCGAACAGATGGGAGCGCTGGATTGCTGATATTTTTTCGTTAGGTGTCGCTACACGCTTGCTGTGAAAGGAACCCATGAGTGCAGCGCATTTCACGTCCCCCGAGTTCTGCTCGCGTTACTTGTCGGAGCAGGAGATTCAGTCGGCACTCGATGCACTTCCCGCATTGCTTTGCCAGTTTGTTCCCGACTCTATCCTCATCGCCACCTATGGCTGGGGCTGTCGGCTTCATGATGGCCTTTGCTGCCAGCCGATGCGAGTTGGCGTCGGCTGGCTCGATCGATTCATCACTGAGTCCATCGGGCAGTTCATTTTCATTCCAGGTGACAGCGATATGACCATCGCGGCACCGGACGACCGCCTCAGCGTCAAGTTCTGTCACGAAGCCGACATCCACGTTAGCGGCACCGACCCCGAACTTGTCCGTCTTTTTCTTTCCAGCACGCCGTATGCAAACTTCCAAATGCACGTCCACAAAGCCTTCTAGAATTGCACTCGCAACTGTCACCTCAAAACGCGCTGAAGCGGACGGGGAGGGGGCGTTTTCCTGCTTTCCAAGCTTTACTTCGCCCCTCCCAGCCGCTGAGCTTGGCGGCGTTAGCCGTTGCTCGCTCCTCTTCCATTCTATGAAGCCACTAAACCTGATCCTTTCGGTATTCGCTGCATCGTTCCTTTGCTCATGCGCTAGCTATGTCACTCCCGGTCGTCAAGCCGACCTGAGCACTTTCACCGATCCGCGAGTCAAGAAAGCTTTCGTGGCACGCCCGGCAATCAAGTTCCCGGCCAATGTCGCCGTCGTGCGGATTCAGGAGAGCGGATACCGTTCAGAGTCAGCACAGGGCGTTGGCTCCGGTGCCTATAGCGTCGTCACGACACGAGACATCGAGACGGAACAAGACATCGACACGCTTTCCAAGCTCCAGGGCGTCGCTGGCATAGTCACACTCAACCGTCTTCTGCTGCCGAAGTCCCTTTCCTCCGACCTCGACCTTCGCGAGTCAGCCGCCAAATTGCAGGCCGACGCCATTCTCATTTACACGCTCGCGACCGAGTTTAGCGACAACGACCTCATTGCGCCATTGACCACGCTTACGCTCGGCCTAGCCCCCAACACGCGATACAAGATCAACTCCACCGCCTCGGCCATCCTGATGGACACCAAGACCGGTTATATCTACGGCGCACTTGAAGAGGGCGACTCCCGCTCAGGTCTGACGATCGCTTGGGGCAGCAGCAACGCGATCGACGCCGCCCGCAAGAAGGCGGAACGAGCTGCATACGATAAGCTGCTCGCGAGCTTTGCGCCCTTCTGGACCCGCATCTACAACCGCTTTCACTAATGGCTGCAACGGCTGACATGAAAGGGTGCCGGAAACGGCTCGAATGGCATCTGTCGTGTCATCAGTGCCTCCCGCTCGCCGGCAATACACCTCGACGTTAGGCATTTCTGCGTCACCTGTGAGAACGAGAGCCTTCCAAGTCGCCTGTATTATTGCGCTTTCCCTGCTCATCGCCGGGTGTCACGACCATCGCTCGGCGAACTCCAAGCTAAAAAACGATTTCGTTATCACGACATCCACGCCGGGCTGCTCCTTTCTCGTGCGAGGCGATGAGTCAGGCGGCTCCATTTTGCTGGGCCCGACCATTTCCCACTGGGAGCAACGTGGGCACTTCGTCGTCGGCGAGGTCACTCAGCACAACCACTCCAGTCCTGACCTCACCACCACAAAGGACGATATAGGCTTTTTTATTCTCGACCTCGATTCATGCCAACTCACGAAAGGACTTAGCCGAGCAGATTACGACCAGAGACTTCTGACTCTGATTGGCGCCAAGTGATGTGACCTGCCTCCCTGATCCGGAACGGCCTGCATCAGAGAAAAGGGATGGGCAAGGATGCTGAGTCTGCTGCCACTCAGGAAGCTTGCTGCGGGGTTATCCTGAACAGCGTGATCCGTCATGGGTGCTGGCAGTTGCATTGCGCAACCTCTGCTCTTCAAGTTGTGAGGGGCTTCAGCCTGCCGTCGTCTTGACGAGCGGGAAGCGCGAACACCGATGTGCGAAGGTTTGCCTGTGGAGCGAAAGCAGAAACGACCGATGCCCGAGGGTCAATGACCCAGGAGTGGCCCCATGCGCGAAGGTTCAATTTCACGCTGGGCTCGTCTTTGTTGAATTGAAGGCACCGATGGTTAGGTCGCCCGTGAACGCATGCCGGAGGCATGCCAGAAATAAGCCGGTGGTGAAGCGAGGCTTGGCGAGCGAGAACCACCGGATCGACGAGATGAAACACCTCAGACCCAGGGGGGCGCCCTGGAGGTGGCGCGAGAAGGGCACGATTGGGCCGCGACGATTGCGCACAGAGCTGGCGAAGG
>CAZXPU010000141.1:0-13004 GCA_964642905.1 uncultured Prosthecobacter sp.
ATGGACAGTGACGACCATCTTTATGTCATCGACTTCAGCCAGGGCGTGATTCCGTCGGGCAGGAAGGAAGGTTGGGTGCCGGACATCGATGTCACGATCAGCAGCGGGGATGCGAAGGTGCTCGACAAGCGGGTCATGAGGAACGGCGAGACCGGCGGATGGCGTGCCTTTTTCAAGCTGGACGTGCCTGAGAAGACGAGCCTGATTGAAATGACCTGCGATCTGAAGGATGGCGACAAGGCTTTTTCCGAGCGCTGGATGTATCAGTGGCGTCGTTGAACCGGAGCCTGCTGCGGGATGTGTTTTATTCGAGCTCCGGCGGCACGCTGCCGTAGGTCCAGGGGGCGCTAAACGGCGGTGCGCGAAGAGGCTGGGGAACAGGGCCGGGTTTGAGTTCACGCGTCAGGCTGACGCCGGTGTCGGCGAAGGTGCGTCCTGCCGTGATGACCAGGTTGGAATAGGCGGTCAGGCGTGTCTCGTACCCGCCTCCACCAGGTCCGAAAGCCTCCTCCGTGGGGACATAACCCACGATGCCGTTAGCGAGTTCAACGGGAAAGGTGAAGGGAAACGGGCTGCCTTTCTTGATGTCGAGGCCGAACTGGCAGAAATACTCCGCCGGGTTGCTGACGAAGGCTGCGGGACCTACCTGGATGACCTGGATTTCGGCCTCCACTTCCGGAGAGATCCTGCAGAGATGGTCGAGCATGAGGATTTCCTTGGCGAACAAATAGTCCGTGGTGTCGCCCTTGGGCTTTCCCTTTTGCACCAGCTCCAGGCTGCGCTGAAGCCGGGCTGCGGAGGGTTTCCTGCGGGGGATGGAGAGGTTTTTTTGACGTGTGTCCAGAACGGCCTCGGGAGTTCGAGGCATGGACAGCAGGACGCGCACGGCTTCGGCTCCGACTCGGCCCCCGACCAGCCTGGCCCAGTCCTCCGGGGCCGGACTGCGCCAGGGGCTGAGGTTGTCCACCTGGGTGACGTCGCCGCAGGCGCCCTGCATGAAGACCACCGGCGCACGGGTGTCGAGCGCACCATGGATGGTTTTTTCCAGGTAATGAATCCAGTTTGCGGAGATGCCGCCGGGGTTGGTGGTGGCGTGGCAGGCGTAGTTGACAATGGCGCCCAAAAGCCTGCCTTCCAGATCCCAGGCGCCGATGACACCCACCTGCGGGTCGATGGGGCCGGCGTATTCCAGGATGTCCGGGTTGCCCGGGCGTGGGTGGCTCCAGCTCTGGCCGTTTTTCATGCGCAGCCGGCGATTGAATGCCACCTTGTCCTCGTGGCCGAACCCGTAACTCAGGAGGGCAGGCTTTTGGGCCATTCGGGCGGCGCGCACGCCTGCGACAATCTCCTGGGTGACACGTGTCAGGTAGCCAGGGTCGGCGCAGGAACTTTCCTCGTAGGCCAGCTTTTTCACCAAGTCGGAGGCGCTGTCGAATTCACCGGGCATGACCATGCCCACGGGACCGGAGGAATGCGAATGGGAGGCGCCGATCATCACGGCATCACCCGGGATGTGGAGTTCCTTTTCAAGGGCAGCCCGGGCTTCCGTGACGATTTTTCGCGGCACCACCAGCGTGTCCAGTCCGACCAGGGCGACGCTGCGCCTACCGTCATCGAAGAGCGCCACGCGGACCTTGCAGGCGTCGTGAAAGCGCAGGTGATAGCTTTTGCCGTAGCCTCCCGGCTGCTCCATGCCGATGTCCGGAGTGATGTCACGTTCTGCGAACCCTGCCTGGATGGCGGAGGCTGGCGGTGGTGCCGGCTGGGCGGTGACAAGAAGTGGCAGTCCGGTGAGGAGGAGCAGGGCGCGGAGCATTTCGTGAATACGGGTGGCGGACCGTCGGGCTTGCCGCAGATGACAAGGACGGGTTGCGCGGATTCATCGCTACGGTAAATCAGAGGAGATGACCGTTCTGCATTCTCTGGAGGAACTCTCCCTGCTGCCTGGACCGGTGGCGCTGGCCATCGGGGTGTTTGACGGGCTGCACCTGGGTCATCAGGAGGTGATTCAAGCCGCCTTGGAGCATGCGCATCAGCACCAGGGGACGGCGGTGGTCATGAGCTTTGAGCCGCATCCGCTGGCCATCCTCAGGCCGGAGGCGGTGCCGCCCAGGCTTTGCGGTCCTGCCTACCGTCGGCTGTTGCTGGAACGCCTTGGGGTCGGCAGCATGCTGCTTTGCCCCTTTGATGAAAACACCGCCTCCACTCCGGCGGAGATGTTTCTCGACACCTTGACCCGTGACTGCCGGCCGCTGGGCTGCATTTCGGTGGGGTATGGATGGACTTTCGGCAGGAACCGTGGCGGCAACATTCACATGCTCATGGCCCATGGTGAACGAGAAGGGTTCGCCGTTTATGGGGTGCCTCCGGTGCGGGTGGATGGACAGGTCGTCAGCAGCACCTTGATCCGTGATGCTGTGGCCGCGGGTGAACTGGGGCGGGCCGCCAGCCTGCTCGGAAGGGAATACGCGCTTTATGGCGAGGTGATGCAGGGCCGCCGTCTGGCCCGTCAGCTCGGGTTTCCGACTGCAAACGTGTGTCCGGAGGCGGAGTTGCTGCCGCCTTATGGAGTTTATGGCGTGCAGGTGGAGGTGGACGGACAGACTTGTGCTGGGGTCGCAAACCTGGGGGGGCGGCCCACGGTCGAAACCGGCGAAGCCAGCCCTTCCCTGGAGGTTCATCTCTTTGACTGGACTGGCGATCTTTATGGGCGAAGCCTTGAGGTGAAGCTTGGGGATTTCATCCGGCCGGAGCAAAAATTTTCAGGCATTGAGGCTCTGAAAAAACAAATCGAGGCCGATGTCATCCTGGCTCGTGGGCTGGCCGAGGCCAGGGCGGGAGGCAAGAACGGGTGTTGACGCCGGAGGAGGCACCAGCTACGAAAAAGACCTCTTCTTCGCCAAATGTCATCTCCTCAGGACTCCCGTATCCTCATTGTGGACTCAGATTCAGACTTTCTGAGCTGGGCCTGCAACCATTTGAAGGCTCCTGGAGTGACGCTGGGCACGGCTGAACGGGCGGAGGAGGCCCTGGCATCCTATGTGAAAAACCGGGCTGACCTGGTGCTTGCCGAAGTCAGGCTTCCCGGCACCAATGGCATTGAACTGCTCAAGCGGTTGAGGATGAGCGACCCGAATGCGATGGTCATCCTGTTCAGCGGCTTGGCCAGCAACAGCAATGTCATCGAGGCAATGCGTCTCGGCGCCTATGACGTTTTGGGCAAGGAAAAGCTGCCCTATGAGCTGAGGACGGTGGTCGAGAGCGCTCTACGTGCGAATGAATCCCGCCGAGTCACCCGCGCCCAGGCCGCCGAGGTGCCCACGGAGACCATTCAGGAGACCATCATCGGTCGGTCGGCTCCGATGCAGGAAGTGTTCAAGATGATCGGCAGGGTGTCTCGCAGCGATGCGCCGGTGATGATCACCGGGGAAAGCGGCTGCGGCAAGGAACTGGTCGCCCGTGCGGTGCACAAGTTCAGCCCCAGGACACAGAAGGAGTTTGTCGGCATCAACATCACCTCCATTCCCGACAACCTGATGGAGAGCGAGCTGTTCGGGCATGAAAAGGGCAGTTTCACAGGGGCTGTCAACCAGAGGGTCGGACGGTTTGAGCAGTGTGATGGCGGCACGTTGTTTCTGGACGAGATCGGAGACATGCCTCTTGCTGTGCAAAGCAAGCTTCTGCGAGTGCTCCAGGAAGGTGAGTTTTGCCGGGTGGGCAGCAATCAAACCTTGAAGTGCGACGTTCGGATTCTGGCCGCCACCAACAAGGATCTTGAGGCCGAAGTGGCCAAGGGCACCTTCCGCGAGGACCTTTTTTACCGGCTCAACGTGGTGCGGATTCACATTCCCCCCCTTCGTGAGCGCAGGGAGGATGTCCGTCTGCTTGCCGAGTTCTTCCTTCAGCGCCAGTCCGCCCGTCGCCGGGGGCCGGTCATGAGGTTTACCGAGGATGCACTCGCCCTGCTTGAGGCCTACGACTGGCCAGGCAACGTCCGGGAGCTGGAAAACACCATCCAGCGCGCCTGCGCCCTCGCCAACTCCGACGTTCTGCTGCCCTCGGACATCCCGCTCGGCAGCATTGCCAACAGCCGCTTCACTCATCCCACCAACACGGTGACCCGGATGCGGGACGCCCTCAGCAGCCTCATCAGCGTCGCCCAGACCCAGCCGGACATCGACCTGCTTCCATGGGTGGAGAAGGAGCTCTGCCGGCTTGCCCTGCGTCACTTTGAGGATGATGCGGACAAGACGGCCAAATTCCTTGGTGTCAGCAGCGAGCAGGTTCGCTCCCGTGCCGATCAGCATGCCCCGCAGGCGACCTCCGCCTCCACAAAAAAGCCTGGTGGCAAGAAGTCGGCGGCGTGACGCGTCCCAAGGGGGCTTCAAGGCAGTTCCTTGATGCGGATGTTCCGCCACATCACTTCCTTGCCGACAGCATCCTTTTTCTTGCCTATCCCATGGACCTGCAGGGCGATCACGCCCTCCTGGGTCAGGTCGTCGCTGAAGTCGGCGGCGGGCACTCCATTGATGAAGGTTTTGAGGCTGCCGCCGACACATTCAATGCGCGCCTTGTTCCAGTCTCCTGGTTTGAAAGCCTTGCGTGCGGCCTCGTTTTTTTTCAGGTCAAACAGCCAGCCGCGTCTGCCTTCATCATAGACTCCGCCGGTGTAGGCACGGGGGCTGGGATCAATCTCATATTGATAGCCATGCACGCGGTCAGCCGGAAACTTTTTCTTTTTGCCTTGGATCTCCACCTCGGTCTCCTGGGTGTAGTAGTTGCTGCGAAACTGGATCCCGGAATTCATGGACGGGTCGACCTTGAACTCCACCTCCACGATGAAATTCCGATATTTTCGGGAGGTGCAAAGGAAGGAGTTGCCGGTGCCAGGCACCGTTTTGCCGATGATCACTCCATTTTCGACCCTGTATTCAGCGGTCCCGCTGTGCTGCTCCCAGCCCTTCAGGCTGGTTCCGTCGAAGAGGAGGGTGAAGCCTGATTCCTCAGAATTGGCGGCCTGACACAGGCAAAAAGAGGCCGAGAGGCAGGCGGTGATGAAATATTTGGCAGGGTTCATGGTGCGCATGGAACGCCATCAAGGGCATTCATTTTTCCATCATTTTGAACGACTTGGATTCATGCTTCATCAAGGAGAAAATATTTAATGCAGTTTCCAACAAAAGAGCTTTCTTGGGGCTTCCCCCAACCCATGTTACCCAACCTGTTTTTTGCGGTGTTGACCGCTTTTTTTGGTGGCTGCCGCCTGCGCGTCATCCACCTGTTTTGGTTTGTCGGTGCGGGGTGTCTGAATGCCCAGATTTCGAGCGTGGAGAACCTTCAGCTGCTGCTGACTCAGGGTTCCACCCCTGTAGCCGTCGATCCACAGGTCCGAGAGGCCAGGGTGAACGCCAACCCCAATGTTTTCTATGCCGCGCCCGGGCCCTGGGGCAAGCTTCGCTGCGCTTACATCTACCTGGAGGCCCCCAAGTCACTGGTTGACAGTTTTCCCCTGCCCAACACCCAGCCTCGATGGGGGTTCCCGGAGTCTTCGCTGCCACAGCTTGGGGAATTTCTGAAGGACTCCGGGCTCTCGCAGGCCATGGTGGATGCGCTGCTGGATCCAAAAACCCTCGTGAAAACGGATGGCATGGTCTACCTTTTCCCGCGGCCGCCTGACCTCGAGGCCATCACCCAGCAGACCCGGTCCGCCATCTACACGGAGCTTGCCAAATATCCCACCAACGAGTTTCACATGGATCCCGTGCTGATCATCGGCAAGGATGTGAAGGAATGGTACCGTACCAGCAAACTTCGGCCCGACATCGTGGCGCTGATTCAGAAGATGACCTACAAGCGGGGTGAGACCATCGCGTTCAGCGACATTCCCGTGCTCCTGGGCTACGCACAGGGGGAGGCCGAGGCAAGATCGATCTTCAAGGCGATGACGCGAACCCGGGGCATCATGGTCAAGATCGAGGCTGACCATAACACCAACGTGGAAGAGGTGGTGAACTACTGGACCCTGGGGCTGGGCCTGCGTCGCAAGGATGTCGAGCCGCTTCTGCAGTCCATCATTGACACGGATGGCATTGAGGCCCTGCCGCTCTCTCACATGCTGCCAGCGCTGGCGCGCAAGCTTGTCTACACCTATCCAGGCATCGACCTGGCCAAAAACGGACTCTTGCCCGACTGCCATTGGACGAGCCTGAACTTTTTCAATTACGACCCCCATGAGTATCTGCTCGACTCACGGCTGGCGACGAGCGCTGTGTTGGAGCGCTTTGAGCCGGTGAGCCCGCCTTACAAGTATGGGGACGTTTTGTTTTTCCTGAGCAAGGAAACCGGTGACGCCTATCATTCCTGTGTGTTCCTGGCCGATGGCCTTGTCTTCACCAAGAATGGAAGAAACCTTCTCTCCCCCTGGCTCATCATGAAGCAGGAGGATGTCGAGAAGATCTATTTGTATCGTGGCGACGGTCGCGTGCAGGCCTTCCGACTGAAGCCGACGGGGTCTTAAGCCTGAAGTTCGGCAATCACTTCAATCTCGATCAGGGCCCCCAGGGGCAGTCCTGCCACGGCGACGGTGGAGCGGGACGGCTTGTGGCCCTGAAAAGCCTCATCATAGATCGGGTTCACCTTGGGGAAGTCCGCCATGCTGGTGAGAAACACGGTGGCTTTGACGACATGGTTCATGTCGAGGTTTTGAGCCTTGAGGAGAGCCTTGATGTTGGCAAGCACCTGCCTGGCCTGTCCTTCGACATCTGCCGCCTCGATTTTGCCGCTGGCGGGCTGGATGGGGATCTGGCCTGAGCAGAAGAGAAGGCCGCCGCAGCGAACCGCCTGGGAGTAAGGACCGACCGCAGCCGGGACATTGGGGGTGTTGTTGACGAGTTCCATGGTGCCCCGGGTTTTGCGCCGGGGGCGGGGCTGCGTCAAGCTGCGGTCGAGGGTTCCTTGTCAGTTCGAGGCTTCGATGAAGCTGAGCAGGTCCGCCATGTCCTGCACGCTGAGACCGCCCTCCAGGCCCTCGGGCATCAGGCTCTGTCCGCTGGAGCTGCTGCCCAGGATCTGGGCACGCTGCAGCGTGACTTGTGCGCCGCCCATCATCTTCAAGCTCATGCTGCTGGCGTCATCCGCCGTGATGACGCCCAGGATGACCTGGCCGTCCCGGGTGTTCACCTGGTAGGCGATGTATTGGGATGCGACCTCCTTGTGCGGCTGCAGGATGGCCGTGAGAAGAGCCTCACGGCCCTTGGTTTTGACGGTGGTCAGGTTGGGGCCGACTTCAATGCCCAGGCCATTCGCCTGATGGCAGGCCATGCAGCGCGAGATGTAGTGGTTCTGGCCGGCCTTGGCGTCGCCCTTCATGCCGACGGCCGGCGCAAAGGTTTTCATCACCTCTTCACGGGACGGGGGAATGACGGACTTCAGGACGATGGCGGCTTGTTTGGCGATGCTGGTGTTCTTATGGTGAGCCAGGGCTTGGACCTGGGAGGCGCTCAGCTCCTTGGCTTCGGGGCCCGCCCCGGCGCTCATGGCCTCCAGCAAGGCAATCGCGCCGTCATCGCGGGAAAGCAGTGTCGTCAGTGCCGACTCACGGGCCTTGGGCTTCAGTGCCGCCCAGGAAGCAAGCACCGGCCTGGCGGCGGCCTTGCCGAGCAGCTGGTTCAGAGCCTTGACGGAAGCGGCCTGGAGCGTCTCAGCCTGGTCTTTTTTCAATCCGTCCACAAGGGCTGTCTCGGCCTGAGCTTTGTCTGCGAGTGCCAGCAGCCCGATGGCCTGCAGCCGTTCAACTTCGGACGCCGCAGGGTCGCGGGCCGTGGCGGCGGCCTGGATGAAAACGGCGGCCAGCCGGCCAGCCTTGTCCATTTGGGCAATCGAGCTGCCGCTTTGGCGAAGACCGTCCGCGAGGGCCTTGAGCCCGCCCTGACGCATGGATGCGTGGGTGTCCGGAGCGGCAAGCCATTGGATGGCGCTGTCCACGGCGGCTGGCTTTTTCTGGCGGCCGATCATGGTCAGCAGAGACTCGACGAGCGCGGGTGTCAGGGCCTTGGAACTCTGGGGATCAAGCGACTGCAGGAGCTGGAGGGGATCGGTGCCTTCGCTGTTGAGCAGGGCCGCCACGATGAGCGGGCTTTCCGCCGAGGCTGCCAGGAGGCTGGCCTGACGTGACTCGGGCGTGCTGCCGACGCTGCCTGCAAGCCCGTCAAAGTATCTGCGGAGAAGCATGGCATAGGTGAAGCGGACACGTGGGGAGGCATCAGAGCCGAGGGATTGCACGGAGGCGGCGATCCGGGGTTCCCGGGGCAGCAGCAGGCCGAGCTGGGCGGTCTTTTCTCTGACCTGCGGGTCTGGATTTTTCAGCGCCACTTCCACATCGCCGACATCCAGGCCCTTGAGGGAGGCGAGAGTGTTGAGGACGTGAAGGGTCTCCAGGCTGGAGGCAGGGCTGGACAGGCGCTCTTTCAGAAGGGGGACGGCCGCCTTGTCCTGCTTCTCGTAAAGCAGGCGCTGGGCGGTGTCACGGTGCCAGCCGTTGGGATGACCGAGGGCCTTGACGAGTTCCTCGATGCCTGCGGAGGCTAGCGTGACCTTCCGCCCTTTGCGCGGGGCTCCGCCCTCAGGCAGGATGCGCCAGATGCGACCCCGGTCGTTGCCGCTGTTGAGGTCAATGTGCTTTTTGATCTCGTCTGGGATGCTCCAGGGATGCTCGATGACCTCGCGATACATGTCGCAGACGTAAAGGCAGCCGTCGGGGGCGTTGGCAAAGTTGACGACTCGCACCCAGGTGTCCTTGCTGGCGGCGAACTCGAAGCCGCGTTCGTCGGCCGGGCGCTCGCCCTCCAGATTGATGCCGTCCCCGGCATAACGAATGATTTTTCGATGGATGAGCTGGCCTCCTGCGTCGCCGCTGAAGCTGTTGTTCACGAAATCCGGCCCGTAGGCGTCGCCCCGGTAGATCGTGGTGCCCGTGGCGCCGGTGAAGTAGCCGCTGACACGGCCGCCTCCTTCGACGGCGCCCTTGACGACCCCGGCGATGCGCCAGCGGGTTCGGATGATGCGCCAGGGTTCATCGGGGCTGATGCGGAAGACCTCGGCGGCCCCCCCGTCCACGGCGATGCTGCGCCTGCTTGGCGGCATGTCAAAGTGGGGGCTGCGGGGGGCCAGGCGGTCGTCGTAGAGCCAGTATTGCAGGTGGTCGGAGTTCGAGCAGCCGAACTTGCGGCCGTAGTTGTCAAAGCTCATGCCATACTGCGCACCGCCGGCCTCGAGGCCGAACTCGTGGGTGAGCGGATCAAACCAGAAGTCACGTCCGCCCAGTTCCTGCGCCGGAAGCTCGGGACGTTTCAGGCACTTGATGACGCCGCGGTTGCCGCCTCCGGCGAGGACGTGCACGCGGTTGTCCTGCCCCCATTGGAAGCTGTTCATGAGGCCCTGGACGTTGAGGATTTTCAGGCCGGTGCCAAAGCCGGTGTAGATTTTTTCACGCACCTCCGCCCTGCCGTCGCCATCCCGGTCTTCAAAGCGCCAGATGTCGGGCGTGGCGCCGACGTAGAGCCCGCCGTTCGCCCAGATGAGCCCGGTGGGCCAGGGCAGGTCGTCCGCGAAGACGCGAGAGGTTTCGTAGAAGCCGTCGCCGTCCTGGTCCTCGAGCACGGAGATGCGGCCAAGATGGGGCGTAACGTCACGCATTTCCGAGTAGTCGATCATTTCGCAGGCAAACATGCGGCCGCGTTCATCGAAGCAGACGGCGATGGGATCACGCACCTGGGGTTCGTGCGCGGCGGTCTCCAGCTTGAAGCCCTTTTTGACCTGCCAGGTGGCCGGGGCGTCCTTCGGTTCCACGGCCGGGTAGCGAGGCAGGTCCCTGGCCGGGTCGACGCTCACGGCGTTCTGGGTTTCTCCATAGGCCTTGGCGTAGGTGGTCTTGGTCTGGATGCCATCCTTGGAGGCCTGTCCGAACATCGGGGCAGGCAGGATCAACAACAGGACGAAGGGCAGGGGAATCAGCACTTTCATGATCGGTTTTCTACCAACGCCGGGCGGTGGCTTCCTTCCAGCCCGGCCCCGGACGGCTTCCGGTATTTTTGGCATGGGCCCCCGATGGTGGCAAAGAGCAGTTGCCTGATTCCCGGGAACCGTGAAAAGAATGGCAGCGTTCACCTCTCTTTCCGCATGTCCCTCGGCCAACTGCTCCTCACCGGTGTCCCCGGTCCTGAACTCGATTCTGAAACCGCCGCACGGTTCAAGAAGCTCCAGCCCGGCGGCTTCATTTTGTTCGGCCGCAACATCCAGTCCCCGGAGCAGCTCCGGAAGCTCATCGATGACCTGCGTGATCTCTCGGACATCGAGCCCTTCATCACCATCGACCAGGAGGGAGGCCGCGTTTCCAGGCTGCGCCTGATTGGCGAGGAACCGCCAAACGCCCAGGCGCTCCGTGACAAGGGAGATCCTGAGTTGATCAAGAAACATGGCAGGCTCACCGGCCAGATCCTGCGTCTGTTCGGCTTCAACCTCGACCTCTGTCCGGTGCTGGACATCAGTTACGATGACCAGGCGGACAACTCCCTGAAGGGGCGCTGCTGGGGGAGGGATCCCCAGCAGGTCATCACCAATGCGGGCGTCTTCAACCGGGCGATGCGCAAGGAGGGCGTGCTCTCCTGCGCCAAGCATTTCCCCGGCTACGGTCCGGCGGAGTGTGATCCGCACGAGTTCCTGCCGGTCATTGCCAAGAGCCGCCAGGACATGGAGATGAGCGAGCTGATGCCTTACACGGCCCTGCTGCCGGAGCTTGACAGCGTGATGACCTGCCACAGCAACTACACGGCCTATGACCCCGGCCGGGGCCGCTGGCCGGCGAGCCTCAGCCACAACATCTGCACGAAGCTTCTGCGTGACCAGCTCGACTTTGAAGGCCTGGCGATGACGGACGACCTGGACATGGGCGCGATCCTCAATGAAGTGACCTTTGAGCAGGCCATCCAGGAGGCCGTGCGCGCTGGCAACGACCTGGTGATGATCTGCCACCGGCTGGAGATGGTGGAGCTTGCCCGGCAGCATTTGGAAGGTGTCGAGCACCCCGTTCTGCACGACGCGTTGCTGCGCATTGAGAAAACCAAGAAGCGTCTGGTCAGGCCGGACAAGTTCGACATGGACCGGTTCGCCGCCATCAATCGTGAAATCTGGGACCTGCGTGTGGCAACCCTGGGCGAGGAGAGGGCCCGCATCCTCAGTGTCGAGGACGGCAAGCGTTCTCCCGTGGAGCTCTATTAGGGCAAGAAGCCAGGCCGGACGCGATGGCGGCCTGTTTGCACCTTTGGTTTTGCCGTGCCCTGTCGAGCAGCAGAAAAAAGGCGATGGCGCAGATGCCGGGCTTCCAAACAAACCAGGACAGCACCGCCAGGACAACCGTGCCCACAGCCGCCCAGGGACGGCATTGATGGGACAGTCTCAGCCGGGTGAGGCATCTGCCGTCACCATGATGTTCGGTCAGGGTCAGGAGGGTGCTTCGAAGGGCCGGAAGGCGGCTCCAGGCCAGGTCAAAAGGCTGCCAGCCGTCGTCGGTCCATAAAGTGAGCCCCGGCTCGTGACTCAGGCTGTCTTTCAGTTCAGCGAGCAGGATTTCTCGGCCGAGGTTGTTCTCGTTCCAGTAAACCTGCCTTGAATGGCAGAGCGTCCAAAAACGCGGCGAGTGAACCTTTGCGACGGATCCTGGCGCTCCCGGCTGCCATTCCGGTCTCAGGCCGAGGCTGAAGACCCCCGACCAACGTGCCCAGCCTCGCACCAGGGGCTGAAGCCAGGTCAGCAGCAGGAGTTGCAGCCGGCTTGTCCAGGACAAGGGGTGCGGGGCGGCAGGCAGGTGCCGCCATGACACGCCCAGCGCCAGCAGCAGCAAGGTGAGGAAAGGGAGGCAGCCGGGCCATGCCAGCACCGGAAGAGCCAGCAAAAAAAGTACGGCCCATGGCAGGCCGTTGGCCCAGAATGGCAGATGCCCTCCGTGGCGCTGGTAAATGCCCTGAAACAGCGCCGTGCCCTGAGGTCCATGGAAAATGCGGCCATCCAGCGGCAGGGAGGAGGCTGAATCCTCATAGATGGCCCCCTGCCAGCGGGCGCCTCCCCGGCAGGTGAAACGCCCGGGGTGATCCTTCATCAGCAGGGCTTCGGCATGACCGTAGCCGCGCTGTTGCCTGAGGTAGGCTTGGAGGGTGCGCCGCCGGTGGTGCCAGACCATGGCGCCAGGCAGAAAGCGCAGCCTGCCGCCCGCCTCCCGCAGCCGCCAACAGACGTCCACGTCATCACCCGCCGTGTGATACTGCGCACGGAAGCCGCCGATGGCCTGCAGGCTGGCCTTGCGGATGATGAGGTTGCAGCCGGGCAGGTGCTCGGCTTCGACATCGTTCAACATGACATGGGTTGGAGAACCCGGGGCGGCGGCGACCACGGCTTCGACCGCGTTGCGCGGACTGGGCGGAATGTTAGGCCCGCCGCAGGCCACCCAGGCCAGATTGTCAAAACCCGCTTCAACATGATGCAGCCAGTCCTCCTCGACAATGCAGTCGTCATCGGTGAAGGCCAGCAGTTCGCCCCGTGCCTCCTGCATGCCCCGGTTGCGTGCGGCGCTGAGCCCGGCGTGATTCTGACGCAGGAAACGAACCTCAGGAAAAGCACGGGCGATCCGGCCGATGTCCTCCGTGGAGCCATCGTCAACCAGCAGCACTTCGTAGGCCGAATGATTCAGCTTTTGCAGGGACTCCAGACAGGCGGCCAGGGTGGCCGAGCCATTGTAAGTGCAGACAATCACGGAGATGAATGCCGACGGTGCGGCTCTCCCCCCCAAAGCCCGGGAGGGAATCAACATCCTGGGCCTGCGATCCCTGTCCACGAGGCCGAATCTCCAATCCCTCACGTCCCTTCCGCCCCGGTGCCATTCGTCCGTGTAAGCAAACCAGAGCGTGCCCGCGACGGCGGCGCGGCGGCACTCAGCCTCGAACCACGTGAAGGTT
>CAZXPU010000142.1:0-12941 GCA_964642905.1 uncultured Prosthecobacter sp.
TTGGGTTCATCGTTTTTGCTCTGCCCACCCTTTGCATCACGCCCCTCAAATGTGCACAACTTTCCGGACGTTACCGAAACTCAGGCCAGAGACGACGCATCGGCGCGGAGCTGCACCAGCTGTTCTTTGAGTTTTTCGGTTATCTGAGCGCGACAATAGGCGTGGACTGTTGGACGCACTATTTCTGGCCGACACTGGTGCAACGCAAACTGTGCGCTCTATTCGAGCATTTTGAGGAAAGAATCCCATACATCCAAAAGCCCCCACCTTCTTAGCCAAACTCGAAAATGAGAAGGTGCGAGTGTCATTCCAGGTTCGAACAGGCTTTTGGATGGATTCAACTGAGAGTAAGCAAATGTGTGTCCCAAATGAGATAAAGGCAAAACCAACTCTAGGTCCTTTTTTATTGCTTCCCTGATCCGCGATTTAAGGGCCCCTGCTTTGTGTTTCCTTATCTGGTTTCCATTCTCGTCAAACATCACCATATTCGAGTGGGGATAGTTCCAGAGCAACGGAGCATGTTCGAAAGCGGTCTTGCAGGATTTTGCATCAAACCTCCAAACATGTTGGTGCAAACACTTTAGCGGAATAGAAAGAACGCCAGACTTGCTACAACGAGAACCATCTTTCTTCACAAGGACATCTTCCGGACCTTTGCAAAGTCGCGCCAAATTCACTGAGTTCTTGTTGTCATCAAAACTAATAGCCCAAGTCACATCGGCTTGAGCAAAAGGAAATCGACGATAAAAGATTTCGCTCTTGTGAAAATTAGGGAGAACATTTCTCCCTTTTTGCAAGAGATGCTGCGGAATAAGTGGGGAAATACCATCAGGCTCCTGATCTGACATGGCAAGGCGTATAGCTTATCACTTCGCGATTAAGTCAGCGACTGAGGACGTAGTGGCGTCGTGAAAACTAACTTCTTTCTCAGAATCCCAAACGGCGACGCCGATGGCATCATCTTCTTGGATTTCAAACTTAAATTCATGGCCATCGGCAAACCTCACCATCAAAAGAACGGTTTCATCAGTTGTAGGTAAGACCCAGAGAGGACTGCCGCCAGCGGCCTCACAAGCGTCAACAACTTTCCATACCGCGTCAACGGTGGACTGAGAAATGGGATTCGAACCAAAGGAATCCCAATCTGTTGGCAGTTGTGTAAATCCATAAACCTTATTTCGCAATGCTCGCCAGGCATAGACAGCCATGGGAAAGGCACCCGCCATTGATTGAACTGCGGTGCCTCCCCCAGGAGTGCTGTAAGCTGATGGACAATTAGCCGCATAAACAGGCGCAGTATATGCGAGCCCAGCCATGGCAACGAGAATACTCAGACTCAGGGGGCGGGAACCCGTTCCGTTGTCTCCGAACGAAAAACTGTAAGGTAGTATCTCAAGCATGATCAAAGGTAGGTTGCAGCGTGTCCAAAAACTCTTTTTTAAGCAGGTTAAAAAATATCTGTTTATTTAGGTCATGAGCCTCAGCAAACCATTTAGGGCAAGACACTAGATCAAGAGAGGGCTGGGTCGTGCATACATCAATATCAACAGCCGTACCAGCGATACCCACAATTCCCGCTGGCGTCGAAAGATCTGCACCTGTCCCAATCCTGACACGAATCTCCGAAGAGTTTTTGAGAAACAACGCAGTCATTGTCATGCCTGCCTTACACTCAATTGGCTTCCCTTCCATTGTAATAGCCATATTCAGGGACGAGGAAATATTTCCCTGGAAAAAGTCGATGATACGTAGTCCTAGCCTTTTCAAGGCTATGTCAGGAAGGAGGGGCTTCAATGCCTCTGTGAGCCATTTGAATTCGTTGAAAACGTGAGTCCACCCAGGATAGCGCTTGTTAAAGCTTAGCCCAACCATCCCCGGCCCCAGCAGCAGCACAGAGTTTCCATCGATGCTTTCAAAATGAATGTGCGCTTGGAAATTCAACTCAGGATGGTCGTTGCGCAAGGTAGGAGGCGCATAATTGAGGGGCTGGATCCTCTCGTGTGGATACCTCTCTTTGATGCTAGGATAGACGATTCCAGGCAAAAGCGCCCACTGAGGTGCGCCTTCAAATTGAATCTCCAGGACGGCGTCTACAATAGAGCACGGATCGATGTGAGTAGGCATTGGTACCTGCTCGGAGAAGGGGAAAGAGTGGTCGATCAAGGTGAAAAATCTGCTTCGGTTTGAGCTATGGAACAGACCAAACGTTCATCCAAACATAGTTTGTGAATTTTTTCACAAGTGGTGCTTAATACTCAAATTACATAAAAAAGTGCAAGAGATTAATTTATAAGGTCGGCCTCTGTTCATTCGCTGAAAGACAGGTCTGCCCTGCACACAGAGTCCACGATCAGTGACCTGCCCCCCGAGATTGGAACGGTTATTGTGAGAGAGCCGGGACTGAGGTGTTGGTTTGGGGGTGTGTTGTTTTTGGGTCGAGTTGCTCAAGCTGCGACGCAGCGCAGGGCGTAGCCCGCAGCGTAGTCGCTGCTTGAGCGGCGAACTCGGCGGGACTCCTCCCTCCGAGCGAACTGTGTGGCCGGCATTCGTTGTAGTCAACGCGCCAGGTCTCAATGATCTGCCTCGCTTCGGCCATCCGCGTGAACCAATGCTCGTTGAGGCACTCGTTGCGCATCGTGCCGTTGAAGCTCTCGATGAAGGCATTCTACACCGGCTTGCCTGGCTCGATGAACAGGTGCTCCACACAATGCGCGTAGGCCCAGCGCGCCAGCGCCTTGCCTGCGAACTCAGGTCCGTTGTCGGTCAGCAGCCGCCTTGGGTGGCCGCGCTGGGCCACCAGCCGATCCAGAACCCGGGCGACTCGCTGGCCGCTTATCGAGCTGTCCACTTCGATGGCAAGACACTCCCTTGTGTGGTCATCCACCACATTGAGCGTCCGAAACTTGCGCCCGTCGGCCAGCTGATCGCTCATGAAGTCCATCGACCAGCGCTAATTGGCCGCCTCCGGCGCCACCGGTTTCTCACCTCGCCAAAGGCTCCTCTTGCGCTTCCTGCGCACCTGCATTTGCAGCTTCTCCTCCCGGTAGATGCGGTAAATGCGCTTCGTGTTGTCTCGGAAGCCTTCCCGGCGCAGCGTCAGGGTTAGCATCCGATAGCCCCAACGCCGTCTCCGTGCGGCCGCCTGCCTCAGTGCTTCACGCAATGGAGCGTCCTCCCGGCCTGGCGCAGGTCGGTAACAGTAGCTGCTTGCCGACAGCCCCATCAGCCCGCAGGCGCGGCGGATCCCCACCGCGTGCTCCCGCCTCAGGTGGCTGACTGCTTCTCTCCTGGCTGCCGGGCTCACCACTTTTTTGCGTTGACCTCCTTGAGCATGAGGATGGCCAACGCCTGATCGGCAACCAGGCGTTTGAGCTTGCGGTTTTCCTCTTCCAGCTCGCGCAGGCGCGCCGCCTCTGAGACTTCCATGCCTCCATACTTCGAACGCCATCGGTAGAAGGTCTGCTCGCAGATGCCGTGCTTTCGCACGATCTCGGGCAGCTTCACGCCGGCCTCCGCCTCCTTCAAGATTGAGATGATCTGTTCTTCTTTGATTCGACTGCGTTTCATGGGGCTAGGGTGTTCTACCCCATCCCTTTTCTCTCATTCAAGCCGTTCCAGTTTCAGGGAGGCAGGTCACCTTCCAAGTGCGCTTGATCCTTGCGCCCGCGCTCAGATCCCCAGACCTTCGGGCCAGTCGATTTCGGTTTCGCCGTGCATGACGTCGGCGAGGACGGGCACGTCGAGGAAGTTTTCCAGGACGCGGCGGTTGGAGATGCTGGCGGCGTCGCGTTCGTCGTGGGCGTGGTTGAGGATGACGCCGGCGCATTTTAAGCCGCGCTGCTGGATGCTGCGGACGGTGAGCAGGGTGTGATTGAGGCAGCCGAGCTTGTTGTTGACCACGACGATCACGGGTAGGCCGAGCGCGACGGCGAAGTCGGCCAGGGTGTCCTTGCCAGCGAGCGGCACCTCCCAGCCACCGGCGCCTTCAACCAGGACGTGGGCATGCTTGGCGGCGAGGGTGTAGAAGCCGTTGCGGCCCGCTTCGACATCGACGCTGCGGTTTTCCAGCAAGGCGGCGGCATAGGGGGAGGCGGGCACCTTCAGAAACACCGGGTTGATCTCCTCGACCGCGAGAACGCCGCCGCTGGCCTGCTGGAGGGCGAGCGGATCGCGCCGATCACCGCAGGCGAAGGGCTTGTAGCCGACGGCGTCATGACCGGCCCGGCGCAGTGCCTCGATGAGCAGGCAGGTGATGTAGGTCTTGCCCGCGTCGGTGTCGGTGCCGGTGATGAAGTAGTGCATGAGGGGAAGGGGGTCGTGGTGAACCACGACGCGTCTAGGCGGTCAAGCGGAAGCGCGTGGCCCAGGCCCAGGGTTGCCGCATCCAAGTGAGAAAAGGGTTGTTGCGACAGGACTTGCCTGATGGGCAGGAAGAACCGGTCTGAAAAATCCTGTTTATCCTGCGAATCCTGTAAATCCTGTGACTGCGGCCGTGAGGTGCGATCGTGGGCCCATGGGATGCGCAAGCCCTGGATCAGGCCCAGCCCATCCACTGCTTGAGCACGGCGAAGTCACGGACATGGGCCTCGCGGAACTGCTTGAGCACGGCGGGATCTTTGGCGTCGCCCTTCAGGTATTCGACATGCAGGGAGATGGGGCCGGTGTAGCCGCGCTTGAGCAGCAGCTTGGCGAAGTCGGGGCTGACCTGGCCCTGGCCGAGGGGGCAGCCTTCGGCTTTGCGGCCGATCCATTGGAAATCCTTGAAGTAGACCGCGCCCCAGTGGTCGGCGGTGAGCGCGGCGCTGAGCGGCCATTGCATGCCGCCTTCGACCGTGGCGTGGTAGATGTCGTAGCAGAAGGAGAACTGCTGCGCCGGGTACTCCTGCATGAGGCTGTAGATGTCCCAGATGGGGGCGCCGAAGTAATCCTTGCCGCTGTGGTTCTGGAACAGTGGCTGGATGCCGATTTCCTGGCAGAGCTGGATCAGGTCCTTGAGGCGGGGTTTGACCTCCTGGAGCTGGGCCCAGATGGGCTTGTCGAGGTCGTACTTGTAATACAGCATGCGGAAGCGCTTCACGCCGAGCTTCGCGGCGGTGCGCAGGACGGACTCGGTGCGCTGCTCCTGGCTGACCTCGTTGATGCCGGAGGTGAGAATCGTCATCTCAAGGTTCTGCTTTTTGAGCGCCTCGATGAACCGGGGCAGCTCGTCTTCGACCTTCTCGGGCTCGATGTGGCCCTTGGGGCGGATGGGGGACTCAACGCCATCGACGCCCATCTCGGCGGCGAGGCCGGCGATGTCGTCGAAGCCGAGGCCCTGGAGGTGCTTGGTGAAGAAGCAGAGTTTGTTCGGCCGTGCGTTCGCGGCCGGGGCTGCGGCGGCCTGGCTCGTGCTGAGGCCGGAGGCGGCGAGGGAGCCGGCGAGAAGGGAGGTGCTCTGAAGGAAGCTGCGGCGTGTGGTCATGGGGTCTGCTTTTTGATCGAACGGATGCGGTCGGTGTAGAACGTCATCTGCATGCTGAGGTTTTCCTTTCCACCGACGGGAACAGCCACCAGGGGCAGGGGCACCTTGAACTTGAAGTCCGGGTGCGGGATGAATTCGCGGTCGAGGGCGAGCATGGGGCCGCGGAAGACGAGGTCGGGCCATTCGCGGTAGGGGCCGTCGAAGACCTCATGGAGGTGGTTGACCCGGGCGCTGAGGGGCGTGACGACGATGCCGGCGACCCGGCCGCCCCGGGCTTCCACCTGGGTGGTCATGGCGCTGAAGTCGCTGCGTTTGACCGGCAGCCAGGCCGTGGGCACATCGGCATACCAGGCGACGAACCACGGGGCGTCGGAAAACACCACCTCATCGGGATCGACCAAACGACGCACGAAGGTGACGCGGTCGGGCACGTAGGGCGGCCACTGGGGGTGGATGCGCCCGCGCAGAACCAGGCCCATCTTGACGGTCGAGGGCAGTTCGGCGGCCATGGGCAGGGCTGAGGAGGCCACGGCGAGCACCCCGAAGCCGAGGCGCGCCTAGAAGCTGGTGTCCATGCTGCCGCGAAACCTCGACCAGAGGATGGCGAGCATGCCGCAGCCGAAGACGGTCATGGCGGGGGCGAGGACGATGTAGAGAGCGTTGTCGTCCTCGGTTTTTTCCGGCAGGCCGAGCATGCCGAGGCCGATGGCGACCATGCTGAAAACCAGGGCCAGAGCGTGGGCCGTGCGGGTGATCTCCTGCCGCCGGAAACGGTGGATCAAGGCGATAAAGAAGATCGTGGCGGGCACCAGGCAGGCCAGATGAGCGAAGCCCTGGGAGAGCTGGTTGCGCCAGTTGACCATCATCTTGCGCAGCAGGTCGTCGAAGTAGACCGGTTGGGTGATGAGTGAAAACTCGCGGTCGATCAGGGAGGGATGGGTGGTGAGCAGATGCGCCTGGAACAGCGGCTTGGCGCCGCCGAGGGGATCGCCGCAGGCCTGGGTGAGCCAGAGTCCCCAGGCCGCCAGGGCCATGAGCGGCAGGATCGCGATGACGATGACCGCCGGCTTGTTTTCCCGCATCGTCAGAGCGCAGGCCAGGATGAGCCCGGCCACCAGCCAGAGAGCCATCCAGTGGGTGAGCAGCATGAGGGCGGCGAGCAGGCCGATGCCGACGGCGGGCAGCAGCACGCTTTCGCCTTCCTGGAGGCGGACCTGGGCCGAGGCGAGCAGGCGGAAGCAGAGGGCGAAGAGCATCGTCAGCAGCGCCAGGGGGCTGCCGCTGACGGCGAGCTGCCAGAGGGGTTCGCAGACCAGCAGGCAGAGCAGCGCCACACCGGCCACGGTTTCATCGAACAAGCGGCGTGCCGCCCCGTGGGTCCACCACAAGGTCAGCAGAAAGCCGAGCACGCCCAGGCAGGCCACGGCACGGTCGAGCAGGTAGATCGAGCCGCCCTTGACGGGGTCAAAGGGCTGATGGCGTTCGAGCAGCTTGAAGACAGGCGCCCAGACCAGGGCTTGCAGAGGCGGCTGGGTGATCTCCGGCATGGCGGCCGGGGAGACCTGCTTGTGATGGCTTTCCAGGCGCGCCCAGGCGTGGGGCCGGATGACCTTGGTCTGGAAGCCCCGGCCCCGGGCGATTTCGCGGGCCAGCTGCGCCTGCTCCATGCCGGACTCGCTGCTGAGGCCGCGGAAGGTGACGAACACGTGCAGCAGGGCCAGCACGACCGCCGCGCCGTAAACCACCACGCGTAGCATCGGGTGGCTGGAGCTGCTGGCGGCGGACGGGAGGGACATGCGGCGCGCCATTGTGCCGTGTTTTCATGGCTTGAAAAGCACGGCGTCAAATCTCTGCGCCGCGCTTCAGTAATCCCTGGCCAGGAGGTAGTCGGCGAGCTCGTGAAGGCGGCCGCCTGCCGAACCAAAAATGCTCAGCACATCATGGGCGTGCTGGGTCAGGCGCTGGGCCTCGGCCCGGGAGGCGTCGAGGCCGATGAGGGCCGGGTAGGTGCTCTTTTCGGAGGCGAGATCCTTGCCGGCGCTCTTGCCCAGCTTTTCGCTGGTCTGGGTCACGTCGAGGATGTCGTCGATGATCTGGAAGGCGAGGCCGGTGGCCATGCCGAACTCGCGCAAGGCCTGCATCTGCTCCGGGGTGGCGTCGGCGCTCATGCCGCCGAGCCGGAGGCTGGTGGTGAGCAGGGCGGCGGTCTTGTTTTCGTGAATGAAGCGCAGGGCCTCCAGGGGCAGCTTCCGGCCTTCGCCCTCGAGGTCGGCGACCTGGCCGCCGACGAGGTGCAGGCTGCCGGCGGTGACGGCCAGCTCGCGGACGAGGTCGCCGGCGCTGTGGCGGCTGACGGCGGGGGTCTTGACCACGAGCTCAAAGGCCAGGGCCTGCAGAGCGTCGCCGGCCAGCACGGCGATGCCATCACCATAGACCTTGTGGCAGGTGGGCACGCCACGGCGGAAGTCGTCGTTGTCCATGCTGGGCAGGTCGTCGTGGATCAGCGAGTAGGTGTGCAGGCATTCGACTGCGCAGGCGGCGGGTCCGGCGGCTTCCTTGGAGCCCCCGCAGGCCTCGGCGGCGGCCAGGCAGAGGATCGGGCGCAGGCGTTTCCCCCCGGCAAAGACGCTGTGGCGCATCGCCTTGTGGATGGTCGCAGGCGCGGTTTCCACGGAGGGGATCCACTGGTCGAGCAGGGAATCGGTGAAGGCGCAGCGCTCGGTGAGGTAGGACTTGAGGTCGGACATGGCAGGAAAGGCAGCCGTCATGAAGGGCAGTTCCGCCCCCTTGGCAAGGGCTTCATCCGCCCCCGGACGGCCCTTGTTAGGCGCCGGGGACCGGGCGCTGAAAAAATCACGAGCGCCCTGCACGCTCTGTGCTACTCCTCACGCCCCCTGCGCCCTAAAGCGCTGTTTTTCATCCTCCCACGACCATGCCCAAAAAGACCATCCGCGACATCGATCTGAGCAACAAGCGCGTCCTCGTGCGCGTCGATTTCAACGTTCCCCTTGAGGAAAAGGACGGCCAGATGGTGATCACGGACGCCACCCGCATCCAGGAAACCCTGCCGACGATCAAGGCCCTGCTTGAAAAAGGCGCCAAGGTCATCCTTTGCTCCCACCTCGGCCGCCCGAAGGGCCAGCGTGATCCCAAGCAGTCCCTCGCCCCCGTGGCCCCGGCCCTCAGCGCCCTGATCGGCGTGCCGGTGGAGTTTTCCGAGGAGACCACCGGCCCGGTGGCCAAGGCCAAGGCCGAAGCCCTGCCTGCCGGCGGCGTGCTGCTGCTGGAAAACACCCGCTTCCATGCCGGTGAGGAGAAAAACGACGCCGAACTGGCCAAGGGCCTGGCCGAGCTGGCCGAGGTTTTCGTGAACGACGCCTTTGGCTCCGCGCACCGCGCCCACAGCTCCACGGCCGGCGTTGCCGACCACCTGCCCGCCGTCTCCGGCCTGCTGATGGAGAAGGAACTGGCCTACCTGCACGACGAACTGGAAAGCCCTGACCGTCCCTTCGTGGTGATTCTTGGCGGCGCCAAGGTCAGCGACAAGATCGGCGTCATCAACCGCCTGCTGGAGAAGGCCGACACCATCATCATCGGCGGCGGCATGGCCTACACCTTCCGCAAGATCGTCCAGGGCATCTCGATCGGCAAAAGCCTCTACAAGCCCGAGTGGGAGCCCATCGCCCAGGCCGCTCTCGACAAGGCCAAGGAGCGCGGCGTGAAGCTGCTCATCCCCGTTGATGCCATGATCACCGACGCCTTTGACTTCGACGCCAAGAAGCTTGGCACGACGAAGTACACCGGCGTCAACGAAAGCATCCCGGACGGCTGGGAAGGCGTGGACATCGGCCCTGAAACCGTGAAGCTTTTCAGCGAGGAGATCGCCAAGGCCAAGACCGTCATCTGGAACGGCCCCATGGGTGTGTTTGAAATCAAGGAAGCCTCCAAGGGCACCTTTGAGATCGCCGAGGCCATGGCCAGGAACACCGGCGCCAAGAACATCATTGGCGGCGGTGACAGCGTGAAGGCCGTGAAGAAGGCCAAGCTGGGCGACAAGATGACCTTCATCTCCACCGGCGGCGGTGCCTCCCTGGAACTTCTCGAAGGCAAGGTGCTGCCCGGCGTCGCCTGCCTGCAGGAGAAGTGAGCCCTGAAGTTTACGGTGGTTGGCGGTTGTTGACCGTGGTTGACGATTGTTTGCCAAGCCCGACCCAGCTTTCTGGAAATCCACTGTAAACCACCGTCAACGACTCCCAACGACTGCCAACGACTGCCAACTTTCCCTCCCTCTCCCATGACCCACATCCGCAAGCCCATCGTCGCCGCCAACTGGAAGATGCACATGACTCCCCAGGAGTCCGATGACTTTCTTCGCGCCTTCTCCCGCCTCGTGCCGGACAAGTGCCCCATCCAGATCGTTGTCGCCCCGCCCTCCGTCAGCCTGGAGCGCGCCAACAACGCCCTCGTCAACGCCCGTGAGCAGAGCGTCGAGCTGGCCGCCCAGAACATGAGCCAGCACGCCGGCGGCGCCTTCACCGGCGAGATCAACGCCCGCATGGTCAAGGAATGCGGCTGCAAGCACGTCATCCTCGGCCACAGCGAGCGCCGCAGCCTCTACGGAGAAAGCAACGCCATCGTGAACGCCAAGGTGCTCGCCGCCCTGGAAGCCCGCCTGCATCCGATCCTCTGCATCGGTGAAACCCTGGAGGAGCGCGACGGCGGCCTCATCGAGAAGGTGCTGGAAAGCCAGCTGCGCGAATCCCTCGCCGAAGTCGGCGCTCGTCGTGTGCTTGACTGCGTCATCGCCTACGAGCCCGTCTGGGCCATCGGCACCGGCCGCACCGCCAGCCCTGAGCAGGCGCAGGAGGCCCACGCCTTTGTCCGCAAGGTGCTCACCGACATGTTCGGCGAGGACACCGCCCAGAAGATCCGCATCCAGTACGGCGGCAGCGTGAAGCCCGGCAACATGGCCGAGCTGATCAGCCAGAAGGATGTCGACGGCGCCCTCGTTGGTGGAGCCAGCCTGGAGCACGGCAGCTTCTGGGAAATCTGCCGCGCCGCCATCGACTGGGTGAACGCTCAGTAAGCTGCACGCGCAGAGTTTCGAAATCACGGGGCAGGCGGAAACGCCTGCCCTTTTTCATGACGCCTGCACCTCACGTCCGTGAATGCAGGCCGATCAGGTTTCCTTCGCTGTCGAAGACCAGGGAGATGAAGCCGTAGGGGCCGATGGAAAACCGGGGTTTGAAGACCCGGCCACCGGCATTGATCGCGCGGGCCTCCTCCACGGAGCAGTCCTCGCAGGAAAAGTAGACCAGCGTGCCGCCGGGGCCGGAGGGACATCCGTCGATCTTGATGAGGGCGCCGGGCGATCCACAGCGTTCCGCCGCCATGGGAAAGCTCCACATTTCATGCTGCGTTCCGGGCAGCGCCTCCAGGGTGATCTGGAACACCTGCTCGTAAAAGCCGCGCGCCCTCGGCATGTCCTGCACGTAGATTTCAAACCAGCCGACCGGGTTGTTTTTCATGATTGACCATGCTGACAGGGCGGGCGGTCCTCTGTCAAACCGTGCAACCGGAGTTCAGGCTCGACTCGGCGTTGCCCTGCTTTTAGTTTAGCCGGATGAACCCTCCCTCCTCCCTTTCACGTCGTCAGTTTGGCAGGCTTGCAAGCGTCAGCTCCGTCGCTGCGCTGCTGCAGGCCCAGGTGGAGGCCGCCGAGAAGGCCGCAGGTGCCGCAGGGCAGGGGAAGGTGCGGCATTCGGTCTGCAAATGGTGCTACAAGAGCATCCCGCTGGAGACGATGTGCCTGGCGGCGAAGGAGATCGGGCTGGAATCCATCGAGCTGCTGGATCCGCCTGATTTTGCAACGCTCAAAAAGCACGGCCTGCACTGCGCCATGGTGAGCTATCCGACGATTGAAGGACCGGGCGGCATGAAGATCGGCCCGATCCCCAAGGGCTGGAACCGCGTGGAGCATCATGACCTGCTGCTCCAGGCCTATGAGCCGCTGCTGAAGACCAGCGCGGAGGCCGGTTTCAAGCAGGTGATCTGCTTCAGCGGCAACCGCGACGGCATGAGCGATGAACAGGGTCTGGAAAACTGCGCCATCGGCCTGAAGCGCCTGATGCCCATGGCGGAAAAGCTTGGCGTGAAACTGGTCATGGAGCTGCTCAACAGCAAGGTGAACCATCCCGACTACATGTGCGACCACAGCGCCTGGGGCGTGGCGTTGTGCGAGAAGCTGGGCTCGGCGCACTTTGGCCTGCTCTATGACATCTACCACATGCAGATCATGGAGGGCGACGTCATCGCGACGATCCAGAAGCATCACGCGCACTTCTTCCATTACCACACCGGCGGCGTGCCCGGCCGTGCCGAGATTGATGCCACGCAGGAGCTGAACTACCCCGCCATCATCGCGGCGATCCAGGCCACTGGTTACACGGGTTATCTCGGCCAGGAGTTCATTCCGAAGCGGCCCGACAAGCTCGCCTCGCTGAAGCAGGCCGTCGGCATCTGCTCGGTGGGCTGAGACAGGCTGTGTGAATCCCGCCCGCCATTCGTATTCCTTCCCTCACCCCAACCTCTTGTTTGATCACCATGCTCCGCTCCCTGCTGTTCAGCCTTCTTGCCGTCGCCGCCACCCTGTCCGCCGCTGAGGACGGCTTTGTCAGCCTCTTCAACGGCCAGGATTTCACCGGCTGGAAGGGGCCGGTGGAGAACTATGAGGTGAAGGACGGCGCAATCGCCTGCAAGCCCGGCAAAGGCGGGACCATCTACACGGCGGAGGAGTATGCGGACTTTGTCGTGCGTCTGGAGATCCTGATCCCCGCCGGCTCGAACAACGGCCTCGCGATCCGCTATCCCGGCAGCGGCGACACCGCCTATGTCGGCATGTGCGAGCTGCAGGTGCTCGACAACGACGCCCCGAAGTATGCCAAGCTCGACGCGCGTCAGTATCATGGCTCCGCCTACGGCATGGTGGCCGCTCAGCGCGGGCATCTGAAGCCGGCGGGTGAATGGAACGTTCAGGAGGTCACCGTCAAAGGCTCCACCATCAAGGTCGTGCTCAACGGCGTGACCATTCTCGACACCGACCTGAGCCAGGTGAAACTGGACGAGGTCATGGGCAAGAAGCCGCACCCTGGTAAAGACCGCACGAGCGGCCACTTCGGTTTCGCCGGTCACAACGACCTCGTCCTGTTCCGCAACATCCGGATCAAGAAGCTCTAAGCTTCCGGACAGCCTGGATCACCCACATGGACTGCGGCAGCTCTGCAGGCTCGCGCAGGTGCGTGGACTCGATGGCTTGGACATGGACTGCGGCAGCCCGCTGCCGCTTTTTCTCAAGGCAGCCTGCTGCCGGTGGAGTCTCTCGGTGAACGAAGCATGAAGGCTTGCGCAGGTGCGGGATTCTGCGGGATGACTTTATCCAGGGCTCATCGGCGGCCAGCAGGCTGGCCTGGTGAAAGCGGCA
>CAZXPU010000143.1:0-12754 GCA_964642905.1 uncultured Prosthecobacter sp.
TCGAACCCAAAACTTCAGATTCCGATTTCCCCCAGTCAAGGTTGACCATCTCCCACCCAGCTTCATGCTGCGCGGCTCCACGCATCCCCCGGCGTCAGTCGTGCCGAGGACCGTCAAGGCAGCCCCATGGATTACAGCAGCATCATCACCAGCAAACGCGCCCGCTTTCAGCTTCTTGAGGAGCTCATGGGCCAGGAAGGTTTCTTTGACGACCCGAAGAAGGCTGGTGAACTGACCCGTGAGCACCGCCTGCTCGACATGCTGCTGCAGAACTGGGACGCCTATCAAAAGCAGCTCACCGAACTCGAGGACAGCCGCGAGATGGCCAACTCCGGCGACGCCGACTTCGCCGCCCTGGCCCTGGCGGAAATCCCCCAGATCGAGGCGCGCCTTGTCCCTCTCGAAAAGGCCGTGCAGGTCGCCATCCTGCCGCCCGACCCGCTGGAAGGGCGCGATGCCCTCGTTGAAGTACGCGCCGGCACGGGAGGCGATGAGGCCTCCCTGTTTGCCGCCGATCTGGTGCGCATGTACTCCCGTTATGCGGAAGCCCAGGGCTGGCGTGTCGAGACCCTGGAGTCCAGCCCCTCGGAAGTCGGCGGCTTCAAGGAAATCGTCATGAAGATCAGCGGCGAGGCCGTGTTCCGCCGCCTGCGCTACGAAAGCGGCGTGCACCGCGTGCAGCGTGTGCCTGCCACGGAGGCCCAGGGCCGCATCCACACCTCCACCGCCACCGTCGCCGTGCTGCCCGAAGCCGAGGAGGTGGACTTTGAACTCAAGCCCGACGAGGTGCGCATCGAGGTCTGCCGCTCCTCCGGCGCCGGCGGCCAGGGCGTCAACACCACCGACTCCGCCGTGCAGGTCCTGCACCTGCCCACCGGCATCATCGTCCGCTGCCAGGACGGCCGCAGCCAGATCAAGAACAAGGAAAAAGCCCTCAACATCCTGCGCGCCCGCCTCCTGGAAAAGAAGCAGCAGGAGGAGGCCGCGAAGTACTCCGCCCACCGTCGCTCACTCATCGGCAGCGGCGGGCGCGAGGAAAAGATCCGCACCTACAACTACCCGCAGAACCGCGTCACCGACCATCGCATCGACCTGACGCTCTACAGCCTCGACACCTTCATGGAAGGCCGCATCGGCGACATGATCGACCGGCTGCTGGCCAGCGACCTCGAAGAGCGCCTGGCGGAGGCCGGCCTGAAATAAGGCCAGCACGGCATCCTGATGAAAACGCTCCTCGAAGTCCTCACCTCCGGCACCGCCTACCTCCAGAAGCACGGCGTTGACGAGGCACGCCTGAACATGGAGCACCTGCTCGCCCATGTGCTCGGCTGCCGCCGCCTGGACCTCTACCTGCGCTTCGGCGAGAAGCTGCTTGAGCCCGACCTGCAGACGCTGCGCGACCTGCTGCGCCGCCGCGGCGAGGGCACGCCTCTGCAACACTTGTTAGGCACGGTGGACTTCCTCGGCCATGAGCTGGTCAGCGACGGCCGTGCGCTCGTCCCCAGGCCCGAGACCGAGCATCTGGTGGACGTGCTGATCCGCGACGCCGGCTCCGCCCGGATGCCGGTCCCCAAGTCCGTGCTCGACGTCGGCACCGGCTCCGGCTGCATCGGGCTCTCGCTCGCCGCCGCCTGGCCCGAAGCCCGCGTCACGCTCGCCGACATCTCCGAGGAGGCGCTTGACCTGGCCCGCCTGAACGCCTCGCGCACCCAGGCCGGCAACGTGCAGTTCGTACGCAGCGACCTCTTTGAAAAGCTGCCCGGCCAGTGGGATCTCATCGTGGCCAACCTGCCCTACATTCCCGCCGGCGAGATCCCGACCCTCAGCCGCGAGGTCCGGCAGGATCCCGTGCTGGCGCTCGACGGCGGACCCGACGGGCTCGACATCGTCCGCCGCCTGATCGAAGCCGCCCCGGCCCACCTCGCTCCCGACGGCCTGCTGGTGCTTGAAGTCGGTCACGACCAGGGTCCGGAAACCGCCCGTCTCATGGAGCAGCAGGCTTTCACGGGTGTCCGGCTGATGGCCGACCTCGCAGGCATCGAGCGCTTCGTGCTCGGCCGCCATGCCGGCATCCCCACCCCTGCGGTTGAAGAAACTGCCGCCGAATAATCCAGGCCCGCGAACGACAAGATCGGGCGGCGCGGGGCGTTTTCATCGCGACATGCTTCGCCGTCTCGCCCTGCCCTTTCTTGCCCTCACGGCTCATGCCGCCGACTACTCGCGCGACATCCAGCCGCTGCTGGCCGAGCACTGTCTGGAGTGCCACGGCCCGGACGACAGCAAGGGCGGCCTGGTTCTCACCACGCTGGCAGGAGCCGTGAAGGAGCTGAAAAGCGGCGCCCATGGCATCGTGCCCGGCAGGCCGGAGGCCAGCGAGATCATCGCACGCATCACCACCGGCGACCTGGAGGAGCGCATGCCGCCCAAGGCCAAGAAACCGCTGAAGCCGGCGGAGGTCGAGCTTCTCAAGGCCTGGGTCCGCGAAGGCGCGAAGTTTGAGGGGCACTGGGCCTACCAGCCGCTCCGGCACGCCGCCGTCCCCCAAGGAAAGCACCCGGTTGATCACTTCATCCGCAGCCGTCTTGCCGAACAAAAAATTGCACCCTCTCCAGAAGCCGACCGCCACACCCTCATCAAGCGCGTTCACTATGACCTGACCGGCCTGCCGCCTTCCACGGAGGCGGTGAACCAGTTCATCGGCGACGGCTCGCCACACGCCTACGAGGCGATGCTGGACCGGGCGCTGGCCAGCCCGCACTACGGCGAGCGCTGGGGCCGTCACTGGCTCGATGCGGCGCGTTACGCCGACTCCGACGGCTATGAAAAGGACCGCCCGCGCCCCGATGCCTGGCGCTACCGCGACTGGGTGATCCGCGCCGTGAACAACGACATGCCCTTTGACCGCTTCACCATCGAGCAGATCGCCGGCGACCTGCTGCCCGACGCCGATGACGAGCAGATCATCGCCACCGCCTTTCATCGCCAGACCCTCACCAACACCGAGGGCGGCACCGACCAGGAGCAGTTCCGCAACGAGGCCGTCATGGACCGCACCGAGACCACCGGCACCGTCTGGCTCGGCCTCACCGTCGGCTGCGCCCGCTGCCATACCCACAAGTATGACCAGATCACGCAGAAGGAGTACTACCAGCTCTTCGCCTTCTACAACAACGGCGACGAGGTCACCCGACAGGTGCCCGTCTCCCCCGAGGCCTGGAGCAGCTATGAAAAGGCCCATGGCGAAGCCGCCAGGAGGCTGCTGCCGCTGCAGAAGCGCCTGGACGCGGCCAAGGCGGCCCTTCCCGCCAGGCTTCCCGAATGGGAGAAGGGCGTGCAGGCCAGGCTCGCCGAAGCCCGCAGGCTGAAGCCCAAGCCCGTCTTCACCTCGCTGGACATCGTCAAGGTCGACAGCGTTTCCAAAACCCGGTTTCAGACGCTCGCCGATGGTTCCCAGCTTGCCTCAGGCACCACGTCGGCGACCGACACTTACACCGTTCAACTCGCCCCGCTGAAGCAGGACCTGACCGCGCTCCGGCTCGAGGTGCTGCCTGACGACCGCCTGCCTGGCAAAGGCCCGGGGCGGTCGACAGGCAACGGCAACTTCGTGCTCAGCGAATTCAGGCTCCTGCGCGGCTCCTCGGCGGCCAGCGCCCGCGAGGTGCTGCTTCACTCCCCCGCCGCAGATCATGAGCAGAAGGGATTCAGCGCCGCAGCCACCCAGGATGGCAATGACGCCACCGGCTGGGCCGTGGGCGGTCAAGTAGGCAGGGCGCATCAGCTCAGCTTCCAGCTCGCCAGCCCGCTGAAGGCCGGTGAATCCCTTTTTGTTAGACTCGGCCAGGAGTACCGAAAGGCCGCCGGCCACACCCTGGGCCGCTTCCGTCTGCTCGGCAGCGCCGTGGTCACCGAAGCAAGCATCGCCCCGGCCGAGGTGGTGAAGATTCTCGGAGAGGAGCCCAAACGCCGCAATCCGGTGGTCATCAAGCCGCTCTGGGACTGGCTGGAAAAGGTGGATCCCGAGGTCGTCGAGGCCTCGAGGATGCTGCAGGAGGCCAGGGCCAGGCTGCCGAAGCCGCCGCTCATGGACGCCCGAGTCATCGCCCAGCGCACCGCCAGTCCACGCCCCACCCATCTGCTGCATCGTGGCGACTTTCTTCAGCCAGGCGAAGCCGTGCAGCCCGGGACGCTCGCCGTCCTGCCAAAGATGCAGGGCTCCACCCGCCTCGACTTTGCGCGCTGGCTCGTCAGCCCGGAAAATCCGCTGACGCCCAGGGTCACGGTCAACCAGGTCTGGTGCCGGCTTTTTGGCGAAGGACTGGTCAGCACCGTCGCTGACTTCGGAGTGCGCGGCGCCAGGCCCAGCCACCCGGAACTGCTCGACCTTCTCGCCTCCGAGTTCATCCGCCAGGGCTGGAGCCGCAAGGCCCTGCTGCGCCTCATCATGACCTCGGCCACCTACCGGCAGGAGTCGAAGCACCGGCCTGAGATGCTCGACATCGACCCGCGCAACAGCCTGCTCTGGCGTCAGAACCGCCTGCGGGTTGAAGGCGAGATCGTGCGCGACCTCGCGCTCGCCGCCAGCGGCCTGCTCAGCCCGAAGATCGGCGGTGAAAGCGTCTACCCGCCGATGCCCGCCGACATCGCGGCCCTCAGTTATGCGGGCAACTTCAAGTGGCAGACCAGCACCGGCGCCGACCGCTACCGCCGCGGCCTCTACACCTTCTTCAAGCGCACCGCCCCGCACCCGGACCTCACCACCTTCGACTGTCCCGACGCCAACCTGACCAACGTCCGCCGCACGGTCTCCAACACGCCGCTCCAGGCCCTCACCACGCTCAACGCCGAGGCCTTCGCCGAGGCGGCCCAGGCCCTGGCGAAGCGCGTGCTCGGCACGAAGGCGGACGATGAAGCCCGGCTCTCCCTGGCCTTCCGGACCTGCCTCGTCCGGCCCGCCGCCCCGGCCGAACTGAAAGCGTTGCAAAAGCTCCTCGACGAGGCCCGCGGCTACTACCGGGAGCACGCCGACGAGGCAAAGAGCGCCGTCGGCATGCACGCGGCGCCTGAAATCGCCGCCGCGGAAAACGCCGCCTGGACCGCCGTGACCCGGATTCTCCTGAACATGGACGAGTTCATCACCCGCGATTGATCCTTGCCCCGGGCGGGGCGGCGGGTGATCTGCGGACCGTTCCGGAACGTAAGATCGTCCGCCCGCACCTGATGAACCTGCACCCGCTCCTGTCCCGATGGATTGCCACATCCTTCGACAGGCTCACGCAGGCCCAGGAGCTGACGTTGCCACACCTTTTGGCAGGCCGGACCGTGCTGCTTTCCTCGCCCACCGGCAGCGGCAAGACCCTCGCCGGATTTCTCGGCGTGCTCGACCACCTCGTGCGCGCCCATGAGGCGGGCACGCTCGGCGACCGCATCCACTGCATCTACGTCTCGCCGCTGCGCGCCCTGACCTACGACATCCGCAAGAATCTCGAACCCGCTCTCGCCGGCATCGGGTTGGACAAGGAGATCCGCATCGGCGTGCGCACCGGCGACAGCACCGCCGCCGAACGCGCCAAGCTGCGCCGCAAGCCTCCGCACATCCTGCTCACCACGCCGGAAAGCCTCGCCATCCTGCTTCCGCAGGCCGGCTGGGCGGAACTGCTGGAGAGCGTGCGCTTTGTCATCATCGACGAGCTGCACGCGCTCGCTGAAAACAAGCGCGGCGCCCACCTGATGCTGAGTCTGGAGCGGTTGGAACGACGCGTGCCCACCGGGCTTGTCAGGGTCGGCCTGTCCGCCACCGCCGCGCCGCTTCCGCTGCTGGCCGAGTTTCTCGCCGGGGCAGGCAGGCCCTGTGAGATCGTCGAGGCACGCATGGAGCGCCGCCGCCGTGTCGAGGTGCTCTCGCCCCTGCGCCGCGACCCCTATCCACCGGCCGGCTACACCGCCCAGAGAGTGATGCAGGACATCGCGCAGATCGTCCGCCGCAGCCGCAACGTCATCCTGTTCTGCAACACGCGCAGCAGCACCGAAAGCATCGCCATCCGCCTCAAGGACGCCCTGCCCGAGCTCGCGGACCGGATCGAGGCGCATCATGCCTCGCTGGACCGGGACGTGCGTCTGGAGGTTGAGGACCGGCTCAAGAACGGCGAGCTGCGCGCCGTCGTCTGCAGCACCAGCCTGGAGCTCGGCGTCGACATCGGCAGCGTTGACTGCGTGGTGATGATCTCGACCCCCAAGGGCATCAGCCGCGCCCTTCAGCGCATCGGCCGCAGCGGCCACAGCATTCACACGGAAAGCCACGGAATCCTCGTCGCCACGAACGTCAACGACCTGATGGAATGCATCGTCTGCGCCGAGATGACCCGCGAGGTCCGGCTCGACGCCGTCAGGCCGCTCGAACAACCGCTCGACGTGCTCGCCCAGCACCTCGTCGGCATGGCGATGGAGGGCGGCTACGACAGGCAGGGCGTGCTGCAAACCGTGCGCTCCGCCCACGCCTTCCGCGAGCTTTCCGAAGCCGCGCTTGATCACGTGCTGCGCTATCTTGAAGGCGGCGGACGCTCGCTGGAAAGACAGTATCGCGAGAACTTTGGCAAGATCCTCTGGACCGCAGAAGGACGGCTCGCCCTGCCTGACAAAAAAGTGGAGCGCGAGTATCTGGCCAACGTGGGCGTCATCCACACCGAGGGCATGGTCAGCGTCATCCTCGGACGCCGGCGTCTCGGACAGATCGAGGAGGGCTTTCTGAAACGCCTGAAGATCGGTGACATCTTCGTGCTCGCCGGACGCACGGTCCGGCTGGTCGAGACAGGCGTGGCCGAGGTGAAGGTGGAAAACGCGGCGGGCAGGCTGCCGACCGTGCCCGCCTGGAATGCGAACAAGATGCCGCTCGCGTCAGGTCTGGCCGATGAAGTTGCAAGGCTGCGCACCGAACTGGCACGGCGGCTGGCGGCTGATCCGGATGAAACCACCACCGACTGGCTGGTCGAGCGCTATGAAATCTCGCGCACCAACGCCGATGCCATCCTGCGCCACTGCCGCAACCAGCTCCGCGTCTCGCGCATCCCCACGAACGACACCTTCCTCATCGAGCGCTTTGTCGATGACCGCGAGGACGGCGCGCCGGACCTGGTGCACTTCTTTTTTCACAGCCTCATCGGCCGCAGCGCCAACGACGCCCTCAGCCGCATCCTCTCGCACCGGCTCAAGCAGGCCGTCGGTGGCAACACCCTCGTCACCATCGACGACTACGGTTTCCTGCTGACCGTGCGCGGCTTCCAGGACCTGGAGCTCGAAGCCTGGAGGGAGCTGTTTCACACGCGGGATGCTGAAGCCGACATGCACGCCGCCCTGGAACCGAGCGAGCTGGTGAAATGGAACTTCCGCGGCGTGGCGCAAACCGGACTGCTGGTGCCGCGCAGCCGGCCCGGGCGCGAACAGCGCCTGAAGAGCCTGCGCTGGAACGCCGAGATCCTGTTCCGCGTCCTCATGGAGCACGAGCCTGATCATCCGATGATCACCCAGGCCTTCCGGGAAAGCACCCACGCCTTCCTCGACCTGCCGCGCGCCCTCGACTTCCTGAGCCGGGCGGCGGACCTTCGCTGGCATCTGGTCGAAGTGCCGGTCGTGAGCCCCTTTTCGTTCGGCATCTTCGCGAGCAAGATCAAGGAAGGCATGATGCTGGAGGATCCCGAGGAGGCCATCGAGAGGCTGTGGCGCGAGTTTGAGCGCAAAACCCGGCAGGTCGATGACCAGGGCACGGGATCGCCATGACCCAGGAAACCCACCTGGCGCACAGGACGAGCCCCGAGACCGCCCTGCGTCGCTCCTCCGGGACGTTGCAGTTGCGCACCCGGCGCCTTCCGTGCATGTCCCGGCATGAGATCCCAAGGCACCGGCAGACGCAGCACTCGCATCATCAGCGGCCAGGAGGTCGCGCCCCGCCGCAGCATGGGGCAGAACTTCCTTGTCGATGACGATCTCGCCCGCTGGATCGCCGACCAGGTCGAGCCCGACGGCGCACCCTTCGTCGTCGAACCCGGCCCCGGCCTCGGCGCCATGACGCAACATTTGGTTGGCCGTCCACAGCACCTCACCCTCATTGAAAAGGACCACGCCCTCGCCCCGGAGCTGCAGAAGAAGTACGAGGGTCGCGACGACATCACCGTGCTCCATGAGGACGCCACGCGCGTCGGCACCCACGGCTGGTATGTTCACGGCGACGTGCGTGTCATCGGCAACCTGCCCTACTCGGTCGGCGGGGAAATTCTGAAGCACCTGCTGACGCCGCCCACGCCCGTCACCCTCGCCGTTTTCATGCTGCAGAAGGAGGTGTGCGACCGCCTTGCCGCCAGGGTTGGCCAGGACGGCTACGGCGCGCTCAGCCTGCTTGTCCAGCGCGACTGGGACGTGGAGATGCTGCGTGTGGTGCCGCCGGAGGTCTTCAAGCCCAGGCCCAAGGTGGACAGCGCCGTCATCCGCCTCACGCCGCGCGATCCGCGCACCCTTCCCGTCTGTGACCGGCGCACGTTTGAGCGCCTCGTCCGCCTCGGCTTCAGCCAGCGCCGCAAGCAGATGAAGAACCTGCTGCCCGAGCCTCCGGGAGGCTGGCAGGCCCTGGTCGATTCCCTGGGCAAACCCGCCACCCTGCGCGCCGAGGAACTGAGCCTGGAAGAATGGGTGAACCTCAGCCGCTTCTACGAAAACCGCCAGGGCAGCGACGCCGGCCAGAAGGCCAGCGAGATGTTCGACGTCGTGAACGAGAACAATGAGGTCACCGGCCAGCTCCCACGCGGCGAGGTCCACGCCCGCGGCCTGCTGCACCGCGCCGTGCATGTCTTCGTCATCAACTCACGCGGTGAGGTTTATCTCCAGAAGCGCTCGCACCTGAAGGACGTGTCTCCGCTCAAATGGGACAGCAGCGCCGCCGGGCACCTGGACGTCGGCGAAAGCTACGCCGCCTGCGCCATCCGTGAAACCCGCGAGGAGGTCGGCATCGACATCACCGGCACGGAACTCGCCGCCAAGCTGCCCGCCGGAGCCCACACCGATCACGAGTTCGTCGAGCTCCACGTCGCCCGGCACAACGGCCCCATGCGCCCGCTGCCCGAGGAGATCGCCACCGGCGAATGGTTTGCGCCTGAGATCATCGACGCCTGGGTCGCCGCCCGTCCGCAGGATTTCGCCAAGGGATTCGTCTCCTGCTGGAAAGCCTGGCGACCATAAACAAAACGGCCGCCCACAGAGCAGGCGGCCGTTGACGATCCAGGCTGGAGCCAGGGTTACAGGGTCTTGAACTTCACCGCGCGCCAGCGCACCGAGTAAGGGCCGCTGCCCTTCTTGATGCCGTGCACCTGGAAGCCGATGTGACCCTCGGGGTCGCCCGGCTGCTTGAAGTCGGCGGTCTTCACACCATTCACAAAGCTCTGGTAGTGGTCGCCCTGCACCACGATGCGGTAAAGGTTCCACTCACCCTTCTTGAAGGCGGCCTTGGCGGCCTCCGTGCGCACGGCCTCGGTCTGCGTCAGGATGCTCCACCAGGTGCCGCGACGGGCTTCGTCATAAAAATCACCCGCCGTGCCGTTGATGGCGATCTCACACTGCGGTCCATAAAGGCGGCCGACCGGCAGGGGCTTGCCATTCTTGCTGCCTTCCGGGGCCGGATCGCCCTCCTTGGCCAGGTGACTGCGCACCTGCACGCCCGAGTTGAGCTCGTCGTCCACCTTCACCTCAAACTGCAGCTCGAAATCCTTGAAGGGCCCTTTGACCAGGAAGGAGTTGGGGCTGCCGTCGGTCGTGGTGCCGACCAGCACGCCGTTTTCCACCTTGTAGGTGGCCTGGCCGCTGACGATTTGAGCATCGCCAAGACCGTCCTTGAACCACTCCTGCCAGGTGTCTTCGGCAGGGAGAAGGGCGGGGGCGGCCAGGGAAAGAAGAAGGGAAAGCAGGTGGCGTTTTTTCATGGGCTCCACAAAACGCCGCAGAAGGCCCGTTTCCATCGCCTGCTGCCTCCATCCCTGCCTCCGGCGGCCACTTTGACAGGATCGGCTCCTGCTTGCCCCTTGTGCCGGGCACGAATCCGGCTATCACCCCAGCCGCATGTTGGCCCCGGGATGGCCCCGGCAAGCCTGCTTGCCAAAACCCAAATAGTTAAGCATACTGAAATAAATCACCTCATGGACGACCTCACCATTGTACAAGTCATCGGGCGCGAAGTGCTCGATTCCCGCGGCAACCCCACTGTGGAAGTGGACGTGCTCCTCGAAAACGGAGCCCTGGGCCGCGCCGCCGTCCCCAGCGGTGCCAGCACCGGCGAACACGAAGCCCTGGAGCTTCGCGACGGCGACAAGAAGCGCTATCTCGGCAAGGGCGTCCTCAAGGCCGTTGACGCTGTGAACAACGAAATCGCCGACTGCATCATCGGCAGCAACGCCTCCGACCAGGTCGCCATCGACAAGGCCATGCTCGAAGTGGACGGCACGCCGACCAAGTCCAAGCTCGGCGCCAACGCCATTCTCGGCGCCTCCCTGGCCGTCGCCAAGGCCGCCGCCACCGCCCTCGGTCAGCCGCTTTACAAGTACATCGGCGGCCCGAACGCCAAGGTCCTGCCCGTGCCGATGATGAACATCATCAACGGCGGCGCCCACTCGGACGCCCCGATCGACTTCCAGGAGTTCATGATCATGCCCAAGGGAGCCCCCTGCTTCTCCGAGGCCCTTCGCTATGGCGCGGAAGTCTTCCACGCCCTCAAGAAGATCCTGCATGACCTCGGCCTCAACACCGCCGTCGGTGACGAAGGCGGCTTCGCCCCCACCCTGAAGAGCGCCGACCACGCCCTCGAAGTCATCGCCCAGGCCATCGAGAAGGCCGGCTACAAGATGGGTGAGGACATCTTCATCGCCCTCGACGTCGCCTCCTCCGAGTTCTACGACAAGGCGAAGAACAAGTACGTCTTCAAGAAGAGCGACAAGTCCGAGCGCACCGCCGAGGAGCTCGTCGCCTACTACGCCGAGCTGAAGAAGAAGTTCCCCATCATCTCCATCGAGGACGGCTGCGCCGAAAACGACTGGACCGGCTGGAAGCATCTCACCGACACCCTCGGCGCCACCACCCAGCTCGTCGGTGACGACCTCTTCGTCACCAACACCAAGTTCCTCCAGAAGGGCATCGACAACCAGACCGCGAACTCCATCCTCGTGAAGGTGAACCAGATCGGTTCCCTGACCGAGACCCTGGACGCCGTCGACCTCGCCCACCGCCACGGCTACACCGCCGTCATGAGCCACCGCTCCGGCGAGACCGAGGACTACACCATCGCCGACCTTGCCGTCGCCACCAACTGCGGCCAGATCAAGACCGGCTCCCTCTCCCGCAGCGACCGCATCGCGAAGTACAACCAGCTGCTCCGCATCGAGCAGGAACTGGGTGACTACGCCATCTTCGGCGGCCGCATGAAGGTCTGATTCAACACCCCCTCCGCCACGACGGCGCACCCCGATGAACTACCAGGAAATCCAGCACGAAGCCCGCATCGCCCCACAACCCGTGGATCGCATGCTCAGCGGCCTCGTCGGGATCGGCAAATTCTGCCTCCTGCTTCTCGTGGTGCCCGTCGTGGTGGAGATCTCCAAAAAGCCCCTGGCTGAACAAAACGCCCAGCGCGCCCGGCTTGAAGCCCTCAAGACCGGACGCGACCAGCGCGCCGCCGAGCGCGACAAGCTGCTGCGCCAGGTCGAATGGATCAAGACGGACACCGCCTACCTCGAAATGCGCGCCCGTGATCACGAGCACATGCACAAGAAGGGCGAGTATGTGATCCGCATCGAGTAGAACCCTCCCCCGTCCCCAAAACCCGCGCGGCCCCACCGGGCCGCTTTTTCTTTCCCCATGTCCCCCCGCCTTCTGCTGCTCTGCCCCGCCCTGCTCCTCGCCGCCTGCGTTGACCCCAACGGCAACTACGTCAACCCTTTCGCCCCGCAGCCCGCGCCCTACAGCCCCCAGCAGGAGCAATGGCGCACCCAGAACCGCGACCAGGCCCAGCAGGAGAACCAGTACGCCTATGAACGCGGCGTCTCCGACGGCCGCGCCGACGCCAACGCCGGCCTGTCGAAAAGCGTGGCCAGGCACTATCAGAACTACAGCCCGGCGACCCAGCAGGCCTACCAGCAGGGTTATGACCAGGGCTACCTGCCCCCGCTCGCCCCGCTGCCCGGAGCCGGTGGTGTGCCCCAGCCTACCTGGCCGACCCAGCCGCAGCCCCAGGTCCCCGGCTATCCCTCAGGCAGCCCGGCGCCTCAAAACAACGACCCCTATTATCAGCAGGGCTACGACTACGGCCTGCGCGACCGTGTCAGCGGCCGCCCCAGCGACCCCACGGCCCACACCGGCCGTTACGACCCCCGCTACCGCCGCAGCTTCGAACGCGGCTACGTGGACGCCTACAACTCGCGCTGAAGGGCCTAACCAAAGTCGTCATGAGCATCAGCGCACCTGGGCATGAAGGCCCAATGTCCAGGGGCCAATGACCAGGGAAGTTCCAAGTTCCAAGTTCCAGGTTTCGGGCTTCGAGTTTCAGGTTTCGAGTTTCAGGTTTCGAGTTTCGCGGCGCTCCCCGCTTTCCCCGAGCCGGAGGCTCGAGAGAAATAAGCCGGTGGTGCAGGACGCAAAGCGGCCGAAACCACCGGAACCCACCCCACCCCCACGTTCCACCTTCACCGCGTCCTGGAGGGACGCGAGAAGCCTTCGCAAGCTCTGTGCG
>CAZXPU010000144.1:0-12204 GCA_964642905.1 uncultured Prosthecobacter sp.
GGTTTCGAGTTTCGAGTTTCGAGTTTCGAGTTTCGGGTTTCGGGTTTCGGGTTTCGGGTTTCGGGTTTCGGGCTTCGAGTTTACTGGGTGATTTCCGCCCGCAGCTTCTTCGGCAGCGAGGCGACCACGAGATCATAGGAGTGGCGGATGAGCTCGATGATCAACGCATTGGGCAGGCGGCCTTCGAGCGTGAGGGTGTTCCAGTGGCGCTTGTTCATGTGATAGCCCGGCTGGACGTCCTCGTAGCGGTCGCGCAGGTCGATGGAGCGGTCTGGGTCGCACTTCAGGTTGGCGGTGGCGGGATGATCGTCGGGCACGGTGAGGGCGAACATCTTGCCGCCCACCTTGTAGACCAGCACGTCAGGGCCGAAGGGCGTGGTCTCCTCGACATGAGGCAGGGACAGGCAGTGGGCGCAGAAATCGGCAAGGTGCATGGCGGAGATACTCCGCAAAAAGGCCGTTGCGGGCAAGGACGGCCGCCCGAGAATCGTAGCGAAACTCCCCAACCAACGATCCTTCATGAAACGCTGGCGCATCGCAGGCATCAACTTTGACCACTTTCACATGGGCGACCTGCTCCGGCAGACGGCCGAACATCCGAACGCGGAGATCGTCGCCATCTGCGACGAGAAGCCCGGGCGCATGACGGAGGCGGCGAGGAACTTCAGCCTGCGTCCCGACCAGGTGTTCACGGACACCCGGGCCTGCCTGGAGCAGACAAAGCCGGACATCGTCGTGCTCTGCCCGGCGGCGTCCAAGCATGGCGAGTGGGTGGAGAAGGTGGCGCCTTTCGGTGCGCACATCCTGATGGAGAAGCCGTTTGCCGGCAGCGTGGCGGAGGCTGACCAAATGGTCGCTGCGATGAAGCCGACCGGCCGGGTGCTGGCGATCAACTGGCCGCTGGTTTGGGATGCCGCCCAGCAGACGGCGCATCGGCTGATCCTGGAAGGCCTGATCGGGGAGCCCCTGGAGTTCCAGCACTGCGGTGGCAACCGCGGCCCGTTGTACCATGGGGCCGACAAGATTGAAAAGGAGCCGACGGCTGAGGAGAAGTCGGCGAGCTGGTTTTACAGCGCGGCGCAGGGCGGGGGATCGCTGCTGGACTACATGGGCTACGGCACCACCCTGGGCACCTGGCATCTTGGCGCCAAGGTGCCTGAGGAGGTCACCTGCACCTGGCACGCCGCGCCGGGTCTGGAGGTGGACGAGCATGCAGTTGCCGTCATCCGCTACAAGCATGGTCTCAGCCGCAGCGAGACACGCTGGGGGACGTTCACCGACCCCTGGACGCACCAGCCTCAGCCGAAGTGCGGTTTTGTCCTCCGTGGCAGCGAGGGAACGCTGAGCTGCCATGACTATGAGCCGTTTGTGCGGGTCCAGACCCGTGCGCGTCCGGAAGGCTTCGAAGTGCCCGCTGACGAGGTGCGGTCTCCGAACCGCAATCCGATCGAGCATCTGATCCACCATCTGGAGACAGGGGCGCCGCTGATCGGGCCGCTGACGCTGGAGATCAGCCGCATCGGCCAGCAGATCGTGGACACGGCCTTCCTGAGCGCGCAGCAGAAAAGGACCCTGCCGCTCGTGGGCTGAATGTAGGTCAGCTCAGGTGGCGTGATGCTTCTCAGACAAGCTGCCAGGGGCCGCGCATGGGGCGTGTGAGCATGGCCGAGGCCTCGGCGTCGTCGAGGATCTGCTCGGTCGCGGGGTTCCAGCGAACCTTCCTGCGACCCAGGCGCAGGCCGATGTTGGCAAGGTGCGCGATGGTGATGCTGCGGTGTGCGTATTCGATGGGGGCGGCCGGCTTCACACCGTCGCGGATGGCGTCGATGAAGTTGCGGAAATGGTCCTTGCTTTCATAAAGCCGCACATCGCCGTCAGCCAGGGGCTTGCGCAGCGCGTCGGGCTGGATCTTCAGCATGCCGCGCGTGCAGATGATGCTGCCCTGCTCGCCCTCGAAGGCGATGCCTGCCCCGAAATCCTGCTTGTCCTTCACGCGCACGGTTGTGCCGTCGGCGTAGCGGTAGGCGAACGAAAAGTGCGGGCAGGTTTGGTAGAGGCTGCCGGGCACCGGCCATTCCGCCTCAAGGTCGAAGAACTCCACGGGACCGCCCTCGTTCTGGTCGAGCGCCCACTGGACGATGTCGAGATGATGCGCGCCGAAGTCGGTGATATTGCCGCCGGAGTAATCGTAGAACCAGCGCCAGTTGGAATGCAGCCTGGCAGGGCAGAAGGGGGCTTCAGGAGCGGGGCCGAGCCAGAAGTCGTAGTTGAGTCCTTCGGGAACGGGGCAGGGGGTGGTTTCGGCGGCATGGCCGTTGTTGTCCCGGTTGTCGCTGGCCAGGCCGACACGGATCTGTTTGAGCCTGCCGATGCGGCCGTTGCGGACGTACTCGCAGGCCATGCGGAAGTGGATGTCGCTGCGCTGCTGGCTGCCGGTCTGCCAGGTGACGCCGCTCTTGCGCACGACATCGCTCATGAAACGGCCCTGGGCGACGGTGAGGCTGAGCGGCTTTTCGCAGTAGATGTGCTTGCCGGCACGGGCTGCGGCCACGGCCTGCAGGGCATGCCAGTGGTCGGGCGTGGCGATCTGCACGGCGTCGATGTCCGCTCGCGCCAGCACCTCGCGGAAGTCCTCGTGCACACCGCAGCCCTTCGTGCCGTAGCTGCCGTCCACCAGCCTGCGCGCGGGTTCACGTCCGAGCACGCCCGCCTTCTTGATGATGCCTTTGTTATACCGGTCGGACTCGCGCTCGACATCGCAGACGGCGATGACCTGCACGCGCTCATCCTGTAGGAAGTTTTTCAGCACGTCCGTGCCGCGTCCGCCGCAGCCGATCAGGGCCAGGGTGGTGCGGTTGGAGGGGGCGGGGCGTCCGTCCTTCCCAAGAGCGGAGGCCGGGATGAAGGTGGGAAATCCAACGGCCGCGCCGACGCCGGCGCACTGCTGAAGAAAACGGCGGCGGGAGGGGGCTGGGCTGGCGGGAGTCATGGCGGTCAGCTCACAACGTGACCAACCGCCCCCGTCTTTTCCGTCATCCCATCCGCAGGGCAAGTTCCAGCAGCGCCAGCACGCTGGGGCTGTCCTTGATGCGGCCGTCACGCGCCATGGCGACGGCCTCGCGCAGCGGCAGTCGCAGCACCCGCAGCTTCTCGGTCTCCTCAGGGCTGGATTCACCCGGCGTCAGGCCGCGTGCGATGAACAGGTCACAAACTTCGTTCGTCGTGGAGTTGGAAAGCTGGAGGCCGGTGAGCAGCGGTTCGATGATGGCGGCCCGCAGGCCTGTTTCCTCGAGCAGCTCGCGGCGTGCGCATTCTTCCGGTGATTCGCCGGGCGGGCAGCCGCCCTCGGGGATCTCCCACTCATAGCTGTCATGGCAGTAGCGCCACTGGCCGACGAGCCAGGTGAATCCTTCGTCATCCACGGGCACCACGCCGACGGCGCGGTTGCGATATTCCACGACGCCATAGATTCCCCGGCCGCCGCCTGGATTGATGACCTGGTCCTCCCTGACGCGGATCCAGGGATTCAGGTAGGCCTCCCGCGTGCTGAGCGTGGTCCAGGGATTGGTTTCAGCGGCGGTGGAGTCGGCGGACATGAACCTTCCTGTGCCGCAGGTTGTTTCCAGATTCAAGCCAGCGCCTTGCCCCACTCCTCCTCGCTGAAGCCTGTCAGAAACACCTTTTGTTCGGCATCGATGGCAAACGGGCGCTTCACCAGGTTGCCGTTGCGGGAGAGCAGTTCCAGCGCCTCGTCCTCGCTCATGGAGGGCAGGCGGTCCTTGAGATTCAGAGTCCGGTAATCCTGGCCGGAGGTGTTGAACAACAGGCGGAGCTGACCGCGAGCCTTGCGCATGGCCCTGAGTTCGGTGAGGCCTGGAGGGGTTTCGCGAATCGCAGCTTCAGCATGGGCGATGCCCTGTGACTTCAACCACTTGACGGCATTGCGGCAGGTGGAGCAGCCCTGGTAGGTGTAAACTTTCAGCATGGGATGATGATGCCGCGCTTAGCGATGATGAAGGCCTTGGCAACCCGGCATTTTTCGCCGAAAGCCTTTGTTCACAGGTGCGTTTCTTATTCACAGGTTCGGGGTTTTCACCGGAACCATATCTTGTTTAGGCTTTGTTAAGCATCCCCAAGATAAGGGAAAAACTAACCTTCCTGCTTGCCCGAACAGGGGCGGACCGGGTTCCTTGGCCAGCTTCAACCCTTCTGCCGCCATGTATCTCAAGACTCTCACCATCCACGGCTTCAAGTCCTTTGCGGACAAGACCAACTTTGAGTTTCACAAGGGTGTGACGGGCATTGTCGGCCCCAACGGCTGCGGCAAGTCAAACGTGGTCGACGCCATCCGCTGGGTGCTTGGCGAGACCTCCGCCAAGGCGCTGCGCGGCGAGGAGATGGCGGACGTCATCTTCAACGGCACGGACAAGCGCAAGCCGGTCGGCATGGCGGAGGTGATCTTGGTCATGGCCGACTGCGAGGTGTCGCTGGGCGTGGACTACAACGAGGTCGCGATCTGCCGCCGTGTCTTCCGTGACGGTCGCAGCGAGTACCGGCTGAACGGCACGGTCTGCCGTCTGAAGGACATTCACGACCTGTTCGCGGGCACCGGTGTTGGCCGTGCGGCCTACTCGATCATGGCCCAGGGCCAGATTGACATGCTGTTGAGCTCGAAGCCTGAGGACCGCCGCACGGTGTTCGAGGAGGCCGCCGGCATCACCAAGTTCAAGGGCCAGAAGCGCGAGGCGCTGCGCAAGCTGGAATACACCGAGGCCAACCTGCTGCGCGTGCAGGACGTGATCGCGGAGGTGAAGCGTCAGATGGGCTCGCTGCAGCGGCAGGCCGCGAAGGCCAAGCGCTACCAGGTTCTGCTGGATGATTCACGGATGCTGGACACGCATCTTGCGCACAAGCATTACACCGACTTCAGCGCCGAGAAGTCTGAGGCGGAGAATCATGTGCGCATGATCACCGAGCAGCTGGATGCCGTGCAGACTCGCCTTTCCGCCGCCGAGCACGAGGCTCTGGAGACCCGCGAGGCCTATCACAGCATCGAATCCCAGATCAACCAGCTGCGCGGCCAGGCCCAGGAGCTGAGGAGCCAGATCCAGAGCGCAGAGGGGCGCATCGGCTTCAACAACGAGCGCAACGAGGAGCTGCAGACCCGCATCCGTCAGAACGAGGAGCAGATCGAGCGCGGACGCGACACCCTGGATCAGCAGCGCCGGGAGATGCTCAGCGCCGACGAGCAGATGGACCTGCTGCGTTCCGCCATCGAGACGCGTCAGCAGGCCCTGAACGAGCACCTCACCGTGCACAACAGCATCGTGCCGGATCGTTCACGCCTGGATGAAGACCGGCGTGCGGTGCGCGAGATGATCCGTCAGTTCGAAGGCCAGATTGCCGCCGCGGAGTCGCGGGTGCAGAGCCTGAACAGCCAGATCACCAACGACCGTCAGCGTCAGGAAACCCTGGCGCATGACATTCAAAACGCCTCGCAGGCCCGCGAGTCCAGCCAGGTCGAGTTTGACCATCTCCAGCAGATGATCGCCGAGCTGGAGCAGAACCGCAACGACCTGGACGAACGTGCCAAGACCTGCGCCCGTGACATCATCGAGAAGCGCCGTCAGCGCGACGAGCTGATGGAGCAGCTCAACGAACTGCAGCGTGCGGTCACCCAGCGTCGCAGCCGCATCGAGATCATCGAGCAGCTTTTGCAGAAAGGCGAAGGTCTGGCCGAGGGCACCCAGCAGGTGCTCAAGGGGCTCGACAATCCCGAGGTCTACTCCGTGGGTGTGCGCGGCATCCTGGCCTCGTCCATCGAGGTGGAGCCGCAGTTCATCACGCCGATTGAGGCGGCGCTGCGCGACCATCTTCAGGCGGTGCTGCTGACGGACAGCGAGCTGGCCGGGCAGATCCTCGACCGCCTGGCGGAACACAAGCTTGGCAAGGCCGCCCTGATTCCTGCGGATTTCGCCACCATGCGGCCGCAGCCCGATCGTCAGCTCGTGCCCGAAGGTGCCGTTGCCTGGGCGATTGACAAGGTGCGCGCCAGGTCGGGTGTCCAGGACATCACGGACCGCCTGCTTGGCAATGTGCTGATTGTCGAGGACCTGCATGCCGCCCTGCGCATGAAGCGCACGCTGCGTGACGTGGCGATCACCACGATGAAGGGTGAGTTTGTCGGTGCTGACGGCATCATTCATGGCGGCGCGACCAAGGAGGAGGGTGCCTCGACGCTGCGCCGTGAAGCCGAGGTGCGCACGCTCAAGGCCGAGCTCGAGGGCCTGGAATACCAGCTTTTGGAAAAGGAGGAGGCCGCCGACCAGATGCGCCAGCAGCTGGAGGAGATGCAGCGTGAGGAGGTGTCCCTGCGTGAGCAGTCGCAGCGTTCCCGCGAGGAGTTTTCGCAGCTGACCGGTCAGGTCAGCGTGGTGCAGCGTGCCCTGCAGCAGGCGGTGACCAGGCTGGAGAGCATCGAGTGGGACCAGTCCCAGATCACCAACCGCATCCAGGCCGCGGAGGCGCAGATCGAGTGGCAGCAGCAGGAGGCCGGCGTGGCGCGCGAGCAGCTCGACGGTGCACGCGAGCACGAGCAGCAGCTCGAGGTGGAGATGGAGGCCTTCCTCCGCCGTGAGCTGGAGTCCCAGGAGCGGCTGAGCGAGCTGCGCAACTCCCTCGCCCTGGAGCAGAACAGCCTGCACTCCATCGAGCGCCAGAAGGCGCCCATGGCCAGCCGCCTGCACGAGCTGGAAAACACCATCCACCGTTTTGAAAATGAGATCGCCGCGTGGCGCGGACGCATCGAGCAGAGCCTGTCCGAAAACGCCCGCTTTTCCGAGCAGGTGGAAGGTCAGCGCGGCGCCATTTCAGCGATTGAAGAGCATCTTCAGATCAGGACTGAAGAACGCGCTGAGGCCTTTGAGCGCGTGAACCTTCTCGAAAGCCAGCTGGTGCAGCTGCGTCAGCAGTCCCAGGGGCTCAGCGACAGCCGCAACCGCATCGATCTTCAGCTCACACGTGTGGATCTGCGCCTCGAAAACCTGATCAACCAGGTGCAGGAACGCTACAACTTCCACATCAGCGCCTTTGAGCCCGACTACCACGCCCTCATGCTCACGATTGACGAGCAGAAGGGCAGCCGCGGCCGTGTTGAAAAACGCAAGGCCACGATGGAGGCCCGCGAGGCTGCGGGCGAAGGAGAGGCTGCGCCTGAAGCCGGGGCTGAGAATGCTGCCGAACCTGCCGAGGTAGGTCAGGACGCCGCCGTTGAAGGGCCTGCCAGCGCTTCCGAGGACGAGATCGACGTGGATGCCATCACGCTTCCGGGCGAGGAAGGCCAGCCGGACTGGGACTTCGTCACGGAAGTCGTCGGCGAACTGCGGCAGAAGCTGGAGGGCATCGGTCCGGTGAACCTGGACGCCATCCAGGAATTTGAGGAGCTTGAGGAACGCCACAACTTCCTCGACAACCAGTACAACGACCTGGTGAAGTCGAAGGAGGAGCTGCTGGAGGTGATCGCCAGGATCAATGAGACCACGAAGACGATGTTCTCGGAGACGTTCCAGCAGGTGCGCATCAACTTCCAGAACAACTTCCGCGAGCTGTTCGGGCCCACTGCAAAGGCCGACCTCATGCTCATTGACGAGGCGGATCCGCTGGAGTCGGGCATCGACATCATCGCCAAGCCGCCGGGCAAGAAGCTGCAGACCATCACGCTGCTTTCAGGCGGTGAGCGAAGCATGACCGCGGTGGCGCTGCTGTTCTCGATCTACCAGGTCAAGCCCTCGCCGTTCTGCGTGCTGGACGAGCTGGATGCTCCTCTTGATGAATCGAACATCTCCCGCTTCCTCAAGATGCTGGACAACTTCATCGACAACTCCCAGTTCATCATCGTCACGCACAACAAGCGCACGATGGGCCGTGCAGACGTCATCTATGGGGTCACCATGCAGGAGTTCGGCGTGTCCAAGCCCGTCGGTGTCCGCATGACGTCCGACGAGGGCGAGACCAGGAGGAAGAAGCAGGCCAAGGACGAGGGGCTGCCGCTTGAGGCACAGGTCGCTGCCGATGAGGCACATCACCGGGATTCTTCAGCCTCGGAGGTTGTGCAGGCGGAGGTTGAGGAACCAGCGGCTTCCGACCCGTCTGAGACCTCTGATTCGGCGGATGAACCCGGGGAGCCGGCCCTTTCTTCCTGAGCAGTGCGCTATTGCTAGGATCGAAACGGCATGCTGACGAGGATCGGGCGGAGCGCGGATTTCCAAATCCGCCGCTGGCTTGAGCGCGGGGCTTGTCCGGTCCCAGCCACCCGTCTACTTCGGAGATTCCTGCTCCTTCATCTTGTGAATGCAGTCGGCGGGAGGTTTCGAATGGATGCGGCCGAACCACCTCGCTGCGGAGTCGGAACTCCGCGCCCCGGCGCTGGCGCGATGAGCATCCGTGCCTTCAACCTCAAAAGTCCAGGAAGATCTCGGCGCGGCGGTTCTTGGAGCGTCCCTCGGGATCGTCACTGCCGTCGGCCTTTTGGTTAGGGCTGAGGGGCTGGGCCTTGCCGGCGGCCGTGGTGATGATCTGAGATTCAGACACGCCGAGGGCCGAGAGCTGCTGCTTCACCGTGTCGGCGCGGGAAAGTGAAAGGCGGAGATTGTAGTCGTCCGTGCCCTTGGCGTCCGTGTGCCCGGTGATGTGCAGCTTCTTGCCGGGGTCCGACTTCAGCAGGCCGGCGACGATCTCGAGCTGCTTCTGGGCCCGTGGATGCAGCTGGGCCTGGTCATATTCAAAATACAGGGCGAGGGATTCCCCTCCCGAAGGGTTTTTGACAATCGGGGTGTAGGGCACGCCCAGCTTGGAGGCCGATGCGGCATAGGAACCGAGGATTTCCGAGAGGTTCAGACCCACCACGCGCCAAGGCTGGTCCAGGCCGCTGCGCTGGAGCTCCAGACCAAACTCGGTGCTCTGCTGAAGGCTGGGCGACTGCACCTGGGCGATCACCCAGGAGACTTCGGGATTGGCGACCGTGATGATGAGCGGCTTGGTGGGCTTGAACTCGTAGCGCCCCTCTTCAAAGACGATGCACAGGCCAGCCAGCCTTTCCGTCGGCACCTTTTTCTCATCCACATATTTTCGGGCCTCGGCAAAGTCATGCCTCAGCAGGGCGCGAACGAAGTCGCTGCCAAAGCTCAAGGCATCGCCACCCTCGGCGACGGTGAAAATCTTTTTGCCGGGCGCGGCGGCGGGTGCTGGCGCCTGTGATTTCATGGCTGGCTTGCCACTGTCCACGGCAGAGGGAGCCGCGGGGGTGGTTGCTGCGGTCATGGCCTGGGCTGGCAGCGCTGCAGCCAGCTCTCTGGGCAGCTCAAGCCGGGTGATTTTCCAGCCCATGCGCTCATCACGTTCGAGGTCCAGCTGAAGCCTGAGCGGGCTTGTCTGGCCGGGAAGGGTCAGCGGCAGGGCCAGCCGTGTCTTGTTTTCCACCAGTCCCAGAATCTCCACCTGGTCTTCACCGCCAACCTTGGCTCCAAGCTGCTTGACCATTTTTTCCAGCATGGCGGCGGCGGCGGCCGCCTGCGCGGGGTCGGAGGCGGCGGCGAGGCTGCCCGCACGGGCGAAGTCTTCAGCTGCGAGGCTGCGTGTCATTTCCTTGCCGAGATCCAGCGGACGCGCAAAACCGAAGCTGGGCGCTGCTGCGGCCGGAGCGGGAGCCGGCGGAGCAGGAATCGCCTTGGGGGACGCAGGCGTGGCTGGCTCCGGAGCAGGGGCGGGCACGGGTTTCACCGCGTCTTTCACCGCCACCGATTCCTGGGCGGCTTTTTTGTCCAGGGCGGGCTTGGTGATGAAGAAAAAGACAAGCGCCGCAACAAGCAGCGCCAGCCCGACAATCACGACCGGCATGACTCGTCCGGAGGTGGAGAATGCAGGGCGCAGTTGGCGGGAATGGCAGGGGATCAGCATGTTGCCGTTGTCAGGTGACAGCATTAAAGATGCCATGCCCGGGCCATGTGTCCAAGGCGCATTTTACAAGCCGCCAGCCAGAAATGCAGGCCCCGATGCTTCGGACGTCCAGGCGGATTCGAGCTGGGTGCCATCCTTGTCGTAGGTGAAACGCGCCAGCAGACAGGCGGAATCTTCCGGCGGCGGGGTCACGAGAATCTCATTTCCGGCTGCAAGCGACCGCTCGATGGCGCTCTGCCATTCCTGGGCGGGAAGCTGAACCGTCAGCTCCCGCCCGGCCTGGTGAAGACGGAATCTTTTTCCGAGGCCGTGCAGCCCGGACCATGCCGGGATTTCGAGGCCTGCGATCACGCTTCCCGCTGGCAGGGGCATGTCATCCATCAGCCAGGCCCGGGGCATCATCTGCCTGAGATGCTCCAGATGGCTGGCCCTCAGCAGGGCTGACCACGACGACCTCAGGGCAGGCAGGTGCAGGAAAGCCGCCCAGGCGGGGTCGTTCACCCAGCCTAGCGAACTTTGTGCCAGGCGCCAGCCTTCGGGGTGTTCGTGCAGCAGCAGGGTGAAAGGTCCTTCGGGGGGCTCGCTGGCGGGTTCCGTCCGCGGTCTCCACCGCTGAAGGAATGCTCCGGTCTCTCCCGTGAAGCGTCCTTTGTTCATCCAGGCGAGCAACTGTCTTGCGGCGGACTGCCACAGCAGGATCTCATGGCCAAGCGGACGCAGGTGTTTCAGCAGCGGCCTGGGGAGATCGACGACAGCCTGCGTTTCCGGTGTCAGGGTCGGATCTTCGAGGCTGCGGACTAGGCTCTCGGGCACGGGCATGACCGTTCTTTGCGCCAGCATCATGCCTCGATCAAGCGGGGGCTAGAGCTTGATTTCGGCAGCCTTGCCGCTGGAAACCTCCCAGGCATGAACCCTGCCCTCAAAGCTGCCGGCGAACACCCACTTGGAATCCGGGGTGATGACCACGCTGGTCAGGGCCTCGCCCACGGCCGTGAGACGCTTCTCCTTGCTGGTTTCGCTGCGCTGCTCGCCCACATGCTTCTTCAGATCGGTGTGAACGCTGGCCGTGCCCTTGTCAGTGATCACTGCCAGCGACACGCCGTCCGCAGTCCAGTCCACGCCTGAAAAGACGATCTTCTTGTCCCCAAGGCTGACGTCTTGTTCCCGGCTTGCCACATCCCAGACCTTCACCTCACGATCCGCTCCGGCGGTGGCGATGCGGGTGGCGTCCTTGTTGAAGGCGACGGACAGCACGTGATTGGTGTGACCTTCGTAAAAGGCCTTCAGCGTTCCTGTTTCGGTGTTCCAGATCCTGGCCATCTTGTCCGCGCCGCCGCTCAGCAGAAGCTTGCCGTCGGCCGAAAGGCGCAAGGACAGGACGTTGTCATCATGGGCCTTCCAGGTCGAGAGAAGCTTGCCGGAGACGAGGTCAAACCTGCGCAGAAAGCCCGCTCCTCCCGTTTCACCATCGGCGGCAAACAGGGTTTTTCCTGCAGCATCAACGACGATGGCGGTGATGCTGCCGAGGAGTTTTTCGGTCATCGCCCTGGCCTGCTGGCGCGTGCTCATGTCCCAGACGATGACATTTCGAAAGCCGCCCGAAACCAGCCAGCGGCCATCCCGGCTCCAGGCCAGCGCGTTCACGGGTTCGGCATGCCCTTCCAGCCTGCCGATCACCGGACGCTCCGGCTTCCCCAGATCCACAAGCACAATGCTGTTCGCGCGGGCGACAGCCAGGGTTTTGGCGTCAGGGGAAAGGCCCAGGGCGAGAACCGGCTGGTAGCTCGCTGGCATGGCTGTCAGCTTTACCGGCCGGACGTCAGGGGCTTCATCGAAAACACTGGCGTCCCAGGCGGCCCCGCTGTCGATCCAGCTTTTCAGGGAGGCAATCTGGGCGGCCGTGAGGTCCTTCTTGGGGGGCATGTGCGGGTCGCCGTCCTTCAGCACAAGCTGGTAAAGCAGGCTGTCGGCAGCCTTGCCAGGCACCAGAGGCACGCCGTTGTCGCCACCCTTCATCATCTTTTCGTGCGTCGTGAGAAGCAGGCCGCCCTTGGCCTTGCCGGGCTTGTGACAGCCGACGCATTCATCGCGCAGAACACGCAGGGCCGGCTTGATGGCGGCGGACGGCGGTGTTGCGGAGACCGGGACGGGGACAGGGGGGGGCGCCGCAGTCACCCAGGCCGGGGACGTGAGCAGGCAGGACAGGTGAAAAAAGGATGTCAGGGCGTGGCGGAGGCGCATCGGTCGGGG
>CAZXPU010000145.1:0-12188 GCA_964642905.1 uncultured Prosthecobacter sp.
AGCCGCGCCGTTGAACACCACCTCGACGCGGTCGATGCCGTTGGCGTCACCCGCGATTCCCGTCACCAGGTAGGGGATGGCGGCGCTCAGGGCTTTCGTTGCCGCAGTTGGCGCGGTCACCGTCAGCACCGGCTTGGTAGTGTCATTGGAGAGGATGCGAACCATGGCGGTGGTCAAGGTTCCGAGTTGAGCGCCAGGCGCAGGGTTGAGCAAGTTCACCCAAAAGCGTTTGTTAGGCTGCTTGCCTGTCTTCGGCGACAGGGTCAGAGTCACGGTCTTGCTGGTTTCGCCAGCAGCAAAGCCGACCACCGTGTCCACGGCCGTGTAATCCGTGCCAGCAAGTGCGGGCGAGTAAGGAGGCACGACGCTCGGAGTGCCATCGGCGGTCTTGAGAGTCACGCTGGCGGGTTCCATATGACCGGTCCGGGTCAGGGTGACCACCAGGCTGGAGGCGCCCTGATTGACTGTGTGGAGGGCGGAGACCAGTGAGATGGTGGCCGGCGTGTTGACCACGTGGACATTGAGAGTCAGGTGGCCGACGTTGCCAAGGGTGTCTGTGGCGCTGAGTGTGACGACATGGGAGCCGGCATTGAGGATCGTGCCCGCCACAGGGGACTGGGAGGAACTGGCCACACCGTGAGGATCGCTGATAACCGCCTGGGACAGGAAGTTGGGCAAGGCTGCGGAACCGCCAGGAACGACAACGAAGGTCAGCGGCGTGAATCCTCCAACTGGGGCCGCGATGGCGGGAGCCACGTCGTCAGCCAAAGGATTCTTCCCGAAGAGGTACTCATCCAGGTTGCTAAGGCTGTCACCATCCGTGTCGGCCGTATAGTCCGAGGCATTGCCGCCAAAGGGGATGCCTAAGCTGCTGGCCCAGGCGCCAAAACCATAGTAACTGTTCTTTACCAGGGCGATGTTCTTGCCCTGATAACCATAAACCAAGTTATACCCGGCAGGCAGATTTTCGATGGTGGCAAAAGCGCCGCTCAGGACGTCATAAGTTGCGATGACATACACCAACGCCTCAGGCGAAACCGACTGAAACGTCAGCTTGGAGGAGCCGCCCAGCGTCAGCGTGCCTGTGGGCACTTGAATCAGGTCGGATTCAGTGGCCGTGAGATCACAAGCGTAGGTGCCGCCCAGGCTAAGGTCCAGGTTCTTCATGACCAGCGTGGCCGCCCCGGAAACGCCGGGCCTGATGATGCCATCGTCCCCTGCCTGCACGCTCATGAATTCCAAGCTGGCCCCGGGACCATGACTGCCCGTCAGACGGCTTCCTGCCATCAGCTTGAGCTTTTCAAAACCGCGCAGAGTTCCTGCCGTAGGGACAAAGTCCGCCGGAACGAGGGCGGTGACATTGCCCAGGATGGCCTGGTTGTCCGTGCCGGCACCTGCCGTGATCACATTCGTCCCCAGGAAGCTGGCAAGCGAGGCCGGAGTGCTGCGGATGATCTCCAGCGAACCGTTGGTGCCGAGGGTTTGACTGGCGGTGATGGAAACATCCCCGATGATCGAGAGGCTGTCAAAACCCCGATAAGCTCCGGTGGCATCACCTGCATCATCGCTCAGGACCGCCAGGTTGGATGCATTCACCAGCAACAGCGCGTCCGCAGAACCCACCATCTCCACCGAGGCTGGATCCAGGGCCGCATCAGCCGCATAGGACACCGGGCTGCTGCCGTAATTGATTCGCAACCCTTCAAAGTTGCGGTAAGGACTGGCGGCACCGATCAGGCCCGCTGCCTGGTAGGTGGTGGCACCTGATGTGACTTCCAGCAAGTCCGTGCCTGCCCCCGCATCGACGTAGCCGGGCGTCAGAGCACTCATGACACCGCTGATGGCCCCAGCCTGCCAGGTGTCAGTCCCCGCCCCCAGCTGGACACGCTCAAAGCTCCGATATTTGCCACTCGAGCCGACAAGGGCGTTGGCAGTGTTGTTGCGCACAGTGCCCGTGGCATTGCTCAAATCCAGGATGTCCAGATCACTTCCATCGACCGCAGAACCAGCCTCGACATAGACCACGGAACTATCCGTGGCGCTGGCGATCCAAGTATCCGACAGCGCGTTGTTCAGATGAATGTTTTCGAAGTTCAGGAACTTGGCACCGTTGCCGACATAGGGCGTGGTGGTGTTGAAATGCACATAGTCCGTGCCAGACGCGGCATCGACCGAACCTGCGGAGAGATCATAGCCTTGTTCAAGCACCAGGGTGTTGGTGCCAGAATCCAGAGTCAGTGTTCCTGTGATGGAACCCGCGAGGGAGACGGACTCGAAACCACGGTAACGGGAACCTGGGCCGAAAGCGGAACCTGCCAGACTCTGACCCGCAGGCACCGCCAGGGTGTCACCCAGCACACTGCCGCTGGTGACGTTGTTGAGCCGCGCATCGATAAAGCTCAGAGAAGAGTCGGACACATCCATCTGCCAGACATCATCCCCGAGACCGGTGTTGCGTGCGTCCCCCGTCGTGGAGAGGAACACCTGCTCAACTCCGAGGATGTTGGAGAAGTTGATGATCGACCTGGAGTAGGTGCCGCTGGTGCCGAACACCAGGGAGTCGGTGCCCAGGCCAAGATTCACCGAACCACGAGTTGCCGTGCCGTATAGAGTGAGAAGGTTATCCGCATTACCAGTGACATAGGAACCGATCAAGCCGGAGCCGTCCTCCAGCACCAGGTTGGCGAAGTCGAGGAATTCAGAAACATTCGAGTCCAGGGGGCTGCCAGCGGTGATGTTGGAACCGCTTACGCTGACACCGGAGGCCAGCACGAGGGTGTCCACGCCTCCATGGCCATAGACATCCACATTCGAGGCACCCTGGTAGGTGAATGTGTCATCGCCAGTGGTGAGGATGATCGAGCCCGTAATCTGACTGCCGGGGAGCTGGTTGATGGCGCTCAGTCCGGCTGAGGCAAGATCCAGGCTGCCATTCCACTGGGACCCCGCCCCCAGGTTCACCACTTCAAAGCCGCGGAAGAGATGATTCGGATCTGTCGAACCGGCTGGTCCGAACATGGCGGCGGTGACTCCCGTGACATTGATCAGCGTGAGTGTGTCCACACCACCACCGGTGTTGATGGTTGGGTAGGTGGCAGCTCCGACCAGGAGAGCACCACTGCCCGCTGCACCCGTCAGCGGACCCGGCGTCTGACGCTCAAGCACCACGTTGTTGTTGGCGTTCGTGCCCTGCCCCCCCTCAGCCTCGAGGCTCTGGCTCACCGTCATTTCCGCGCCACCGGCAAGTTCAAGATTGTTGAACGACCTGAACTTGCCTCCATTATCCGTAATACTCTCCGTCAAGCTGACCACCGCCTGAAGGCGCAAGGTATCAATTCCTGAGAGAGCCGCAGAGCCGGCAACTGTCTGGTCCCCCCCCTCAAAATAGACAAAGTTTGCCAGAGGTTGCACGCTCAGGAAATTCTGATCCAGAACCAGGCGATCATCCCCGAGGCCCATCACGACATAATTCAAATTCGTGGAGCGCACTCGCAGAAGCGCAAGGATGTCGTTGCCCGCACCCGCGTTGATCATTCGGACCGAGGCATGTGACGACATCAGGCGCCCACCGGCGATTGTGATGCTGTCATTCACAGCCAGTGTCGGATGCCCCTTGATGATCTCCACCGTGCTACCCGCAGTGTTGGCAGTGATCGACGCTCCATTCTGAAGAAGCAGGGATGTGGAGCCCGAAGTGGCGTTCAGCAAGTTCACCCCCAGTCGTGTGGCGTTCACTTGCATCCTGGTGTCAGAATCAGCAGCATTGCCGGTCCCCAGGATGATGCTGGTTCCCTTGCCCACGACTAAACCGTCAGCCAGATAGCCATTGGTCCCTGCGATGATCTGCCCGCCTTGGAGGCGCAGCAAGGCTGACACATTATTATCCCTCACCTCAATGCCTGAGGTCACATAGGGAGTGTTCGCACCACTGACAGGCGTGTGCTCGGTCTGGATCAAACCCGCATTCATGAGCAGGTCAACGGCAGCGGTGTTGCCTTCGAGATAAATCCCAAACCGACGGCCCGAAAGGGTCGGCCCGAGAAGAGTGACCGGATCCCCAATCACGATGTTTGCGGGGGAAGAATTGTCGCTCAGGCGCAGCGCCGAGGAACTCGTGGACCAAGGCGCCCCCGTAACGGCCGGGTCATCATAATTGGCCGTGATGGCACCGGCCAGGATATTGACGAGGATCTGGCCTGCAACGTCCTTGTTAGCGTGGATACGCACAGCGTCATTGATGGAATAGGCGTTTCGAATCTGGCCACCCGTCAATGCAAAGGTGATGCGCCCCACATTATTGTCGATCACAACTCCATTGCTTCCCGGAGGAGACGGGACTTCAGCCGGACTGGACAGGATCAAGCCGCCCGACATGCTGAAATGAGCGCCCATGGTGCTGCTGCCCGGCTGTCCGCTTGAACTGAGGCGAACCCCGTAGCTATTGCTCTGAACCGTTCCAGCCGTCATCAGGAAAGAGGCATTTTTCTGCCCGTTAAATTCCACCCCACTGCCCGAATTGGAGGCCTGGCCAAAACCCGTCACCAGGCTGCCACCGGCAATGGTGACGAGGCTTTCTGCGGTTCTTTCGTTGTCCGCCACCGTGCCGGTGTTGCTGAAGGTGACGCCATTGCCCTTGGTCACCTGGACCAAGGTTCCTGCATCCATCAGGGTGAAGCCTGCCGTGCCGCGAACATTTTCGAACATGAGGAAGGGAGTGGAGTTGGGAGTGTCTGTCGGCTGGATGAGCTGCGAGCCTCCTTTCACCGTCAAGCTGGCCGAACTGACCGCGTTGATGCGGCCGAGGAAGTTGAACGAAGAAGTGGTCACGTTGTCCAGTGTGGCATTGAAGTCCAACTGACCGGACATGGGGGCTGTGGAGAGATTCGTCGCCGCCGGATCCAACGGAAAACGCTGGGCATGGAAAAGAGACAGGATGGAACCGCTGCCCCCTGCACCAGGGTAGCCCGTGAAGGTCGAATTCTTCAGGTTCAGGTTGTGAACGGAAGCCGTGCCCGTGCCTTTGTTCAGGAACTGGAAGACACTGATGATGTTGTTCAGATAATTCGTGCCACCAGTTTCCGTGCTGTTGGAAAAGCTGGAGCCGACTTTGGCGAGGGAAAGACTGACATTTTCCACCGTCAGATCCGCCTTGGAATTGGTGAAGGCCAGCAGGCCGCTATTGGGGCTGTAATCCTGGTTGAGGCCGAGGAAGAAGGGGTTAGCCGTCATATTGACCACGCTCTGCGCGGCAGCGGCATCCCCCAATTTAAGACTGGTGGTGCTGGTCAGGTTGGTCAGTGAACGCACGATCGCTCCCTGGGAAAACGGTTCATTGCCTGCCAGGTTGTTGATGTTAGAGTCGATCCCTGTGTTACTATTCACAAAGGTCGCATTGCCTGCAAGGGTGTAGCTGCCTCCAGAAAGAATCGTGGTCGAATTGAGCTCCTGGAGCGTGGGTGTAGGAGGTGGAATGGAGGTGACATCGAGCAGGGCCATTGTACTCCGCGTCGTGGCCCCCACCGCTGTGAAAAGGCCTGCCACATAGAGCTTGCCATCACTCTTGAGAGCCAAGGCGTTGACGTTACTGTTAAAATCGGGATTAAAGCTGCCATCCACGGCCCCCGTCGCTCCATCGACCAAGGCCAGATGATGTCTGGTGACGCCACCGAAATAGCTGATATGACCACCCGCATAAAGCTTGCCGTCGCTCCGGAGAGCCAGAGTCCTCACCTCAGTATATACAGAACCAGGATCAAAACCAACGTGCACAGCGCCCGTTACTCCGTTCACCAGAGCCAGATGGTTCCTTGTCGCACCTCCCAGCGCAAAAAAGCTCCCTCCCACATAGACATTGCCATCATTTTTTAGGGCGAGCGCATTTACAGATCCATTCATGTAGCCGATGTTGAATCTGGCATCCACAACACCCGTCACACCATCGAGCAGCGCCAGCTTACTTCTGATCACGCCTCCAACTGTGTCAAAAACACCGCCCACAAACAGTCCGCCATCGTTCTTCACCAACAAGGCATTCACACTACCGCTTAGCTGCGGGTAAAAGGTGCTGTCCAAGGCTCCGGTCGCACCGTCCACCAGGGCTAGACGATTCCGGGGCACGCCTCCCACAGAGGTGAACGGACCGCCCACATAGAGCTTACCATCACACATAAGTGCAAGCGACGTCGCGTTGCCGTCAAAAATAGGATCAAAGCTGCCCACCAAAGCGCCGGTCGTACCATCCACCAGAGCCAGGCGATTCCGAGTCATACCTCCAACAGAATTAAAGTTACCGCCCACATAAAGCTTACCATCACTCTTGAGGGCAAGCGTCGTGACGGAGCCATGAACATTAGCCTCAAAGGCATTGTCGACCACGCCCGTCGTTTCATCCACCAATGCCACATTTTGTTTGCTTACACCTCCCAGGAAATTGAAATCCCCCGCTACAAAGACCTTTCCATTTGCCGCAGGCAATACGGCATAGATTCTTCCGGGCGCATTGTGATCCAGCAAGGTTGGCTGAAAATCTGCATCCAGAACTCCTGATGCACCATCCACGAGGCACATACCTTTCCTTGTCACCCCTCCCACCGAGCTAAAAGGTCCCCCCGCATAGACCTTACCATCCGCTCTTAATGCCAAAACGTATGGAGTACAGCCTTTCAAATTCGTGCCAAAGCTGGCATCCAAAGCACCTGTCAGCCCGTCCACTAAAAACAGGCCTTCACCCGCACTGGCTTTACTTACATAGAGTCTATCATTGTTACCGAGCAGCATCTGGCCAACTTCCCCCCCATCATGGCTAACGAAAGCATTACCCGGATCAAAGCTGCTGTATACGGCCCCCGTCGTTCCATTGATCATAGCGAGGCTATTTCTCACCAGACCACCCACTGCATCAAAGTAGCCGCCGACGTACAATTTACCATCGGCTCGCAACACAAGCCTATGAACCTCCGACCAAGGCTGACCGCCTTCGGACGTTATGTTTGGAGCAAAAGTACCATCCACGACTCCCGTCTGGCCATCCACCAGAACCACTCCTGAGTAGTGGATTCCATCACCGAGAACGTCAATCGTACCACCCACGAACAGCTTGCCGTCGGCACGCAACAAAAGGGAATAAATCACACTCGTATCATGAAAGCCCGGCACAAAAGTGCCGTCCAGCACGCCTGTCACCCCATTCAACAGAACCAGGCTTTTGCCGGAGACGCCAGTTGGACTTCCTCCCACATACAATTTGCCATCGGGGCGCAAACACAAATCCGACACATAGGTGGACAACACCTGCGTCCCGGCATCGAAACCGACGTCCAAGGCACCTGTTACGCCATCCACCAGGGCCAGATGATTCCGGGTCACGCCGCCCACAGAGGTGAACTGACCGCCCACATAGAGCTTGCCATCAGCCTTCAAAGCCAGAGCACGCACAGAATCGTTGAGCACCGGGTTGAAAGTATTATCCACGGCACCGGTCACTGGGTCAATCAAGCTCAGGTATGCTTTTGGAAGGCCTAGCCCCGCATTAAATACCCCCCCCACGTAAACCTTTCCGTCCGGCCGCTGAAGCACGGCAGTCACATATCCACTGAGTCTGGTTGGCTCCAGGTTTGGAAACTGGGCGTTCACGGAAGCGACATCTGCACCCATCGTGGACATCACCAGGGCCTGCATCAGAAGGACAAGCAGGCCGAGGCAGGAGGCAATGCAACGTCGGCCGGTTTTGAAGAATGATGCCTCAACCTGGGTTGGCACTGGCGTTCGCCGGGTCATCTGACCGAGGGTGTCCTGGGGGGGCGTGCTGGTGTTCATGTCTGTTTTTGGCTTTGTTGTTTTTGTGTCTGTGCTTGTGCTGAAAGGCATGGCGGCAGGCCCTGGGACGGCTAAGAAAACCCCCGGCCGGCTGGACGGCGCTCCGGCTATTTGTTGCATCCTTGGATAGGCAAAGGTGCGGGTGATGGCGCGTTGAGTCATGATGAGCGTCCATTCATGGAGGCAGGCTCGAAATCCGTCATGTCGCTAAGATTACCGACAGGGTCGGAATTATTACCGACAGTTGAAGAGGCGGACGCAGCCTGATCGCGAGCATCGCGCCGGCGGGGGATGATGTGAGATTCTATAATTTGTTAGGCCTTTGCGGGCTGGCGTGCGGGCGTCGGAACAGCGCGAGCGGAACCCAGGCTGCACGAAGGCCGGCATGGGGCGAGGAACTCCGATTCCGCAGCAGCGCGAACGCGGGGGTGGCGTGGAGAATCCTTCCGCTTCCTCCGAAGCTTCGATGAGTCCCTTCATCGAGTTGATGCTGGCGTGTAGGTGGTTCGGGTTGTGCCTGGATGTCGGATGGATGGATCATGTCGAGCCAGAGGCTCGAAAGAAAAATAGCCGGTGGTGGAGCGAGGCTTGGCGAGCGTGAACCACCGGATCGACGAGGCCTAACCCTCACCGTTTCGGGTGGCGCCCTGGAAGGGCGCAAGAAGGGGGCGATTGGGCATGACGGTTGCGCAGGGCTTTCGATGGCTTCTCGCGTCCCTCCAGGACGCGGTGAAGGTGAAACGTGGGTCTGTGATCCTGTCCTGGGGTTTCACCCCAGGCTAATTTCTTTCGAGCCTTCGGCTCGGAGGGAAAGGAGGCGTGGGGTCATCTTGAGCCTGGTTCGAAGCTTCGGGGAGGTCCCTTCATCGAGTTGAGGCAGGCGTGTAGGTGGTTCGGGTGTGTGTGAGCGAACTGGGTTGCTGCGGATTTGGAAATCCGCGCCCCGGCGCTGGCGCGGGATCGGGGCGACCTCGGTTTCGCAGATATTCTCTGGAGCGCGGAACTCCGATTCCGCAGCAGCGCGAACGCGGGGGAGGCGTGGAGAAGCCTTCCGCTTCGTTCGAAGCTTCGGGGAGGTCCCTTCATCGTGTGAAGCTGGCGCGTGGGCGGTTCGGGTGTGTGTGTGCGAACCCGATTGCTGCGGATTTGGAAATCCGCGCCCCGGCGCTGGCGCGAAGATCGGAGCGACCTCGGTTTCGCAGATGTTCTCTGGAGCGCGGGGATCGGGGCGGAAGGGTGACATCTCTTGGGTTGGGCGCTGGCGCGGGGATCAAGACGCCCTTTGCATCTTCCGCCGGCCTGACAAGCTGCTAAACTTTCTGCGACGCACGGTACCCCGCAGGCGTTGACGCAAACAGGCGCTTGAAGTGCTGGCCGAAGCGCGACAAATCATTATAACCGACTCGTTTCGCAATTCTGCCGACGGGAAGCCGCGTCGTGCGGAGAAGCTCCGCCGCCTTTTGCAGGCGCAGGTTCTGAAGATAGGCCTGGAAGCTGATCCTGAATTCACGGCGGAAGAGTCGGCTGAGATTTCCCGGGCTGGTAAAGGCAACCTTCTTCGCGACCTCGGTTAGTTTCAGAGGACAGTGCAGGCGGAAGGCGAGATGCACGCAGGCGCGCTGCAAGGGGTCCGCTCCAGGCTGGCGCGGAATCCCGCCCTGCTCAGAAACCCGGAACCAAACGGCCTCGACGTGACTGCGGGCGGCGTCCTCGGCGGCGACAGGATCCCCCAGGGCAATGGTCTCCACCAGATGCTCATGCTCATGGGCGAGAATGCGTGCATCTGGAAAGTAATTGTCGAAACCCTGCTCATGAAAATCCAGCATGTCATCCCAGAGCCGCCTCCATGAATCCAGCAGCAGCGGGACGCCGGCGAGCTCGATGATCGTTGTGTGCAATTCCAGGTCGGCCCTGCGAAAGGAGGTGTAATCACGTTTCATCACCGCCGCCGAAAGGCGTCTCTGAATCAGGCGAAGCTGTTCCAATCTCTCCGGCGAAGAGCCTGCATTCAAGGCGGCATGACGTGCCGCAAAGCCATCAAGCAGGGAACGGAGTTCTGAGCACTTGCGAACTTCTGTCAGATTCATGATTATCCGTGGTTATGCGTTTTCAGGCTTCGAGTTATGCACCAAAAGCCAAAAGGACCCTGATTTCAACAGCTTGATTGAAGGCAGCTTCAAGCAGCGGTTTGATTACTCTCTCAACACGGCATTTATGCCAAATCAACCCACAACCCGCTTTTAAAATGTCCAGAAGCATTCCCCATGGAATCATCGCTCCCATGACGACGCCGTTCTCAAACCAAGGAGAACTTTGCGCAAAGTCCATCCGCAGCCAGGTCGATTTTCTCGTACGTGAACGAGCCGACAGTCTGGCCGTTGGCGGGTCGACCGGAGAGGGACACACGCTTGATGCGGATGAACTTCGAGCCTGTGTGAGTGAAACGCGGGCCGCGATGCCGGCCGGGATGCCCCTGGTGGCGAGCGCGATTGTGGACAGCACGCGTCAGGCCATCCGCGCCATCAAGGCGGTGGAAGGGCTGGGCGTGGATGCGGTCCAGATCACACCCGTGCATTATCTTTTCCGGCCGGACGATGAGATGATGATCGAGCATTTTCGTGCCATCCATGAGGAAACCGGGATGCCGCTGATCATCTACAATGTCGTTCATTGGTGCTACCTGTCGCCGGAACTCACCGTGAGACTGATGAACGAGGTGCCGGGCATCATGGGCATCAAGCAAAGCGCCGGCGACCTGAAGCTGTTTGCCGACCTGATGATCAACGCCCCCAAAGACCGGAAGATCTACAGCGCCGTGGACGCCCTCATGTACCCTTCCTTCTGCCTCGGAACCCCTGGGATCATCGCCGCCACGCCATCCGCGATTCCACGGGCCGCCGCGCTGCTTCGCGACTGCGTGGCGAAGGACGACCACGTTCACGCACGCCTTCTTCATGAGGCCATCCTCAGGTTGTGGAACGCCATGGACACCTTCAATCTGCCGGCCTGCATCCGTTTCGCGCAGTCCCTGCAGGGTGTGGATGCCGGACAGCCACGCATGCCGATGCGTCCGGCCACGGAGGCACAGCGGGCAAGGATCAAACCTGCGCTCGAAGCCGTGCTGAAGCTTGCGGACGATCTTACCTGATGCCCGAAGGGCCTTGGACTGTGGCAGCCTGCTGCCGCTTTCCCGAGGCCAGCCTGCTGGCCGCGCCCCCCACGCAAGAGCATCGCACCGCCAAAGAACCTCCTCTCCCCGGCAGCAGGGCTGCCATCACCCCAAAGCGGCAGCCTGCTGCCGCAGTCCAAAGAGCCTTCCGCTCACCCGCACACGACCATGTCACTCAGACTCGGAAACACTTTAATCGTGATCTTCATCGCACTCGCCATGGCGTCGAGGCGGGTAAAATGGTTGGGAGGACTTGGTTTCACGTTGATGGTGCTCGCCACAGGAACCGCAGCCATAACATATCCCGGGGCCTTTATCTCCTGGGGAGGGTTTGAGCTGAAGATGGCGATCCCGCCCCTGGTGCAGACCATTCTCCTTGGCATGGGCCTGACACTCAGCCTGGAGGATTTTCGGAGGGTATTCACGATGCCGCGTGGAGTCATCCTCTGCTGTGTCCTGCATTACACAATCATGCCACTGGGAGGGTGGTTCTTTGCGCGCTGCTTTGGCCTGGAGGGTGCCGTGGCCACGGGGTTGGTCCTGATTGGCTCCGTGCCGAGCGGCACCTCCTCCAACGTGATCTCCCTGCTGGCCGGTGTGAATGTCCCTCTATCCGTGACCGTAACGGCAGTATCGACACTGATCTCCCCCCTCGTCACCCCCTTCGCGATGAAGCTACTGGCGGGTGCCGAGGTGCCCATTGATGCCTCTGTCATGATGTTGTCCATCCTGAAGATGATCCTTCTGCCTCTTGGCATCGGCCTGCTGATCCAAACTCTGCTGCCAGCCTTGGCCAAAAGGCTTGAGCGGGCGCTTCCCTATGTGGCCATGCTAGCCATCTGCATGATCATCGGCGTGACCATCGCCCTGTCTCGCGAGAGACTACTTTCGATGGGACTGGCCATTTTCGCCGCCTGTGCCTGCCACAACGCCACAGGCTACCTGCTGGGTTACTGGGGAGCAAGGCTGTCCGGTCTGAATCACACAGACGCGCGCACCTGCGCCCTGGAGGTGGGCATTCAAAACGGCGGCATGGCGACCGGCCTCGCCTTCAATGTGCTGCATAGCGCACCTGCAGCTTTGGGTGCCGCCGTGTTCGGCCCCTGGAGCGCCATCACGAGCTCGGCCCTAGCCAGCTGGTGGCGTCGTCACAAGACATGAAATTCTCTCTCAAAGTCCAAAAAATGAAACTCAAGCTTATGAA
>CAZXPU010000146.1:0-12127 GCA_964642905.1 uncultured Prosthecobacter sp.
AGGCCCGATGGCGCTGAGCGAGGCGTTGGAGGTGCTTCGGCAACTCCAACAACTTCGTCACCAACAACATCGTGCTGGACAATGACGTCGTCCTTCAGGGTGACTGGAGCAGCACGGGCTCCATCGAATTCGTCCTCAACGGCAATGTCGCCATGAGTGATGTGCTCACTGCCGGCGCGACACGCACCTGGACCCTCGGCAACACCAGCGCGGCGGCGGTCGGCCTGACCTCCGGCTCCACGACAAATGGTGTGATCAGCGGAGCTCCGGGTTCCAACATCATCAAGGCGGGCGCCCAGGTGATTTCCTTCCGCGGCAACAACACCTACCAGGGCTTCACCCAGATCAACGCAGGTCAGATCATCGCAGTCGGCAATGTCGCTCCGAACCTCGACGGCGCCCTGGGCAACAGCGATTCTCCGGTCACGCTGGCCGGCGGCAACCTGGGCATCGGCGGCAAGTTTGAAGTCAGCCGTGACATCCTGGTCAACAACAGCGGCACCATTGAGGCGCGCACCAATGAGACGTCGGTGATCAGCAGCGGCATCTCCATTGCCGCCGGCGCGGTCGCCACTATCGGCGGCGTTGGCAGCAACAACCTCACCGGCCAGGGCGGTGCCCTCGTCATCAGCGGTCCCATCAGCGGCGCCGGCGCCGTCACCTTTGGAACCGGAACAGCCGTCTCATCAACCGTGACTGCGGCCAACGGTCCTGTGGTTCTCGGCTCCTCCAACGGCTACGGCATCAACACCTACGCGGGCGGCACGACCTTCAACTCGACCCGTGTGGAGATCACCGGCAGCACCTATGTCACCGGCCCTGCCTCCAATCCGGTCATCATCAGCGGTCCTTTCGGCACGGGTGCCATGACCTGGACCTCGGGTGAAGCTGGAAACGGCCCGAGCTTCCTCGCCGTTGGCGGCGCACGCACGATCGAAAACCCCTTCAACGCCACCTCTTCCGCCGCCACCGCCATTTTCAAGTTCATGGGCAACCAGGCCCTGACCTTCACCCGCCCCTGGGATGTCAGCAGTGACGGCACGCTCCGCAACCGCACCTTCCAGGTCAGCAACCCCTACCAGCCGGTCACCTTCAGCGGCAACCTCAGCAACAGCGGTGGGAATGGTTCCAACGTGATTAAAACGGGTTCGGGCATGCTCGTCCTCACGGGCACCAACACCTTCGCCAACCTCAACACCACAGATGCCAACTACGGCACCGGCGTGTTCATTGACGACGGCATCCTGCGCGTGAACGGAGATGCAGCCCTGGGCAGCACCAACACGCTGGCAGCGGCCGGTTCACACCTGGCCGGCCCCGCCGATGTCCGCCTGCGCGGTGGCTATCTGTCGGTGACCAATGGATTCACCACGGCACGCCAGTTCATCCTGACGAGCAGCAACGGGGGTATTGATGTTGCCGCCAACCAGACCCTGACCCTGACCACGGCCACCGCCGGAGTCTTCGGCATCCGCAAGGTCGGTCTCGGCACACTGGCGCTGAACAACGCCGGCAACACCATCAACGCCCTTACGCTCGGCGGCGGTCAGCAGCTGAATCCGGCGATTGGTTTCACCAGCGCCACCGGCGGCACGGTTTCCACGACCGCCATTTCCGGGACACCGCTCACGACGGGAACGGCAACCATTAACAGCGGCACGCTTGCCCTCGTCGGTGGCGCCTCCGCCCAGTCCCTTGCCATTCCGACGGTGGCCTATGGTCCTGCCGGTGCCATCTCCGTGAACATGGGCAGCTCCAGCAGCTTGCTTACCATCTCCACCGCCTTGAGCCGCAGTGGCGCCTTCAACAGCGTCAACTATGGCACTCTCGTCATCAACCCCTCCAGCCTGGCCAACCTGGGCTCCACCGAGAAGGTGGTTGTCACGACCGGCGCTCCGGCCAACACCACGCTGGGTGCAGGAACCACCCTGACCGCCCCGAACATCTTCGTCGCGCAGCCTGGCAGCGGCCAGGATGCTGACTTTGCGCGCTACGACAGCACCAACGGCTTCATGGTTCATAATGCCACGACAAGCACCAGCCTGTCTGCAACCGCCCCCGCCACTCTGGGTGACATCTCCTCTGCTGCGACGGTTGGCGCCGCCTCCAATGACGTCATTGATGTCTATGGCCTGCGCACCAACAGCAACGTCAGCGGCTTCGACTCCTCCGTCCTGCTTCGCATCAACGGCGGCGGCCTGATCCTGAATGGAGCCGCAGGTCCGGTGGTCAGCTCCAACCTCCTGTTTGGCACCGGCGCTGGAGCCGGCCTTAAGGAAGCCGTTGTTTATGTTCGTGACGGCCAGACCGGTCCGGCCTACTCCGCCATCTCGGGCAACATCAGCGCCCTTGACTTCACGAAGACGGGGCCTGGCACCCTGGAAGTGTCCGGTGCCAGCAACATCCTGAACACCAACGCCCTCAGGCTGCCCGTGGTCAGCGTGCAAAACGGCAGCTTCCGCTTCGCCAGCAGCGGTGCCCAGTTTGTGAACGGCAACCGCCCCGCAGGCGTGAACGCCTTCCTTGGCAACTACGTCCTCAATGTGAACGAGTCCGGCATCTTTGACATGAACGGCCTCGACACCACCGTCAGCGGCCTGAACGGCAATGGCACGGTCACCAGCAATGTCGCGGGCGCTGTTACCCTGACGGTCAGCAACGGCTTTGGTGTCGACACCACCTTCTCGGGCGCTCTGACCAACGGCTCGGGCACCGTCGGCCTCACCAAGTCAGGCAACGGCGTCCTGACCCTGACCGGTTACGGTAGCTACACCGGTGGCACCGTTGTCCAGGCCGGACGTGTGACGAATGCCACGGGCTCCCCCGCTCTCCAGGGTGGACGTGTGGAAGCCCAGACCGTGAGCGCCCTTGGCCTCGGCCCCATCACCATCGCTGGTGGTGACCTTCGCCTCAACGGCGCCGCGCTTCTCGACGGCACCCAGACCACCAGCGAGGTGGTCGACGGCATTGACGTCCTCCTTTATGGCGGCCCCAACGGCTACGATGTGACCATCGCTGCAAACACCGTTTCCAACGGTCTGACGCTGCCTTCCAACACCACCTCGAACCTGCGTGCGGCCAGCCAGAACGCGCTGATCGGCAGCCTGACCATCAATGCGCCGGTGCTGAACAGCACAGAAGGCCTGGTCTTCGTCAAGGGGGCCACCACCTTCAGCCAGGAAAACACCATCCTGCGCACGGCCGGCGGTCGTCTTTTCCTGCAGGGCCAGGTCAATGCAGGAACCAACACCATCACCAAGATCGGCGCCAACGACGTCGTCGTTTCCAACACGGAAGGCGGCGCCGGCCAGAACACCGTCGGACTCTGGAAGGTCTATGGCGGTATTCTCAACGCCCGTTCCGCCACGGGTGCCGCCAACCCCCTCGGCCTCAATCCCACCGTTGAACTGAACGGATCCTCCACAGCCTACGGCCTGCTGCTCTCCAGCGATGGTGATGGCACCGCAGCCGCCGAGACGATCACCACCTACGCCAACACCAACATCCGCTTCGGCAATTCGCTTCCGGTCTCCAGTGTTGATTTTGTCTCCAGCAGCGCCAGCCGTCTCGCCACCGACCGCGTTCTGGGCAACAACGATGACAAGACCTTTGTCGTGAACAATGTCGAGGCACGCGGCGTGCTGGGCTCGGCATTCGCCTACTTCCTCACCAGCAACTCCTCCTCGCTCTGGATCAACGGAACCACGACGTTCGACCGCGACTTCCACTTCCAGGCTGACGGCACCGCGGTGACCTTCAACGGCCCGATCAGCGGCAGCGGCACCCTGAGCCGCCGCTCGAACGGCGCCACGGTCTACTTCAACAGTGTCAACACCTACGATGGCGGCACCTTCCTCACCGGCGGTGGTCGCAACCTCTTCGGTTCCTATGAAGGCAACCAGGTGAATCTGAGCAACACCGCGAAGCTTGGCACCGGCCATGTCTTCCTGGGCACGCTGTCCATGCTTCAGATCAATGATGCCGGCAACCTTCGCTCCGACCAGAACATCTACGTCGGCAGCAACCTGAGCTTCGGCACCACCCTGAGCCTTGCCGCCAACTTGTCGCCTGACGATATCCGCCTGCGCGCCCTTGGCCTCGGCGGCATCCAGAACGGCAGCGCCAACTATTACCTGTCGGCGACCAATCCTTCCGCCGCCATCCTCGCCCTCGGCACCCTTTACGACAAGACCCTCGACATGCGCTCCCTGGGTGACGGCATGTGGTTCCTGGGCTCCGCCACCAATCAGGTGGGTGCCAACGGTTCCTATGACGCCGCAAGCCTGGCCCCGGGCCTTTCCGACACCTATCGCCTCGGCGCGGGCGGTGCCACCCTCTTCTTTGGCAGCAATGGCAACGCCAACATCCTGACCGACGTCAATGCCGGCAAGTCCGCCAGTCTCATGGTGGGCGCCCCGATGACTGTGCAGAACGCAAGCAGCTGGTCGGGCGGCACTGGCACCATCGTCCTGATGAAGGACCAGAACTACACGGGCGCAACCACGGTGAACCGCGGCAGCGTGCTTGAATTCCGCGGCACCCTCCGCACCTCGGGCATGGATGTCTTCGGCACGGTGAACGTCGCGGGCGAGGCCGGCACCTTCATCAATCCGGCCACCAGCTCCAACATCCCGGTGACCCTTCGTCCCGGCTCCATGGTCCGTCTGGACAACCTGTCCGGTGTTCTTCCGGCCTCCGCGACCGAAGGCCGCTGGGGTGATTCGACTCCGTTCAACTTCAACAACAGCGTCCTGCGCCTGCAGGGCAACCCTGCCGTTGAAGTCTCCGAAACCGTCGGCGCCATCACTTCCGGTGCCGGTGCCAACCGTGTTGAAGTCGTCCGTGGTGTCATTGGCCGCGGCACCCAGCTGGTGACTCCCTCGATCAGCCGCAGCAACTTCGGCACCCTGCAGTTCATCCACAACGGCAGCCAGCTCGGCTCTGATGAGCGCGTCATCCTTTCCGGCGGCGCCCCCTCCATCACCAACGGCATGGTGGATCCCTGGATGATCAGCAGCTCGGACAACCAGTTCGTGACCTACAATGACAACACCGGCTTCACCATCGCTGGCTTTGACGTGATCCACCCTGGCGGCACCAGCGCCTCCAGCCTGGCATTCAACAACAACCGAGTGATCTTCTCCACCGCTGCCGCCGTCCTTGGAACGGGCACCGATGTCAACGCCTGGGCCCTGCGCCTTGACCAGGACGTCACGCTGCAGACAGCGGCGGCCAACACGGCCACCACCAACCGCCTCATCCTCGGCAGCGGCGGCCTGATCTCCAACAGCACACGCACCATCCGTGCCGGTCTCTGGGGCGGCACCGCAGGCACCAGCGAGCTGCTCATCTTCAACAACGGAACGACCGCCATCGGTGAATTCGCCAACATCGACACCGCCGGCCAGATCCGTGCCTCGGGCATCACCAAATTTGGTGCCGGACTTCTTCAGTTCCTTGGCAACAACGCAGGCTTCAACGGTGACATCCGCCTTCAGCAGGGCACCGTTGAGCTCAACTGGCGCAACGTGGCCGACGTTTCGACGACGATCGTGCCGACCACCATCGGTGGTGACGGCGGCAACATCATCTTCCAGGGTGCCGGAACGACGCTGAACCTTCGCGCGGGTCAGGACGGAACCAGCCTGAACTTCACCGGCAACATCGTCTCCTTCAACAAGGGCCTGGTGCTGGCGGACAACATGCCGGTGGCCTTTGTCAACGTGGACCGTTCCGCCGGCACGGCAGCCACCTCGCAGACCAAGACCGTCATTCTTGGCGGTGGCATCACCTACGGCTCCATGGCCAGCGGCTACGACGTCGGTCAGATCCTTCGCCTTGACCTGCGCAACATCTTCAACCTTGCGATCCACGGCACGACGACCCTCAACGGGCGCTCCTCGCTGGCCGTTGAAGACGCCGCCTACGGCAACACCGGCGCCTCGACCGTCTTCCTGCGCGGCCAGGTTACCGAGGCTGTCGCGAACAGCATGCTGATCAAGGGTCCCTCCGACAGCAAGTCACGCATCCTGGAGCTGGATTACATCAACGGACTCAACAACTACACCGGGGGCACGGTTCTCCAGGGCGGCACGCTTCGCGTGATGTCCCGTTCCGCCAACGTCGCGGCCAACACCAACACCAACATCACCGCCGGTGGTCTTGGCAACGGCACCATCACCCTCATGCAGGGCAGCCTCGACCTTCGTGTTGACGGCAACACCACGGGAGCGGCGGACACTGACCTTGAGTTCGTGCGCTACAGCACATCCGGCGTCGGCGCCAACCTGCTTGTCAACGGTTCCACAACCATCAACGCTGACCGCAGCTTCTACACCGGCAGTTATGCCCGCACCGCTGGCACGGTGGTTGCCACGATTCCTGGCGGCCATAATTTCGCGGTGGGTCAGTCCATCACCGTCAGCACAGGTCCGACCGCCGCCAACTTCACGCTCACGGCGGTGACCCCCACCACCATCACCTACACGGATGGCACGGCCACCTCCTCCGGTCTGTTTGTTGCCAACAACAATTCCGGTACCACCAAGATGCTGACCTTCAACAACCTGACGATCGGCAGCCAGGCACTGACGCTGACGGGTGGCAACAGCTACGGCTTCGCCGTCGAAGGCAACACCACCCTTCAGGGCAACGCCATGCTCAACCTGGCCAGCGCCGACCTCGTCCTGGGTGGCGCGGCCGGAGCCTCGGGCACGGGAACCATCCTCACCGATGGTGGTGCTGTCATCCTGAACAAGTTTGGCGCCAACACTCTTTGGATCCACTCCGCAAACCCGGGCCTGAACGCCAACGTGTATGTCAACGCAGGCCTGCTCGCCTTTGGCAACCGCTCTGTCGGCAACTCGACGTCCAACCTCGGTGTGGGTGACATCTTTGTGAATCCGGGCGCCGCCGTCCAGGTTCGCGCCATGGCCAACATCAACACGGGCTCCGGCCAGCAGGTGGTTCTCACCGGCACGCCTTACGCTCCGTCCTTGTTCCGCTCCGTCTTTGGCGCGACCCAGGCCAACCTCGAAGCCTTGATCCAGCCTAGGACCACCACCAGCAACGAGGTCACTTACGTCTCCTGGGAAGGCACCCCTGCCGCCGCCAATTACAACCAGAGCACCATTGGTGATGGCCGCGTCTTCTTCGGCGCCATCGCTGGTGATCGCACCTACACGGGCGCCGCCACGGGTTCGGCCCTGATTCCCGGCCTTGCCAACATTGCTGAAAGCGTGGTTGGCGGCACGAGCGGCAATCGTGTCTACCGCCTGGGCGGTGGTGACACGACCGCCCGCACCTTGAACATCAACCTGACGGTCGGCGGCCTGAATGACTTCAACTCCGTCGCCACGGACCTGCAGGTGGGTTCCCTCGCCATCCTTGGCCCCAACGGCAACTTCAACACCGGGTTCGTCTATCTGCTGGACCAGAACACCTACACGGGACAGACGGTTGTGGCTCGTGGCACGACGCTCCGCTTCAACCAGGCCATGGCCACCGGCAACACCGCCGGTCCCCTGGGTGCCAACTCCGCCTCGCTCATCGACATCTATGGCGGTCTGCGCTTCGAAAGCACGGGCAACCTGTTTGAGAACGGCAGCACGACCAACCATTTCTACACCAACCTGAACCTGCACCCGACCAGCCTCCTGACCTTCCAGGACATCACGGCCACCGGCACCGGCAGCAACCGCTGGGCTGACAACATCGGCGTCCGTCTGGACGGTTCCTCCATCGCCGCCGAGGCGACCAACAATGCCGATAACAATGCTGAAACCATCGGTGCCGTGACCTTTGATCGCGGTTCACGCATCGCGCTCCAGAATGAAGGCACCGGTGACGTCTTCCTGACGGTGGACTCCATCGGCCGTGCCTCGGCAGGCAGCGGCACGGGAACCGGACGTGGCACCCTGGTGTTCTCGCCGACCAGCACCACCACCTTCGGCGTGGCCGCCACGGCGGGTGTCGCCCAGACCCAGTTCAAGTTCAGCGGCACCGCTCCCACCACCTCCGCCACGGCGGCCGTCTCCGGCATGCTGCCCGGCTTCTACATGGAAAGCACCGGACAGCGCTTCGTGAAGCTCGGTGCCAACGGTGTGACTCCCGTGCTTGACGCTGACATGGTTGCCATGCCTGCCGGTGCAGGCGTCGGCAGCGAAGTGGTCAACGTCACCGGCACCACCACCATGGGCAGCTTTGAAACCAGCATCTTCGCTCTGCGCGGCGGCAACGTCACGCTGAACAGCCCCACGGGTGCCAACAACGATGCCACCATCACCCTGACCGGCAGCGGAGCCGACATCGGCGCCGTGGTCAGCACCGCCAGCACCTTCACGATCAACCCGAACCTGAAGTTTGGCAGCAGCGGCACCAACGAGGCCATCTTCTACACCGGTGGCAACATCCAGTTCAACGGCAGCCTGACCGCCGGATCGGTCACCAAGTATGGTACCTCCACGCTGGTCATCGGCAGCGACCAGAGCGATGCGGCCCGCGGAACCGGCAACGGGTACAGCGGCGGCTGGGTCGTCAACGAAGGCGCCCTTCAGTTCAGCCAGTTCGGTTCTGGCGGCAATGCCGTCCCTAGCAACACCATCGTGCTCAACGGCAGCCAGGCCGGCTCCGGACAGCTCAACCTGCGTGCGCAGCCTGCGGACAACACCCTGATCAACACCTACTCCTTCGGCAAGATCTTCGCCGTGGACGTCGGCACCATTGACTGGGATCCGGGTGCCAATGACCGCGTGAACCGCATCTCCGACATCGAGATCCAGCAGTCGGGCGGCATTGACGCCGGCACCGGAGCCGCCAACAGCCCGATCAACGGCACTGTTGACGCCTACCTGCGCGTGGCCGTCTCCAACCAGCGCAACATCCTCTCCGCCGGCACGCTCACCCTGGCCTCCAACAGCATCGTGAACGTGGACGCCACCCTCGGCGGTGCCACGCTGAATTCGGCCTCCTACACCAACAACGCCGGCTATCTCACCAACAGCATCAGCAGCGGTCTTTCCGTGGATTCCCTGATTGGGTCGAACCGCCTGACCAAGTGGGGTGACGGCACCCTCTACATCCGTGGTGACAGCTCCTCCTCCTTCTCGGGATCGGTGGTCATTGACCAGGGAGCGGTTTTCGTGGCCAACCACGGCTCGCTCGGCACGGGCGCCGTCACGGTCAACCGCTACGGCGTGCTTGAAGTCGGCGTGGCCAACTACAACCCGACCAACACCAGCATCACCTACAACGAGGGTTCCATCGAACGCTGGAGCATTGACAGCGCCCGCAGCGGCAACGTCGATCTGGGCAAGGCCACCCTGCAGGTCGGTGCCAACCAGGCCAACACCACCGCAAACATCACCCTCAACGGCGGCGGCATCCAGGCTTATGCGAACGGCGACGGCCATTCCAATGCCCAGTCCTCAGGCGGCGTGCTTCGCATCCTGCCTTCGACCGTGACCTTCAACCTGACCGGCAACTCCTTCCTGGGTGACCGCTTCTACGAAGGTGCAAACGGCCTCGACAGCGGCAAGCAGATGATGGACTTCAGGCCGATGGAAGAGTACCTCGCCTCCGGCGCCATCCTGGACGTCCAGGGTGTCATCAGCGGCAACGCAGGCCTGACCAAGGTCGGCTTTGACACGGTGATGCTCTCCGCCCAGAACACCTACACCGGTGCGACGGTTGTCACTGGCGGCAAGCTCATGATCGGCACTGACAACGCCCTGCCGCAGACCGGCACGGTGACCACCACCTCCAACGCTGTTCTTGACCTGAACGGCCAGAACCAGACCATCGGCGTGCTGAACAACCTGGTGACCACCACTGCGGTCAACACCACCAGCGGCTTCATCACCAACGCCGGCACCTCGGTGAAGACCCTGACGGTGGGCAACACGGTCTCCTCTGACTTCACCTACAGCGGTGTCATCCAGCACAACGTGGCTGTCACCATGGCGGGCACGGGAGTGTTCACGCTCAACAACGTCAACACCTACTTCGGTGCCACCACCCTCACCAACGGCGGCTCTGTGAAGCTCGGCGTCAACGCCAACATCGCGGACTCGGTCTGGCTCAACATCGGAGCCTCCTCGAAGTTCGACGTCACGGCGAAGACCGTCAGCAGCGGCAACTTCGTCTTCGACGGCCGTGTGAGCGGCGGCGGCACCTCCACTGCGGGCAGCACCTTTGCCTCGGCTGGCAACGCCGCACGCATCGACGCCGCCGGCGGCACCTTCACCATCGGTGACAATGTCGGTGAGGTTTCCAAGGTCGGCTTCCTGGCTCCTGGCGGCAACAGCACCTCCAGCATCGCCACCGCCGGCAACCAGATCGGTCACGTCTATGTGAACGGCAACCTGACGGTCTCGGGTCCTGTGACCGGTTCCCCGAACAACACCACCGTGGACCGCGTGCAGATGCAGCTCAATGGCTCGACCGCCAACGCCGGTGTGATCGACCCGATGTGGGACGGCACCACCAGCTGGCTGGTCAGCAACGCCCCCGGCTACCTCAATGGCACGCAGGGCACGATCAACAACCACGACTACGTCAACGTGTCCGGTGAGCTGAAGCTGAACCAATACGGCCGCGTGACCGTCAGCAACTTCGACACCTACACGCCTTCCTACGGTGACGTGTTCAACCTGTTCGACTGGACCACGCTGACGGCTCCTGGCTTCGATGCCGGAACCACCCAGTATTCCGGTGGCAGCTCCGCCTTCGACCTCCAGCTGCCCAACCTCAGCGCCTACAACCTCCTCTGGGACACCTCGCTCTTCATGAACTACGGCACCCTGGTGGTCGTGCCTGAGCCGGGCCGCGCGCTCCTGATGCTCCTCGGCCTGATGGCGCTCTTCATGCGCCGCCGCCGCCAGGACTGAAGAGTCCGAGGTTTCTGACCCATCGTGGAACACCACCCGGAAACGGGTGGTGTTCTTGTTTTGAGCCAGACTCTGTCAGGCCGTGCCCGTGCAGCGGCCGTGCTTAGGCGAGATCCAGGATCACCTTGCCTCGCCGTCCGCCTTCAGCGGCCCTGGCCAGAGCCCTGCGATGTTCCCGAAGCGGAATGACCTCGTCCACCGCCGTGTGCAGATCATGATCCACGATCATGCGGGCCAGCGGTTCAAGCGCCTGGTAGAGCTCCTGAACGCCGGCCTTTTCAAACCAGCGGGTGATCCACAGGCCGTGCAGGCGCAGGTTCTTGAAGATGAGAAATTTGTTAGGCACCTTGAGGCTGCGCCGGCTCATCGCGCCGTAGGTGACCAGCATGCCCTCGGGGGAAAGCAGGTCCATCAGCCGGATTGCGCTGTCGCCGCCGACGGCGTTGGCGGCCAGACGGACCGCCTGCCCCCTGAGGCATTCCCGGGCGGCTCCAAGGCCGTCCTCGTCGTCGAGAAACACGGCGTCGGCGCCGAGCGCCTTCATCTCGTCCACAAGCTCCGGCCTGCGGACGAAGTTCAGCGTGCGCAGGCCCTGCTTGCGGGCGATCTGGATCACGGCCCTGCCGACGCCGGAGTTGGCGGCGTTTTGCACCACCCAGTTGCCTTCCTCCAGCGGCACATGCTGGGTGAGCAGGTGCCAGGCCGTGACGGGATTGATGCGAAGCATGCTGGCCTGCACCGGGTCAATCGACTCAGGCAGCCGGGCAAAGTGCTGCTCCGCAGCCGTCATGTGCTGCGTCCAGCAGCCAGTGCCGAGCAGGGGGATGACCACGTCGCCCTTTTTCAAGGAAGTCACCAGCGGGCCGACGGCCTCGACTTCGCCGCAGCTTTCATGACCGGGAATGGCAGGCGGGTGCGCCGCCCGGCCATAGGTTCCCTCGATGAAGTTCAGGTCCGCCGGATTGATGGGCGCATAGCGCATGCGCACCCGTACCTCATGGCCGTTGAGGGAGGGCAGGGGGCGCTCGGTGAGTTTCAGGACTTCTTCCGGGCGGCCGATGGCGTCAAAGGACAGGCAGAGGGAGGTCGAGGACATCCTTCAGCATGGCACAGTCTGGCGAGTCTGCACAAGCGCGGCCGCATCCCTGACATGGGTGGCCTTCAGGCCCGCGGATGAAACTGCCGGTGCACCTGGCGCAGGCGCTTCTGGTCCACGTGGGTGTAGATCTGGGTGGTGGAGA
>CAZXPU010000147.1:0-12044 GCA_964642905.1 uncultured Prosthecobacter sp.
GCACGCAGGAAGCCGATCTCACCCACCGAGCCATCCTTGGGACGATGAAAATGCGGCGTGATCTTGGAACGGTAGCCATACTGCTGCGGCGAAGAGATCACTGGCAGCACCGGATGCTCGATGCGCGCCATGTGCTGGAGCAGTTCCTCCACCTGCCGTCGCTTCCACTCCAGCTGCCGTTCATAGCCCAGGTGCTGATACTGGCAGCCACCGCAGGTTCCGAAGATTTCACACACCGGCGCCACGCGGTCCGGCGAGGGCTCGATCACCTCCACGAGATCGCTGTCACTGTAGTTCTTGTGGTTGCGGAAGATCCGGCAGCGCACCAGCTCACCCGGCAGAGCGAAAGGCACAAAGACCACCCAGCCATCCACCCGCGCCACGCCCTTGCCTTCGTTGGTCAGGTTTTCGACACGAACCTCCAGCTCCTGATGATAGGCAAAGGGATGTGGATTGAATTTCCTGGGCGGCTGAACGGGCATGAAGCCGCAGTAGCAGCAGACGGATTGAGTTCAACCGATGGAAAGGGACCTCTGGGGCTTCCTGAAAAATTCCGGTTTGCTTGGACCGAAAAGTGGAGCGGGTGACGCGATTCGAACGCGCGACATCTTCCTTGGCAAGGAAGTGCTCTACCACTGAGCTACACCCGCTTTTCTGTTGGGCCGTCATTCTGGGACAGACTGGCGATCCTGCAAGCACAAAGTTGGCTTTTTCTGCATGGAATGTTTGAGTTTTTCAGCCCGGCCAGCCATCCTTTTTGATTATGTCATCCTCGCACCCCCTTCGCATCGGCATCGTCGGTGCCGGCGGCATCGTCAAACAACGCCACATGCCCGGCCTGAGCGCCCTGAAAAACATCCGGATCACCGCAGTCGCCAACTCCTCCACCGCCAGCGCCCAGGCCTTCTGTTCCGAATGGGCACCGGAGGCCCGGATCCACGGCCGCTGGGAGGATGTGGTGGACAACGAGGACGTGGACATCGTCTGGGTCGGCGCCCCGCCCTGCCTGCATCATGACGCCAGCTGCTTCGGTCTGGAGTGTGGCAAGCATGTCTTCACCCAGGCCCGCATGGCCGCCACGCTTCCCGAGGCCGAACGCATGTGGGAGGCCTCCATCCGCTACCCCGAGCTTGTCACCGCCATCTGCCCCGCCCCGCACGGCATGAAGAACGGCGAGATGATGAAGAAGCTGCTGGAGGAGGGCGCCATCGGCACGCCCTTTCACGCCGTGATGCACAGCTTCAACGGGGCCTGGCTGGACGCTTCACAACCCGCCCACTGGCGGCAGAAAATCGAGGTCAGCGGCATTCAAATCCTGACACTGGGCATCTACGTCGAGGTGCTGCAGCGCTGGCTCGGACACATCGTCGAGGTCGGTGCGCGCGGTCGCGTCGTCATCCCCGAACGCCAGGGCTACACGGTCGAGACCCCTGATTTCGTCAACATCCTGGCCCGCTTCCGCAGCGGTCTGGAGGCCACTCTCATGTTCAGCGGCGTCGCCGCTCATGCACCGGGCGACAAGCTCTGGATTTACGGCAGCAGCGGCACGCTGACCTACGATTTCACCACGGATGAAATCACTCTGGGCGGCCCCAAGTCCGCCGCGGTGCCGGTGGCCGTGCCTTCCGAACTCCAGCGCGAATGGACGGTCGAGGCCGATTTCATCCGTGCCGTTCGCGATCCCTCGGCACCGCGCCCCCGCCCCGACTTCACCGAGGGCGTCTGCTACATGCGCGTTGTCGAGGCCGTCTGGGAATCCATGGAAAACGGCACCATGGTGAAGTGCGTCTGATTTGTCAGGCGCCCTTCACTCGGCGACCGGCTTGCGGATCTGCCACTGCTTGTCCGGCAGCCCAAGGAGCTTCACCACGCCAGCCGGATAGGCCCAGGCTTTTTCATCGGCGCTGTAGATGATCACCCGCGTCCGCTCCGCCGCCAAGGCCGCCGTCTGCGGGAGGTCGAGGAATTTCAACACATTCAGGTAGGCCGGCCCCATGGCATGGCCCGCCGGAGGTTCATGCAGGTCCAGCCGGGTGATTCCATCCTCAAAAAGCGAGGCATACAGGACGTTCACCGCCATCTCCCTCTGCGCCTGAATCCACAGCGGTTTCTTCTCCAGACCGGCTACCTGCTTCAGCGCCTGCACGGCCCGGCGGATGTCCCAGGCACGCATCGAGTCCGCCGTCTGCCCCAGCAGGTAAAACCGCCGCAGACGCTGCGTCTGCGCCTTCTCGCTGCCCGTCCACTCCGTCGGCCCGACACCGCGAGGCGCCAGGTAGGCCATGCCCCATTTGAAATGACCTAACATCTTTTGCTCGCTCTCAAAGGCCTTTTCGTCCGGCTCCACCTTGCCGGCACCCTCGATGTGCTGCCCAAACCGGCTTTGATACGTACGTCGGAAGCTCTCCCAGCCCTCGGCATCCAGCACGTTCAGGGCGACCAGTTCCAGATCCTCCACACGCAAGCCGGCCCGGTGGGCGAGATGCAGGCGCAGACGGATGCCAGGCTCGGGCTCAAAATCATACGCTGTCATCTCGACGCCATCGCGCTCGCTGCGGCCCTCCTTGGTGAGGGCAACAGCGGCGGCCTCCCTCGGCCATCCGGCCAGCACCTTCTCCTTCAGCGCCGTCATCCAGGCCTCTTTCTGATGCGCCCATTCTCCGGAAGAACCCGGCACCCCGGGAGCCTCGGCCTTCGGGACAAAGGTTTCATCAATCGTGGTGTTCCTTTCATCCTTCGGCAGCTGCGCAAACACCTTCAGCTGCTCCGGCTCCAGCTGCTTCTTCGCCCCTTCATCCAGCACGGCCATCGGGTCCGCGCCCTTCAGATGACGCTCAAACCAATGAAACGCGCCGACATTCAACGGCTGCAGGTCCTTGTGCGGCCCCTCGGCCACCTGCAGTCCCAGCTTGTCGTCCGCCCCCAGCATCTGGTAGATGCGCCGGACTTTTTGATGAACGTTGAAGACGCCGTCGATGGGAAAAATGGAATCCTTGTCGGTGTTGCAAACCAGCAGGGCGCGAGGCGCCACCAGCGCGACCAGGCGGTCATAGTCCCAGCGGTAGGTGTTGACATAAAACATGCAGTCGCAGTGACCTTCGATGCAGCCGTCGGCGACATGGTTGCGCATGCTGGTCACGCCGGCCGTGGGAGCCGCCGCCTTGATGCGCTCATCCAGCGCCGCCACCCACCAGGAGTACGCCCCGCCGCCGCTGCGCCCCGTGACGCCAAACCGTGTCTTGTCCACCTCCGGCCGGGTTTCCAGGTAATCCAGGCCGCGAATACCGGCCCAGGCCTCCAATCCGGCGGGCGTGTATCCACGCGAAAACCACCACCAGCGCCCCTTGCTGTAAGTGCCATGGTGCTCCCCGCGGATCTCGCCCAGCTGCACGGTGTCGATGATCAGGCAGACGTAGCCGTGACGGGCAAACCAGATGCCGTGATGATGGTAGCCCGTCTTGTTGCCGTAGCTGACCCCGTCCTTCACAACATTGGCATGACCGCAGACATAAAGGATCGCGGGCAGCGGTTTCTCAACCTGGGTCGGCAGATACAGATTCGCAGTGACATAAAGGCCGGGCACGGCCTGGTAGTGCATCTTTTCCACCCGCCAGCCTTCTCCGGCCATCTCGCCGGTCTTGGTCGCCTGCAAAGGAGTCCGCTCAGGCATCGGATCCAGCCCCAGCATCTCCGCCAGCTGCCGGCGATAGACCGGCGCCTTCTTGTTCCAATCCTCCGCCGACTGGATGTCCGCGAGCCCGCCGCTCTGCTCGATCTCACGGACCTGGCGCTCCCAGTAGCCCTGCAGCATGCGGTTGCCCGGCGTGTCGGGGGTCTTTTCAGGATAAGGCGCCGCATGCAGTGCGGAGACCAGAACCAGGATCGTCAGGAGCGGCTTGTGCATCCGCAGCATACGCCGCGCAGGGCGGGTTCTCTTGCTCAGCCGTCACTTTCAGGAGCAGGTTCACCGCCGCAGCACCGCCTCGGCGACCCGCATGCCGTCGGCAGCCGCGGAAATGATCCCTCCGGCATAACCCGCCCCCTCACCTGCGGGGTAGAAATTTTCCACCCCTTCGCAGACCAGCGTGTCAGCATGCCGGGGAATCCGCACCGGCGACGAACTGCGCGTCTCCGCCGCGGTCAGCACGGCATCCTCAAGCCCATAGCCTGGAAGTTTCCTGCTGATCTGCGGCAAGGCGAGTTTCAGCGTCGCGATCACATACTCCGGCAACACTTCGCGCAGGTCCGTCCAGACAACGCCGGGCTCGTAGCTCGGCTTCACGCTCCCCTGCCCTTTCGAGGCGCGCCCGGCGAGCAAATCGCCTAACAACTGCGCCGGAGCATGGTAGCCGCCTCCGCCAAGACGGAATGCCGTGCGCTCAATGCCACGCTGGAACTCGATGCCGGCAAGCGGCGAATCCAGGCCGTAATCCTCAGGGCGCACATCCACCATGAAGCCGCTGTTCGCATTCGCCTCGGCCCGGGCGTAGCTGCTCATGCCGTTGGTGACCACCATGCCGGGCTCCGAGTTCGCCGCGACCACCAGACCGCCCGGGCACATGCAGAAGCTGTAGGCCGCGCGGCCCGTCGGACAGTGCGCCACGAACTTGTAGGGGGCGGACCCCAGCCGCGCATCACCTGCCCAGCGACCGTAGAGCATCTCATCGACAAAACGCTGCGGATGCTCGATGCGAACGCCGATGGAAAAAGGCTTGGCCTCCATCGGCACGCCATGACGGTGAAGCATCTCGAAGGTGTCGCGGCTGCTGTGACCGACCGCAAAGATGACGGGCGAGCCCTCGATGACAACGCCATCCGCGAGCACCACGGCGCGCATGACGCCCTGCTCGATGACCACGTCGGCGACACGCGCTCCAAAGCGCACCTCGCCGCCTAACGAAAGGATCTCCTCTCGAACATGCCTGACCACCTTGATGAGGCGGTCCGTGCCGATGTGCGGACGGGCCTTGATCAGAATGTCCTCGGGCGCGCCTGCCGCCACCATCTCCTTCAGCAGCCATGGAATGCGATGCTCTCGATCCCGGATCTGGGTGTAAAGTTTGCCGTCGGAAAAGGTGCCCGCGCCACCCTCGCCAAACTGCACGTTCGACTCGGGGTTGAAATCCCATCCACGACGCCAGAAACCCGTGACATCCCTGGCACGATCCCCGGCCGCCTTGCCGCGTTCCAGCAGGATCGGCCTGCGTCCGGCCCGGGCGAGAAGCAGGCCGGCAAACAATCCGCAGGGCCCCGTCCCGACCACCACCGGCCGATCCGACACAACATGGTCCGGACGTGTTTTCAGCCCGACCTCGCGATAGGTTTCATCGGGCGCCGCGACAACCTGGGGATTTCCCTCATGTTGCCGCAACACCCGGGCTTCGTCCCGAACCTCGGCCAGCAGGGTGAAACTGAAGGCCACATGCTGGCGGCGCGCATCGATCGCCCGTTGCTTCACGGTCATCCCCAGCAGTTCCTGATCCGCGATCCCCAGGCGCTTGACCAAGGCCTGCCGAAGGCTGGCGTCGGTGTGGTCGACAGGAACGGAGATCTGGGAGATTTGAAGCATTCGAAAGGATCAGAGTCACGCACTAGCCCGTCAGCCCGCCCTTCGTCAAGCATGGGGCTGCCGAAGGCGACCGGCCTCAGGCTCAGCCAAACAACAGCCTGCCAAACACCACCGCCGAGGCCATGCCGCAAAAATCGCCGATCAGCCCGGCCATCAGGGCGTGCCGGAACCGCCGGATGCCAACGCTGCCAAAATAGACCGTCAGCACATAAAAGGTCGTCTCCGTGGATCCATAGAGGATGGCGGCGGTGAACTTCACCGTTTCACTCAGGTCGGAACGCGTGATGATCTCAATCAGCAAGCCCTGCGAACCCGAACCGCTCAGCGGCCGCATGAGGGCCAGCGACAGCAGTTCGACCGGAAATCCGATCAGCCCCAGCAGCGGGGAAAGCAGATGTTCCAGCAGCAGAAAGGCCCCGGATTCTCGCAGGATCGCCAGCACGGCCAGCATCGCCACCAGGTAGGGCATGATGCGGGTCGCCACGGCAAAGCCTTCCTTGGCGCCTTCGACAAACTCTTCATAGACCCGCACTTTTTTCGCCCAGGCGAAGCCGACGGCGAGAATCAGGATGGCGGGAATGGCCAGTCCCGAGGCGCCGTCCATCCCCCTGCGCCAGGCAGGCGGTTCCTCCTGGACGGGCCGGGCCGCCGCCTGCTCTTTCTTCCTCGCCAGCTCCGCCTCCGCCTGCGTCTTGCGCTCCCCTGCCTGCCGGATCACCTGCGAAAGGCCGGTTTTCTCAAGCACCGTCGCCCGCCAGGAGGCAGGCCCAAGCTCCAGCGCCGAAACAGCGATGAACAAGCCCACCAGAAGCGTCAGCCAGCCCCGGGCCCTGCGGCTGATGCCGGATGATGAAGCCACCGACGCGGAGTCTTTCGTTTCACCGGCCACGGTCTCGGGCTCATCCGGCTGAGGGGCAAACCGGGGCATCCGGTTCAGAAAAAGCGCTGACGCAGCGGCCCCGAAGCTGGCACAGGCGGTGGCAAGGATCGTGGGGAGGATGACCCGGTAGCTGTTCGAGATGCCCGCGGCATTCAGGAAATTCATCGCGGACATGGGGATGAGGGTGAAAGCGGCCGTGTTCAGCGCCAGGAAGGTGATCATGGCATTGCTCGCCGTCTGCTTGTGCGGGTTCAGCTCCTGCAGATGTCCCATGGCCTTCAGACCCAGCGGGGTCGCATTGTTCGACAGGCCGAGCATGTTGGCCGAAAGATTCATCACCATCGCGCTCATCGCCGGGTGCTGGGTCGGCACCTCGGGAAAGATCCGGCGCAGGAGCGGCGAAAGCATTCGCACCACCGCCTCCAGCACCCCGGCCTTCTCCATCAGCCTCAGCACGCCCAGCCAGAACATCATCATGCCCGCCAGTGGCAGGGCGATGCCCATCACGGCCTTTTCAGCCCCCTTCATGGCGGCATCGATGACGCTTCCAGAGCCTGAAACACGGCCCACAAGACCGGCGACGATCAACCCGACAAACAATAAAGTGGCCCAGATGGAGTTCAACATGGTGAAAGGGATTGTATCCAGCCCGCGAAAAAAGGCGTAAAGGAAAGTGCTTGCCTGAAAAACTCTCTTCAGGCAACCCACCCTTTCAGTTTCCTTCAACATCCGCCATCGCCACCCGTTCCGTCATGCCCTTCCCGATTCAGACGGCCAGCCAGCTCAGTGGAATCAGCCCTCACGTGATCCGCATCTGGGAACGGCGTTACAACGCCCTCAACCCCAGCCGCACCTGCACCAACCGGCGGATGTACTGCGAGGAGGCGATCGAACGGCTCCGTCTTCTGCGCGAGCTGACTGAGGGCGGGCACCGCATCGGCAGCGTCGCCCGGCTTTGCACCGAGGAGCTCCGCAAGCTCGCCAACCATCGGCTGGCGCAAGGCGGTCCGCCGGTCGCTCCCGCCCAGGCCAACCATGCCGCCACGCCCGCCCTGGATTCGCCCGAAGATTTTGTGAAACTCGCCGTCGAGGCGAGCAAGGTCTATGACAGCGAACGTCTCAGCCGCCTCCTCCAGCGGGCACGTCAGCAGTTCGGCCAGCGCGGCATGCTCCATCACGTCATCTGCCCCCTCATCATCCATATCGGCGAGGAATGGCAGACCGGCAATCTGCGGCCAGCCCACGAACACGTCGCCACCTCCGTGATCCGGGAGATGCTGATGACTCCGGTGCCCGGCAGTCAGACAGCCCCCAACGCCCCGGAGATCGTCATCACCACGCCCGCAGGTGAAATGCACGAACTCGGCGCCATGATGGCGGCCGCCACCGCACGTGACCTGGGATGGAAGGTCACCTACCTCGGCCCCAACCTTCCCATTGAGGAAATCGCCGCCTGCGCCGTGGCCCGAAACGCCCGGGCTGTGGCCCTGAGCGTGGTTTACCCAGAAAAATGCCCGGTCATCGAGGACAAGCTGCGCCGGATGCGCCTGTTGCTGCCCGAATCCATCACCCTGCTCGTCGGAGGCCGAGCCGCCAGGGGCTATCAGGAGAAGCTGGCGGACCTGCCGATCGAATGGGCCCACTCCCTCTGCGAACTGGACCGAATCCTCGTCCGGGTCGCCCAGCTGTAGAAGCCGCCCCTGAAGGGTGTTGTCAACGCCCCGTCAAGTTTCAGCGCTTGCGAAAAGCGCTTTTCAAGGGAGTCTGAACTCCCACCCAGAGGCCTTAAAAGCCATGATCATCGACATCAGCGCGCATCTTCGCACCCCCTTCCAGCAGGCGCTTTACCGTCTGGCGGGAGGCGTCGCCGAGCGTGCCCTGGGCCTCCGGGATTTTGACCAGGTTTATCTTAATTCCAGGGATCTCTACCTGAAACTGCCCCCGGATCAGCAGACCTGCGGCGGCTTCTTCAAATGTGTGGTCGAAGTCATCAAGGCCGGGCTTGCCGCCGACGAACCGCCCGGCCTCGAGTTCCCACGCAGCGGCCCTCTGGTCGTGATTGCGAACCACCCCTTTGGCATTCTCGACCCCTGCGTGCTCGCCAGCTACGTGGGAGAACACCGCAAGGACCTGAAAATCATGACCAACTCCCTGCTTGGCATCATGCCAGAGGTCAGGGAACACGCCATCCTGGTCAATCCCTTCGGCGGTTCGGCGGCCGCCCGGGAAAACCTGCAGGGCATGAAGGCCGCCCTGGCCCATCTGAAGTCCGGTGGCGCACTGATCATCTTCCCAGCGGGAGAGGTCTCCGCCTACCAGCCCGGCAAGGGCATCCATGAAGCTCCCTGGACCAAGCACGTCGGCTCCCTCGTCCGCCGAACGTCCGCAACCGTCCTGCCGGTCTTCTTCCCCGGCGGCAACAGCCCGCTTTTCCACGCCGCCGGCGTCATCCATCCACGTCTGCGAACCGGCCTGCTGCTTCGCGAGTTCGCATGGCAGAATGGCAGCACTGTCGAAATGCGCATCGGCAGCCCCATCCCCTTCTCCAAACTGCGCAAGTTTGAGGACGATGACGCCCTCACCAAATACCTGCGCATCCACACTTTTATCCTCTCAGGACGGCGCAGGCCCGATGCTCAGGATGAAAACGAGGGGCTGCCTCAGGCCGAGCTCGAGGGCCCCGGCCTTAGAGTGGCATGGCGTGACAAACGCATCCTCGAGGAGGTCAACGCCCTGCGCGAACGCGGCGGCAGCCTCGTCAGCCAGGGAGGCCTCTCCGTTTACTCAGCCCACTCCCACGAAATCCCTGAGACACTCCAGGAAATCGGCCGGCTCCGCGAAATCACCTTCCGCCAGGTCGGCGAAGGCACCGGACAGGAGATCGACCTCGACCGCTTCGACCGCTACTACGAACACCTTTTCCTCTGGGATGAACGCGCCCAGCGCATCGCCGGCGCCTACCGCCTCGGCCGGGCGGACATCATCCTCCGTGAATACGGCCCCAAGGGCCTCTACACGAACACCCTCTTCAAGTTCGAAAAACCCTTCCTCGCCAACTTGGAAAGCGCGGTCGAAATGGGCCGCAGCTTCATCACCAAGGATTACCAGCGCAACCTCACCTCCCTGCCCCTGCTCTGGAAGGGCATCGCCCACTGGATCAGCCGCAACCCGGGCTACACCAAGCTCTTCGGCCCCGTCAGCATCAGCAAGGACTACGACAAGCTGAGCCGTAAGTTCATCGTCGAGTTCCTCCAGGAGAACTGCCTCCATGAGGACCTCGCCAGCTTTGTCCGTCCACGCAACCCCTTCCGATACCTTCGCGGCCGAAAGCTCATGCGCGAATTCATCAGCGCCGACCTTCAGGACGTGGACGACTGCTCCGCCCTCATCTCCAGCCTGGAGACCGATGGCAAAGGCATCCCCATCCTCCTCAAGCACTACCTGCGACTCAACGGCACCATCCTCAGCTTCAACGTCGACAAGGAGTTCTCCTCGGTCATTGACGGCCTGATCCTCGTCGACCTCACCGAGACCGACCCCAAGCTGCTGGCCAAATACATGGGCGAGGAAAAATGCCAGGCCTATCTCGCCCGGCACAAGGCCTGAGCCTCGGCACGGGAACTTCCATTTGCCATCCACAGCCCCGGATGGTTCATCTCGCCCGTGATCCGCCTCCCGATCCTTCTCAGCCTGCTGGCCCTCCTGCCTTCCTGCCGCCCGCCTGCAGCCCAATCCACCCAGCCCCATCGCGGTTCTGTCTGGGTCGTAGACCGCGAAGACCGGCCCGGGCGCCTTTTTCTCTGCGGGACCATCCACATCCTCCGCGAGTCCGACCACCCCCTGGCCCCCGGCTACGACTTTGCTTATCAGCAGTCGCAGAAGCTCATCTTCGAACTGCCCCCCGGTGCCAGCGAGGCCCCTGAATTCAGCGCACGACTCCTGGAACTCGGCCAGTATCCCGAAGGTGAGTCCCTGGAGGCCAGCGTCTCCGCCGAGACTTGGGAAAAACTCAAGGCCTGGGTCAAAAGCCGCCGCAAAAGCCTGGCCTCCTTCAACCGCTTCCGCCCCTGGCTGGCCTCCCTTTTCATCACCAGCGAGGAATACCAGGCCCTGGGCGCCAGCAATGACAAAGGTGCCGATCAGCTTTATGAAAACCTTTCCCGGCAGGATCACAAGCCAGGCGAAGGCCTCGAGACCGTCGAACTCCAGCTTCAGCTCTTTTCACAGCTCACCGCCGGCCAGCAGGCCGAGATGCTGGAGCAAACCCTCGCCGAGGTCAGCACCCTGCCCCAGGAATACGAATCCATGATCAGCGCCTGGAAAAAGGGCGACATCGACACCCTGCACGGCCTGATCAACCGCGAGGCGGAAAAGTATCCCGAGCTGCTCGAGATCTTCATCAATCAAAGGAATCATGCGTGGATCGACCGGCTCGACACCCTGCTGTCAGCTGGAGAAAAGGTCATGGTCCTCGTCGGAGCCGGGCACCTGGGCGGCAAGCCCGACGGCGTGCTGGCGCTGCTGAACGCCCGGGGCTGCCGGGTGCGGCACATCAGCGAGATCATGGATGAAAAGGCATCACCTTGACAGCCCCTCGCCTGCATCAGCCTCCCGTCTCGCTCCGGTAGGCCGCCGGTGAGGTGTTGCGGTACTGACGCATCATGCGGCTGAAATAATGCCGGTTCACCAGCCCGCAGGCCTCGGCAACAGCCTCAATGCTGTCATGGGTGTGACGCAGAAGCCGGCAGGCCTCGTCAAGCCGGTAGTCCAGAAGGATGCGCATCGGCGACTGCCTCACCTCCTGCTTGAACAGATGGTTCAGGTTCCTCACGCTCAGCCCTGCATGACGCGCTATTTGTTCGGCCGTCAGCTTCAGTCCAAGGTGCTGGTTCATGAACTCCATCGCCTTCAGCAGCCGGGCGTCCAGCCGCTGCTGCTCCCACACCTTCGCCGGCAGCTTTTTGACAAACTCCGTCACCAGCTGGATCGACACCCAGGGAAACCGCCCGCTGCCGGGACTGGCCCCGAGCCGCATCAGCTCACGCAGCAGCGCCTTGTGCGGGGCGCCCGCCGCAAACCCATGGATTCCCGGCGCCGCCCGGTCCGCCAGCGGCCCAAGGCTGAAATGACAGTACCATTTGCTGAACGGACGCCTCGTGCTCGTGCTGAAGGTCGTGCGCGGCGGAATCAGATACACCATGCCTGGCTTCAGTTCCGTGGCCTCCCCGTTGATCTCCACCACGCCCCCTTCCTGCACCGGCCAGTACAACCGCCAGTAAGGATCATTCAACCGCCGCAGCTCCCACTGCTGAAGCTCAATTTTCCGAGTGGTCAGGATGTCCACCGTCACCCCCGGCAGGGCGACGCTGCGATGCCCCTGCACGCGATGGGCGGAGCCGACAGGCACCACGCTGAGGATGGAGGCGGAGGCAGGCATGAACAGTTTGCGAAATCAGACACAATTCTGGCCAATGCAGGCATGGAAGGCAAGCAGCGTTTGGATAAGCATTTCCAATCTCACTCGCCCGATCCCGAACCCCCACACCTAACCACATCCACGACCATGGCCGACATCACCACCAGCGCCGCTGACAA
>CAZXPU010000148.1:0-12015 GCA_964642905.1 uncultured Prosthecobacter sp.
TCGGAGGTGAAGATGACCCAGGTATTATCCTCCAGACCGTTCTTCCTGAGGGTGTCGAGAATCTGGCCGACGGACCAGTCCACCTCCAGCATGACATCGGCGAACAGGCCCTTGCCTGATTTGCCCTTGAACTTGTCGCTCACAAAAAGCGGCACATGCACCATGCTGTGGGCCAGGTAGAGAAAGAAGGGATGGTCCTTGTTCCTCTCGATGAAACGCACGCCGCGCTCCGTGTAATCGGTGGTCAGATGCGTCTGGTCCTCCGGCGTGATCTCCTCGTCCACGACACGGCCGTTCTCCACCATCGGCAATTTTGGATAGGCGCCCTTTTTGGCCTGAGGATGGAAGGGCCACATGTCGTTCGAGTAGGGGATGCCGTAGTACTCGTCGAAGCCGTGCCGGGTGGGAAGGAAGGCCGGACGCGAGCCCAGGTGCCACTTGCCGACCGCGGCGGTGGCATAACCCTTCTGCTTCACCAGTTCGGCCAGGGTCATTTCATCGGCATGAATGCCATGCGTGGCCGAAGGCCCGAGCGCGCCGTGCATTCCCAGCCTGTTGGGATAGCATCCGGTGAGCAGGGCGGTGCGGGAGGCCGAACAGACGGGCTGGGCGACGTGGAAGTTGGTGAACTTGCGCCCCTCCCTGGCGAGGCGGTCGATGTTCGGAGTTTCGTAGCCCTGGGCGCCAAAGCAGCTGACATCGGCGTAGCCCATGTCGTCCATGAAGATGACGACAAGGTTGGGGGTCGACGGCGCGGCAACGGCGCCGACGGCGATGGCAAGGCTGGCGAGCAGGGGGCGGAGGCTGGACATGGTGATTGTCAGCAAACGCGCCCCGGCCCTGCTTTTGTCAGCCTTCTGAGGTCTCAGGCCGCCAGTTCGCGCAGCAGCGCCTGGTTCAGCCGGATGCCGGCCTCGAGGTTGGCGACGGGGAAGTTTTCGTTAGGCGCATGCGCCTGGCAGTCCGGAAGCGCAAGGCCGAGAAGCAGGGTGTCGGCCTTCAGCACGTCCTTGAAGGCCTGCACGATGGGGATGCTGCCGCCTTCGCGGATGAGTGCGACGCCGCCGCCGAAGGTTTCCTGCAATGCGCGCTGCGCGGCCTGTCCGAGCGGTGAATGCGGATCCATCAGGTAGGCCATGCCGGTGTGACCGCGCTTGACCTCCAGCCTGACCGAAGAGGGCGCCTTGGCGCGCAGATGGGCTTCGGCGAGGTCGAGGATCCGTTCGGGATCCTGGTCGGGAACAAGACGGAAGCTGAGCTTGAAGAAGGCTTCGCGTGCGATCACGGTTTTCGAACCTTCGCCCTGGTAACCGCCGCCGATGCCGTTGACCTCGGCGGTCGGACGCGCCCAGCGGCGCTCACGCTCGGTATATCCAGGCTCGCCGAAAAGGGCGGGGGAACCCGTGAGGGAGAGCGTCTCGGCGTCTCCGTCACCCAGAGAGCTCCAGGCGCTGCGCTCCCAGTCCTGCAGGTCGCGCACGCCATCGTAGAAGCCTGGAATGAGCACGCGGCCCTCGTCATCATGAAGACTGGCGACCAGTCTTGCCGCCATGGTCACCGGGTTGGCAATCGCGCCTCCGAAGATGCCTGAGTGCAGGTCGATGGACGGACCATGAACCTTCACCTCCATGCAGGCGATGCCGCGCAGGCCATAGGTGAAGGTGCCAACGCCCTCGCCGACCATGCCAGTGTCCGAGATGGCCACGACGTCGCAGGCAAGCTCCTCGCGGTGGGCTTCCAGAAAGGGTTTGAGGTTGGGGCTGCCAATCTCCTCCTCGCCTTCAAACAGGATGGTCAGGTTCACCGGCAGGTCGCCTTCCCGGGCCAGGGTTTCGGCAATGCCGGAAACATGGGCGATGAGCTGGCCCTTGTTGTCAGTGGCGCCGCGGCAGAAGATGCGGCCGTCACGGATTGTCGGTTCAAAGGCGGGGCTTTTCCACTCGTTCAACGGCTCGGCGGGCTGAACATCGTAGTGGCCGTAAAGCAGGACCGTGCGACGACCGCTAAGGTGCTTGTTTTTCGCGACCAGGATGGGATGACCCGGCGTCTCATGCAGCGCGGCGGTGAGCCCCATGCCGGAGAGCTTGCTCATCAGCCACTCCGCGCAGGCCCGCACGTCGGGCCGGTGCTTGGAATCCGTGGAGACACTGGGAAAACGCAGGCAGGTGAGGAGATCTTCGAGGGCTGACATGGGTGAGTGCGGGATGTTCGCGAGAGCCCGCGCGAGCGCAAGCGATCACACCAGCCTTGCGAAACCCTGCTGGGCAGCCTGGACAGCCTCCAGGGGCGTCGCGGCCACAATGGCAAGGGATTCATCCAGGGCGGCCAGCATGGAGGCGACCTTTTGCTCGTCGTGCGCCCAGGTCACATAGAGCTGGCTGGACATGAGGAAGCCGCGTTCAAGCATGAGGCGGATCATCAGCGGCTTGGCGGCCGGGTTGCCGAACAACAAGGAGGGGGCGCAGGGCATGCCGCCGGACTTGAGGCCTAACGAAGGATGACGTGCCGCCACTTCTCGCAGGCCGGCCTGGAGGCGTTCACCCAGCGTCCAGACATGCCTTTGCACGCCTTCACGCCGCATCTTGCCGATGCAGGCCAGGGAGGCGGCCGTGCCGACGCCGTCGGTCCAGTAGCTGCTGGAGATGAAGCTGGAGTTGGCCGCATCCATGACCGCGTCCCGACCGATGACGGCTCCGGCGGGGTAGCCGTTGCTCATCGCCTTGGCATAGACGGCGATGTCGGGCTCGATGCCCAGGACCGGGGCCGCACCTGGAAAGCCAAAACGCCAGCCGCTCGTCACTTCATCCAGCACGAAGACCGCGCCGGCGGCATGGCAGGAACGGATGACCTCGTGCAGGAAGTTGTCGCGGGGAGGCTCGCTTCGCATCGGCTCCATCACGACGGCGGCGAGCCTGCCGTCGAGCTTCTGAAGCGCGGTGCGGAAGGATTCCGGGTCGTTGTAACGGAAGGGCACCGCCGTGCCGGCGAGCTCGCGGGGGACGCCCAGGGGTTGAAGACCAGGCAGCAGATGGCCGTCGAGAGCGGCGTCATCGCCGAGGTTGGCCGCAAGATACCAGTCGTTCCAGCCATGGTAGCCGCAGAAGGCGATGCCGCTTCTGCCGGTGGCGGCCCTGGCGATGCGCACCGCCAGACCGAGCGCCTCGCCGCCTCCGCGGGCATAACGAACTTTGCCAGCCCAGGGATGCAGGTCCAGCAGCAGGTCTGCCAGGGCGACCTCGTCCGGCGAGGCCAGGGTGGCATAGCTGCCGAGGTTGACGCGGCGTTTCACGGCGGCGTTCACCTCATCGTCGGCATGGCCCAGAAGGATGGCGCCGACACCGCCGGTGAAATCCGTGTAACGACGTCCGTCGAGATCCCAGATCCAGGCGCCCTTGGCCCTTGAGAAGTAGGAGGGCCATGTCTGGGGATCAAACAGGTGGGCTCGTTTGGAAAGCAGGCCGGTTCCGCAGGAGATCTTGGTCTTGGCCTCCTCCCAGAGTCCGGGGCCGGAGAGCGGGGCCCGGTCATCCTCCCGGTCTGCGGCGGATGGGCGCGCCGCGCCGACCAGACGCAGGGCGTTTTCGCGGAAGATGTCCTCAAGATCTCCCTGGGTCATGCCGGTGTCCTCGCAGGCCTCGCGCAGGCAGAGAAGGGATTCGATGCCCACCGTCGTGTACTGGCCGAAGATGGTCAGCTTGTCCGTGCCGAGGTCAGGATGGATCCAGGTGAAGCCGTCGCCCTGGGTGATGCATGAGCCGCGCAGCTCGCTCACCATGTAATCACTGCCCCAGAGCACTCGGCGAGGCCCCAGGATCTCGATGGCGGCACGAAAGGCGCCGGCCTGGGTCACCGCCGAGGTGTCCACAACGGCGTTGTCGAGGTCGACGAGATGATGCAGGCCCTCGCGGGCATGGCGGTAGTTGAATGAACGGGCCACATGGGCCAGCACCAGCTGGCAGCGCGGGTAACGACGGCAGAGCCGGCGCAGGGACTCGATGTTGCGCGGGTCGGTGATGCCTTCGGCCAGCATGATATGCAGCATCATGATGCCATTGTGATCATGACAGGCCTCCCACATCCACTCCGGGGCAAAGGATTCAACCGGCGCCTCGCGCGTGTCCGGAACGTCGGCATAGAGCCGATAGGGCTTGATGCCCACGAACACACCCGAGGCAAGCAGCCTGCGCACCTCGGCCGGGTCATCCGAGGGAGCCGCAAGCACGAGGGCGCGGGAGCTTGTGCCCGTGTCGATCTGCGACTGCACCCAGGCATTTTCCCCGGCGCGGTCATTGCCGGCGCTGGGATAACCAAAAAAGAGACCCTCAACCTCTCGGCCCGGCATCCAGAGGTGCATCGCCTCCTGAAAGTCCGCCAGGCCGTAGCCACGGTTTTCGTCGAGGAATGCCGGACGCCTGCCCTCGGCGAAGTGACGGCTGTGAAACAGGTGGGTGTGGGCGTCGAAGACCTTGCTGGGCACAAAGCCATCGAGGGCGCGGTTCAGCAGCCTGCGGTCGGTGTCGGTCAGTTCGGTGACAAGCTTCAGGGACATGGGCTGAATGCTTCATGGCCCCACGAGGGGACGCCAGAACTTGCTTCTGGTTCAACCGGCATACCAGGAACCGGGAGGCACTCAGGCGCCGAACAGCTTGTAGAACAGAAAACCGAGCAGACCCGTGGCCGGGATGGTGAGGACCCAGGCCCAGATGATGCGCTGAACGACGTTCCACTGGATGGCGTTCCAGCGCTTGGCGGCGCCGACCCCCATGATGCTTGTGGTGATGGCGTGGGTGGTGGAGACCGGCATGCCAAGCTTGGCCGCGACGAACAGGACGGTGGCGGCGGTGGTTTCGGCCGCAAAGCCGTGCACCGGCTGCAGCTTCACCATCTTGTGGCCGAGAGTCTTGATGATGCGCCAGCCTCCTGCGGCGGTGCCCGCGGCCATGGTCAGGGCGCAGACCACCTTGATCCACACCGGTATGTGGTCGCTTTTTTCACCCAGGGACTCGATGCGCAGGAAGCTGAGCCAGTCCGGGATGTCGTTGAGGTCGCCGGCCTTGGTGCCTGCGACCAGGGCGAGGGCGATGATGCCCATGGTTTTCTGGGCGTCGTTCTGCCCGTGGCTGAAGCCCATGAAGCCGGCGCTGAAGATCTGCAGCTTGCCGAAGGTGCGGCTGACGATCAGCGGGCGCATGGAATAACAAAGGGTCTGCAGCAGCCCCATGACCAGCAGGCCGATGACGAAGCCGGCGATGGGCGAGCTGAACATGGGCAGCACGACTTTGTAGAGAATGCCGCCGCCCTCGTACCAGTGCTTGCCAGCCTCGGGCGCCTTGGACCAGATGAGAGCACCCCAGTTGCCGCCGGCGGTGGCAAGGGTTGAGCCGACGAGCCCGCCGACGAGGGCGTGGCTCGAGCTGGAGGGCAGGCCGAACCACCAGGTGATCAGGTTCCAGACGATGCCGCCTGAAAGCGCGCAGATGATGGTGGTGGTGTTGACAAACTGGCTGTCCACCAGGCCGGAGGAGATGGTCTTGGCCACAGCCGTGCCAAAGAGGGCGCCGATGAGGTTGGTCACCGCAGCCAGAATGATGGCTTGGCGCGGGGTCAGCACCTTGGTGGAGACCACGGTGGCGATGGAGTTCGCGGTGTCGTGAAAGCCGTTGATGTACTCAAAGATCAACGCGATCAGGACAACGGTCAGGACAAGGGTCATGAGCGTGCTGGATCAGGAGTTTTTGAGAACGATGTGGGCGACGACGTTGCCGGCGTCACGGCAGCGGTCGACGACCTTCTCAATGAGATCGTAGAGATCCTTGAGGATCACCACGGTCACGGGATCCGTGGAGCCCGAATAAAGGTCACGCAGGCATTCCAGGATCAGCTTGTCGGCGTCCCCCTCGACCTTCTGGAGCTGCTCGTTCAGCACTTTCACCCGCTCAAGGTGCAGCTTTTTCAGCTCGGAGATCATGGTGACGACGATGTCGGAGGCGGCGTCCATCAGCTTGATCTGGCGGCTGAAATCGACTTCCTTGATCCGGTCGCGGGCGATCATGATGCGCTCGGCGATCTTCTCGGCGGTCTTGGGAATCTTGTAGAGGGAGGTGGCGAGGGCCTCGATGTCCTCACGCTCCAGCTCGGTGACGAAGGTCTTGCAAAGCGCCTCGTCGATCTGCTGGGTGATCTTCTTGTCCTCCCGACGGGAGGCGGAAAAGGCGTCGAGGTTCTGGGCGGCGGCGGCGGGTGCGGAAAGCAGCTTGTGGAGGGCCTGGACACTGACGCGGGCCTGGGTGGCGCTGGCGGCGAGCAGGTCAAAGAACACGTCTTTTTTGCCAAAGAGCTTCTGAAGGGAGATCATGGGAGCGAGGTTGAAGGAGGCGAAGTGAGACGGCAGGGGGCGCGAGGTGTCAAGTGACGATCCTTGGGGGCCAGGGGGCATCCATTGTGCCGCGAAACATCTCGACAGTCTTTCCCGTTATCAGTTTCTTGGTCATTCTTCCATGAAACGTCTCCCCACATCCGCCCTTCTAGTCCTCGCCGCCTCCCTCGTGCATGCTGAAAACTGGCCAAACTGGCGTGGCCCCAACCAGGATGGGGCCAGCCCGGAAAAGAACCTGCCGGCGAAGTTCAGCCGCACGGAAGGCGTCAGGTGGTCGGTGGACGTGCCCTCCATCTCCGCCTCCGTTCCCGTCGTCTGGGGTGACAAGGTCTTCCTGACCGCACCCATCATGGACAAGCAGCAGCTTGTCGGCCTGTGCTACGACGCGAAGACAGGAAAGGAACTCTGGCGCAAGGTGGTCTCTGAGGGCGGTCTGCAGTGGGACAACAAGAGCAACCTCGCCAGCCCCTCGCCTGTCACGGACGGTGAGCGCGTCGTCTTTCTCTTTGCCGATGCCGTGGCGGCCAGCTTTGACCTCAGCGGCAACCTGCAGTGGCGCCGTGACTTCAAGGAGACCCATGGTGCCTTTGCCACCCAGTGGACCTATGGCAGCAGTCCCGTGCTGGACGGCGGCAAACTCTACATCCAGGTGCTTCAGCGTAACGAAACCTTCGTCTTCCAGGGCTTCGACAAAGGCACCCCGGGCAAGGACATGAGCAGCTATGTCCTCGCGCTCGACCCCGCGACCGGCAAGGATCTGTGGAAGCACATCCGTCCGACACATTCCCAGGTGGAGTCGCTGGAATCCTTCTCCACTCCCGTCTTCTGCGACCATGCAGGCAAGCGCGTCATGCTGATCTCCGGCGGTGACACGCTCTCCCTGCACGATGCCGCGACCGGAGCCGAACACGCTCGTCTGGTGACCTGGAACCCTCTCGGCGAGGGGTATAACAAGTTTTTCCGTCTCGTGCCCTCCCCGGTCGTGGGGGACGGCGTCGCCCTGGTCTGCGCCCCGAAAAATTCGCCGGTCTTTGGGATGTCCCTCGATGCCCGGGGCAAGGATGTGAAGCCGCTTTGGACCAGCGATCCCAAAGCGGTCACCACCGACGTCTCCACACCGGCCTTTTATGAGGGCAGCTTTTATGTGCTCGACAGCAACCGCCGCACCGTGAGCCGTGTTGAGCCCAAGACCGGCAAGGTGATCTGGACTGGAGAGACCGGCAGCAAGGCCAAGTTTGAGAGCAGCCCGACGGTGGCCGACGGCAAGGTCTACATGACCAATTTCTGGGGCGATGTTTATGTCGTGAAGGCGGGCGGCGACAGCTTCGAGCTCCTGTCGATGAACCCGATGGGCAACGGCAGCAAGCCGAACGGCGACGCCGCAAGCTGCCGCAGCAGCATCGCCGTGGCCGGCGGATGCCTTTTCATCCGCACGCAGGACAAGCTGTTCTGCATCGGACAGTGATTGGATCCTGCTCCTTCTGAAAAAAGGCCGCCCGGGAGCTTGCTTCCCGGGCGGCTTTTTTGTGGAGACTTCGCCGACGCTTACTTCCTCAGCACTCGGACCTTGTGCGACTCGCTGTCGCCGATGTAAATGCCGCCGTCAGCATCGACATAAACACCGTGCGGGCGGGCCATCTCGCACTTCAGCGGGTCGCCATCGCCGCCGTTGCCCTTCTGGCCGTTGCCGGCGATGAGGTGGATTTTGCCGGTCGCGGCCTCGACCATGCGGATGGTGTGGCTTTCACAGTCGGCAAGCCAGGCGTTGCCCGCGCCGTCAATCGCGATGCCTTTGGGGCCGCTCAGCGTCGCCTCTTTGGCAGGGCCGCCGTTGCCTGTCAGGCCCTTTTTCCCGGTGCCTGCGATGTGATGAATTTTGCCGACGGCGAGATCGAACTTGAAGACCTGGTTGCCTTCACGGGTGCAGAGCCAGAGATTTCCAGCCTTGTCGAAATCGAGGGAGCGCGGCCCGTTCAGCGGCGTTCCCGTGATGGGGGAGGCGTCGGGCGTCGGTCCTGGCCTGCCGACTCCGGCGAAGGTGCTGATGACACCCGACTTCATGTCAACGCGGCGGATGACATGATTGCCGATGTCGCAGATGTAGAGGGAGCCGTCCGGGCCGAACTGGATGCTGTGCGGCTGCTTCAGCTGGGACTCACGGGCGGGCCCGCCGTCACCGGCGTAACCAGGTTTGCCGTTGCCGGCAATGGTCGTGATGACGCCTGACTTCATGTCGATCTTGCGGACGGCATGGTTCGTCATGTCGACAACATAAAGGTCGCCCGCGGCGTCAAACCTCAGTTCATGAGGCAGGTTGAAGGTCGCCTGCAGGGCCGGGCCCCCGTCGCCTGCATATCCCTTCTGGCCCGTGCCGGCCACGGTGTGAATGATGCCGTCGGGAGTGACCTTGCGGATGCGCTGGCCGGTGTACTCACAAAAATAAAGCGCCCCGTCGGGGCCGCGCGTCAGGCCGAAGGGATTGTCGATCTGCGCCTTGACGGCCGGACCGCCGTCTCCCGCTCCGCCCTTTTCACCGGTGCCGGCGAAGGTGGTGATTTTCCAGTCGGCGGCGGAGGCGGACAGGAGGCAGACGGCGAACGAGGCGGTGGCGAGGATGCGGAGCATGAAAAAGGTCGGTGGGATGAGTTGACGGTTTATAAGCGAAGTCGCCGCCGCAGCTCTTTCGGACATCATTTCGAAACTGTGCCGGACGATTCAATGACCCGCCTGACGACCTCGACGCCATCCTTCACGTTGTCCGGCGGGTGCATGAGCACGCTGTCGCCTGCCTTCAGCCCGCCAAGAACCTGACTTTGCCGCCCATCGCTGCGACCGAGCTGAACCGTTGTCTTGACCGCCCTGCCATCTCGCAGAAGAAAGGCCAGCCAGTCGCCGCCCTCACGAAAAAGGGCGCCGCCAGGCACCAGCAGGACATCCTTGTCCTGCCAGACGGAGATCCTGACCTCGACACGGTAACGGTCGCCCAGGGCCGAGGCGGACTCGGTCCTGTCCAGGTCACAAAGCAAGATGACCCGCTGCTCCTCGACTCCGAGTGCCGAGACCTTGGTGAACGCGGCGGGCTCGATTCTGCGCACGCTCGCCTTGAGGGTTTTGTCACCTCCCCATTGATCGACGAGCACCTCCGCCCCAGGGCGGATGCCGACCGCGTCGCGAGAGAGAATCTCGGCCTCGATCTCCAGGTCGGCAGGATCACCGATTTCGACCAGCGGCGTGCCCGCGCCCACCATCATGGCGCTTTCCTGCATGACCTTCAGGATGCGGCCGTTGACCGGCGACTTGACCTCGACTGCGGCCGCTCCTTCAGCCGGACCGGCGAGGGACAGCAGGGCGGCCCTGGCCTGGGCGAGCTCATACTCGGCGACCTTGAGGGCGAACTCGTTTGCCCTCACTTCTTGTTCGCGCATCCGGGCCTCCCTCTCGATGTTGTCGCGATCGTTGACCGAGATGCTTCCGGCCTCGCTGGTCTTGTTGACACGATCCCAGTTGGCCCTGGCAAAGCGGGCGTTTGTCCGCGCCATCTCCAGGCTTTCCTGGGCACGCAGCCTTCCGGCCTCCGCCGCCTGGACGCGCGCCTCCGCCTGGGCCTGGGCGCGGGCGTCGAGCAGAGGAGAAAGGGCGGGTTCGATCACCGTCAGGACGGTTTCCCCCGACTTGACTTCATCGCCCGCCTTGAGGCTGACGCGGCGCATGTTGCCCATCACCGGTGCAGCGACAATGTAACGGTTGCGGATCCGGGTTCTGCCTTCCTCCACGACGTGCACGGTGAGAGGGCCGCGGACAATCTCCGCCGTCTCCACAGGAATGGGCCTGGGCTGCATGCCGGAGATGACCAGGGCGAGAACCCCCAGGCCCAGACTCCAAAGCACCAGCTTGCGAAGCAGGCCGCGTGGCGCCGATTTCTTCTTCGCCTCCCAGGGCGGGGTCGCAGAACTTTCCATGAGGTCTTTCTGCTAAGCCAGCCCCGGGCGGTTCTCAACCCCAGGAATGCCTGCAGGTGCTGGATGCAGGGCGAAAGGCCGTCGTCGTCGTCCGTGTCAAAGCTCTTGAGAACATCCTTCCTTGCGGCGCGTTTCCTGCGTAATCTTGTCCGTGATCATGCGTGCCCCCCTGCTTCTCCTTGCCGTGCTGGCGGCTGTTTGTTCAGCACCGGGAAAATCTCCCGAACCATCAGCCAGGCCCTCCGCCTCGGGGAAGGCGGCCAAAAGCGTGGAAAACATCGCCCGCGAGGTGAAGCCTTCGGTCGTCAAGGTGCTGCAGGCAGGAAGGGAGGGGTTGGACGGCCTTGGCACGGGTTTTGTGGTCGCCGAAGAAGGTCTGATCGCAACCAATCTGCATGTCATCGGAGAGGCACGAAGGCTGGAGATTGAGATGAGCGACGGCACGACGCACGAGGTGACGGAGATCACGGCCACCGACTCTCATTGGGACCTGGCCCTGCTGCGGGTGAACGCCAAGGGCCTGAAGCCGCTGGTGCTGGCCGACAGTGATAAGATTCAGCAGGGCCAGCCTGTTTCCGCCATGGGCAATCCGGAGGGGCTGGCCTTCAGCATCGTTGATGGCGTGGTCTCGGCCTTTCCTGACGTCATCAACGAGATCCCGATGATCCGTCTCGCCATGCCCATCGAACGCGGCAACAGCGGCGGCCCGCTGCTGGACCGCCAGGGACAGGTCCTCGGACTGCTCACCATGAAATCCGCCGTCACGGAGAACCTGGGTTTCGCCATGCCCGTGAACGAGCTCAAGCGGCTCATGCGAACGCCCAATCCGGTGCCCATGTCCCGCTGGCTCACCATCGGGGTTCTCAATCCTCGACTTTGGCAGTCCGCGCTGGAAGGGCGCTGGACGCAGCGTTCGGGCATCGTCAAATCCGAGGGCACCGGCGCTGGTTTTGGAGGCCGAACCCTTTGCCTTTCGAAAACATCCGTTCCAGAACCGGTGTTTGAGGCCGCCGTAAGCGTCCGGCTTGAGGATGAAAGCGGCGCCGCCGGGCTGTTGTTCTGCGCCCAGGATGAAAACCATCATTATGGATTCTACCCCTCCAATGGCAGACTGCGCCTGACTCGCTTTGAGGGGCCGGATGTGTATTCGTGGACGGTTCTTGGAGAGTTCGATTCCGCGGCCTACCGACCCGGCACCTGGAATCATCTGAGGGTCCGGGTGGAGGGCGACAAGATCACCGCATGGGTCAACGCCAAGCAGGTGCTGGTGCATGAGGACACGGGCCTGCGCGGCGGGCAGGCGGGCCTTTGCCGCTTTCGCAGCCCTGCGGCCGAGTTTCGCGGCTTCCGCGTCGGCACCGATCTGCAGGAGAAGCCGCTTCAGCCCAAGGTGGCGGCGGCGATCCAGTCCACCCTGGACGGATTTGCCACGGAGAAGGTGAATCGGGAGGTGTCGCTGGACAGGCTGCTCGAGGACCCCGCCGCCTCGCGTCGTCTCCTGCTTGAACGCCGTCGGGAACTGGAAAAGCAGGGCGCCCTGCTCAAGGAGCTTGAACGCGACCTGCATCGTCGCGCCGTCACCCGCGATCTCATCGCCGAACTCGCCCGGCCGGATGACAGAGCGGACCTTATGCGTGCCACGCTTTTGGTGGCCCGGCATGACAATGCTGAGGTGGACGT
>CAZXPU010000149.1:0-11986 GCA_964642905.1 uncultured Prosthecobacter sp.
CTACTACGGTGACCACGGCAGCGGCATGCCACGCAACAAGCGCTGGCCCTGCAACAGCGGGCTGCAGGTGCCGATGGTGGTGTATTTCCCCCCCCAGTGGCGCCACCTGGCTCCGAAGGAATATGGCGCCGGAGTGAAGTCGGACCGCCTGGTCAGCTTCGTGGATCTGGCGCCGACGCTGCTCAGCCTCATTGGCGTGAAGCCTCCGGAATGGATGCAGGGCCACGCGTTTGCCGGGCCTCATCAGGCCGAGCCTCAGCCTTACGTCTACGGCTTCAGAGGTCGCATGGACGAGCGCTATGACACGGTTCGCAGCGTCACCGACGGAAGGTTTGTCTATGTGCGCAACTTCATGCCGCACCTCTCCCAGGGCCAGCATGTGAGCTATCAGTTCCAGACCCCGACCACGCAGGTCTGGAGGAAGCTGTTTGATGAAGGGCGCACCACGCCGGAGCAGTCCCTCTTCTGGAAGCAGCCGAAGGCGGCCGAGGAGCTTTACGACCTGCAGTCAGACCCTGACGAAGTCCACAACCTGGCAGACAAACCCGAGCACGCGGAGACGCTGGCGAAGCTGCGTGCCGCCCAGGAAGGACTGGCGGTGAGGATCCGCGATGTCGGGCTGCTGCCCGAGGGCGAGATGCATCTGCGCTCCGAAGGCACCACGCCCTATGACATGGCACATGACGACGCGCTTTATCCCATGCAGCGCGTGCTGAAGGTGGCGGGCGTCGCCTCGTCGATGAGGCCGGAGGCGACGGACGAACTGCGGGCCGCGATGGCAGACAAGGACAACGCCATCCGCTACTGGGGCGTCATGGGCGTGTTGATGCGCGGCAAGGACGGGCTGGCAAAGCTGCATGACGAGGTGCGGGCCGCCACGAAGGACAGTTCGACTTATGTGCAGACCGCGGCGCACTGGACGCTGGCCAGGCATGGCAGCGAGAGCGAGCGGGCCGCCTCCCTCGCCGCCCTGGTGAGGCTGGCGGACTGGAGCCAGAACAACGTGTTCACCGCCATGAGCGCCTTGTGTGCCATCGGCGACCTGGGTGAGGCGGCGAAGCCCGTGATGGAGGATCTCCTGAAGCTGCCAGCGAAAGGCGAGAGCCCGGATGGACGCTTCAACAGTTATGTGTCCCGACTGCTGGCCGACCTGACCGGCAGCGAGCCCGAGTTCGAGCCGGACGCGACTCCGAAGGTGAAGGCCCCGGGACCCAAGAAGAAGCGCAAGCCCTGAGACCGGCGCTTCTGAAGCATGGAGAATTGTTCATCCGGCCATGCGAAGGCGCATCCCGTTCACCCGGGAAACGGGTGGCTTCGATGTTGGGTCATGACGCCTGATGCATCGAGCCGTGCCGGAGGTTCGGCGCAAGGCGGTGGTGAAGCGGGAGCTGGCGAGCGGGAGCCGCCGGATCGGGCCTAACCATCAGTGCGGTTGGAGCGGTCCTGGGGGCGAGAAGCGGGTGTCGGGGGCATGACGGTGGCACAGGGTTGGCGGTGGCTTCTCGCGTCCCTCCAGGACGCGGTGAAGGTGGAACGTGGGTGTTGGGTGGGTTCCGGTGGTTCACAGTCGCTGCGCTCATTTCACCACCGGCTCATTTCTTTCGAGCCTCCGGCTCGGCGCCGAGTGGCCTGAAACCTGAAGCTCGAAACCTGAAACCTGAAACCTGAAACTCGAAACTCGAAACTTGGAACTTGGAACTTCCCTGGTCATTGGCCCTTCGTCATTGGGCATTCATTGCCTCCGTGCTCTGACCATTCCGTGAACGCCATTCCCTGGAAAACGGATGAATCCAGTGTCCGGTGATGACGCCGGATTCTTTGACGTTGCTGGGAGGCCGGGTCGGTTGTCAGAGTGTCACCACGCCGGTGAACACCACATCGGCGGGGCCGAAGAGGGTGACGTCGGTGTATTCATGCGGCGCGGCCTCGGTGAAGCCGATGCGCAGGGTGTCGCCGCCCTTCACGAGCACGCTGACGGGGCTGGGGGCGCCGGTGAGTTCATGATGAATCAGGGCGCTGGCGACCATGCCGGTGCCGCAGGCCAGGGTTTCATCCTCGACGCCGCGCTCATAGGTGCGGATGGCGATGCTGCCTGGTGCGAGCACCTTGGCAAAGTTGGCGTTGGTACCGCGGGGCTTGAAGGCCTCGTGATAGCGCAGGGCGGCGCCCCATTCGCGCACGGGGACGTTGTCCAGGTCATCGACATAGACCACGGCGTGAGGCACGCCCGTGTTGACGCTGTGAACCGTGAGCGTCTTGTCACAGACAGGCAGTTCCTGGGCCAGTTTGAGGCTGTGCGGGGCGCTCATGTTGATGCGCACCTGATCACCTTCAAACTCGGCGGAGATCATGCCGGCCAGGGTTTCGAAGCGGATCTTCGTGAGGCTGCCGTTGTGCAGCAGGTTCACGAAGCGGCCGAAGCAGCGGGCGCCGTTGCCGCACATCTCGGCCTCGCCGCCGTCGGCGTTGTAGTAGCGCATCTTGAAGTCGCCGCCCTCGGTGGCGGGTTCGACGCAGAGCAGTCCGTCGGCGCCAATGCCGCGGTGGCGGTCGCAGAGCTTTTCGATCTGCTGCTTCGTCAGCGCCAGCTTGAGGTCGCGGTTGTCCAGCATGACGAAGTCATTGCCGGCGCCGTTCATCTTGGTGAAATTCAGAGTCATGGGAGTGGGGTGTGGAAATCAGGACAGGGCGTGAACGGCGTCCACCAGGGGTTTGACAAAGGCTTCCACCTGCGCGGCGAGGTCGGGGGAGGAGCCGTTTTTCTCGATGAGCTTGACGATGGCGCTGCCAACGACCACGCCGTCGGCCATGCTGGCGACCGTGGCGGCCTGCTCAGGATTGGAGACGCCGAAACCGACGCAGACGGGCACCTGGGTGGCATTCTTGATGACAGCGACCTGCTCGGCGATGCCGCTGGCGATCTCGACCTGGGCGCCGGTGACGCCCAGACGGCTGACATAATAGACGAAGCCTTCCGCGCTTTTCGCGATGCTGGCGATGCGCTCCGGAGGGCTGGTGGGGGCGATGAGCTGGATGTGGCGGAGGTCGGGGGCGGGTTTCAGCTCCTCGTTCTGGGCGGCTTCATCCGGGGGCAGGTCGAGGACCAGCACGCCATCGGCGCCTGCGGCGGCGGCATCGTGATGGAAGCGGTCATAACCATATGTGTAGACCGGGTTGAGATAGGTGAAGAGCACGAGGGGGATCTGGCTTTTCGTGCGCAGCTGGCGGATCATCTCCAGCACCTTGGGCGTGGTGGCTCCGGCCTTGAGGGCGCGGTCGGCGGCCATCTGGTTCACGACACCGTCCGCGAGGGGGTCGGAGAAGGGGACGCCCAGCTCGACGACGTCCACGCCGGCCTTCTCCAAGCCAAGCACGATGTCGATGGTCGCCTCCAGGGTGGGGTCGCCGGCGCAGATGTAGGCCACGAAGGCGCGCTTTCCAGAGGCGCGAAGCTGGGAGAAACGGGCGTCGATGCGGTTGGCTGGGGCGGACATGGGGGAGGGTATCTACGCGGCGCAGGCGGGGATGCAACTGTGCGTCTTTTTCACCCGCAGGCGGGCGCGGGGGTGGCCAAGTCAGCGGCGTAACCAGTCACTCATTTCATAGAGCCGCGGGTCGCGCTGGGGCTGGCGGGCGTTGCGCAGGATCTTTTTCATCTGGGCAAAGAGCGGGTCACCATCGGCGGCGGTTTCATGGAGACCGCCAAACTGTTCCTCCAGCTTTTCGGGATCCTCGCCCGACTCGAGCCGGCGTACGACCTCTCGGAGCTCGGGGGGCGTCTTGTCGCCCATGACGTCGGTGAGCCTGCGCATGAACCGGCCCAGCTGGCGCGGGTCGGGATGGTCGCTGTCGAGGGCTTCGATTTCACCCTCCATCTCATTCATCAGGCCCTCCATGCGGGCGTCGTCCAGGCCTGAAAACGGATCGTTGTCATCCGCTTCCCGGGCCCTGCCGATGACGGCGAAGCTGGAGACACGTTTTTCCAGGGTGAACTCCGGATTGTCCGGGCAGAGGGGCACTGCGTCGCGCAAGGACAGGCTGCGGGCCAGGAACTGGTAGAGCTTGTTGTTCTGCGGGCAGTAGAACTCGTAGATCGGCATGAGCCTGAGATGCGCATGACGGGCCCGCGTGCAACTGATTCGCGCCGCCGTCCGCTCAGTCCACGTAAAGGAACTCGTTGGAGCTCAGCAGGGCGTGGCAGAGGGCGGCGAGGCCGAGAAGGTCCGGGGCGGCGTTGGCCTTCTCCGGAGGACCGCTGACCTTTTCAAGCTTCGCTGGAACCGCCTTGTAATGCGCGGTCTGCGCCTTTACGAACTCCAGGGCCTCCTGTTCGTCGGCCATGCTGGGGCGGCGGCTGAGGGCAAGCTCCCAGGCGCGAACCACTTGTTTGTTCAGGTCGGCGCCCGCCTCACGCAGGACACGCAGGGCGAGGTCCTGGGCATGTTCGCGCATGTAGAGGTTGTTCATCAGCAGCAGGCTCTGCGGGCTGACGGTGGTGTTCGGGCGCATGGCGCAGTTGGCCTCCGTCATGGCCGGGGCGTCGAAGGCGGCGAACATCTCCAGCGGCGTGCTGCGGCGCGCCTGGATGTAGATGCTGCGGCGGTAGTCCTCGCCTTCGAGCGTGACGTGCTTGCCGGTCTGACGCCCGGCGGTGTCGCGGGTGTCGATGCCGATGATGACCTGGCCCTCCTCATTGAAGGTGACGGGCACGGGCTTGCCTCCGACCTTGGGATTGAGCTTTCCGGAGACCGCCAGGAAGGCGTCGCGCAGGGTTTCGGCCTCAAGGCGGCGCACGTTCATGCGGCTGAGCAGGCGGTTGTCGGGATCGATGCGGTCGCGCTCGGCGTCACGCCTGGATGACTGGCGGTAGGTCCGGCTGGTCATGATCAGCTTGTGCAGACGTTTTAGGCTCCAGCCATGTGCCATGAAGTCCGAGGCGAGCCAGTCAAGCAGCTCCGGATGGCTGGGCTTTTCACCCAGCTGGCCGAAGTCGTTCGGTGAATTGACCAGGCCCTTGCCGAAGTGGCGGAGCCAGACCTGGTTGACGATGACGCGGGCAAGCAGCGGGTGTTTGCCATCCGTCAACGCCCGGGCGAAGGCGAGTCGGCGGCCTGTGGTCGGCAGGGTCTTGTCCTTTTCGGGGATCTCAATCTGGCGCTGACCGGCGAGCACGGTGAGGTCTCCGGGCTTGACCGCCTGCTTCGGCTGGTCGGGCTCTCCGCGATGAAAGAGGAAGGTGGCGGGGATGACCTTTTCATCCATGGGGACTTCATCAAAGGCATGAAGAAACTCCTCCCGAGGCTTCTTCGCGCGGACGGCGGTCGCCTCCTCGGTCATCTTCTTGAGGGTGTCGGCATACTTGGTCTTGTAGGTGGTGTCGTAGAGGTAGAGCGAGCCGGCGCTGAGCTGGTTGATGCGCGGCCAGGCCTTGAGCAGGGCGACCTGCTGCGGCGTGCGTTTTTTGACCTCGGTGCGATAGGCCGTGCGCAGGGCCTCGCGGTCCTTTTCGGGCGCTTTTTCCAGTTCCTTGCCAAGCACTTCGGTGATGAACAGCTCCTGCTTCTGGATGCGGGCGGCATCGATCTTCTTCGCCTCCTCCTCCACCTTGGCAGCGGCCGCCCTTTCCTCGTCCGTGAGCAGCGAGACAAGCCTGCCTGCGGGTGTCTTCCAGCTCTTGGTGTTGAAGCCAGGTTCAAAGATGGCGCGCAGGCGGTAGTAGTCGGCCTGGGTGATGGGGTCGTAGCGATGATCGTGGCACTGGGCGCAGCCGATGGTCACGCCGTAGAACGCGGTGCTGACAATCTTGAGGGTGTCGGCGATGCTGGCGTTCTGGGCGGCCCGGTCGTTCATGGCGCCGGTGCCGTCGGGAGCCATGCGCAGGAAGCCGGTGGCGGCGATTTTTTCAATCGCGTCCGGGCTCAGGTTTCGGTGGGGCTGGGGCACCATCTCGTCGCCGGCGAGCTGCTCGCGCACGAACTCGTCGAAGGGCTTGTCCTTGTTGAGCGCGCTGATGACGTAGTCACGGTATTTCCAGGACCAGGGGCGTTCGAGATCCTTGTCGGTGTAGCCGTCGGAGTCCGCATAACCGGCGATGTCGAGCCAGTGGCGGCCCCATCGTTCGCCGTATTGCTGGGAGGCGAGCAGGCGGTCCACGGTGGCTTCAAAGGGAGTGCGATCGGCGGCTTCAGACTCCTCCGGGGCGGGGGGCAGGCCGGTCAGGTCGAAGGATGCTCGACGCAGCAGCTTTTTGGGTTCGGCCTCCGGGGAGAAGGCGAGACCGTTTTTGGTGAGCTTTTCGGCGATGAAGGCGTCGATGGGGTTGTCCGAGCCGGAGGTCTTGGGCAGGGCGGGCTTGCGAATGGGCTGGAAGGCCCACCAGGAGCGCTCCTCGTCGGTGAAGGCATGTTCGGGGCCGAGTTTTTCCGGTTCGGGGCGGGCGGTTTTTGCCCCCTGGCTGATCCATTGCTCGAGGGTGGCGATCTCCTGCGGCTTGAGCCTGGCCTTGCCCTTGGGCATCTCGCCCTTCTTCACGAGCTCGAGAAGATGGCTTCCGGCGGCGTTGCCGGGCAGGATGGCGGGGCCTGACTCGCCGCCTTTTTGGATGAAGCGTGCCAGCCTGACGTCGAGGCCACCCTTGGTTTCGCCATCCTCGCCGTGGCAGTGAAAGCATTGCGCCTTGAGGATGGGGCGCACGTGTTTTTCAAACGTGAGCGGCTCGTCGGCCAGGGACGGGCCGGCGATCAAGAGGGCGATGAGGGGGAGACGTGGCACGTCCGGCATACGAACGGGCGGCGGAGGGTCTTGCGCGAGTGAGGCAATGCAGGCTGCATTTTCCCCTGGTATGGCGGGCCTGCCGGTCTATCTGGGGGGCGAAAGACAGCCGCCCATGACGACCGACGCCGAACCTATTTTGACGGTAAGCCAGCTCACCCGGGAGATCCGCGAGGTGCTGGAGTCCAGGCTGGGCTCGGTCTGGGTGGAGGGTGAGGTCAGCAACCACCGCCTGCAGTCGAGCGGGCACCAGTATTTCACGCTCAAGGACGCCGGGGCGCAGCTCTCCTGCGTGATGTTTCGAGGAGCGGCGAGCCGGGGCGGGGTGAAGATCGCGGACGGCGTGCAGGTGCAGGTTTTTGGCGAGATCAGCGTCTATGAACCGAGGGGTGCCTACCAGCTGGTGGTGCGTCAGGTTCAGCTCAAGGGCGTGGGCTCCCTGCAGGCCAGGTTTGAAGCCCTGAAGCGTCGTCTTTATGAGGAGGGGCTCTTTGACGAAGAGCACAAGCGCCCGATTCCCAAGCTGCCGCGAGTGGTTGCGCTGGTGACGTCGCCGACTGGCGCGGCGATCCAGGACATGCTGAACATCCTGACCCGGCGGGCGCCCTGGCTGCATGTGCTGGTTTATCCGGTGCGGGTTCAGGGGACGGGTGTGGAGAAGGAGACCATCGAGGCCCTGCGCGTGCTGAACGAGGCGGAGGCGCATGGTTTGCCGAGGCCGGACACGATCGTCATCGGTCGTGGCGGCGGCAGCATCGAGGACCTTTGGGCCTACAATGAAGAGTCCCTGGCCAGGGCGATCTTTGCCTCCGAGATCCCGGTCATCTCGGCGGTTGGCCATGAGATTGACTTTACCATCGCCGACTTTGCGGCCGATCTGCGAGCGCCGACACCGAGTGCTGCGGCGGAGCTTCTGGCGCCTGACGCGGCCGAACTGCGCCGCCATCTGGACGCCACGCGGATGCGGCTGCAGTCGAGGGTCGAGATGGTGCTGGGGCATCATGGGCAGGTGCTGGAACTGATGGCGAAGGGGCCGCTTCAGCATGAGCCCAGGCGGAGGCTGGAGCAGGCGGGGCAGGATGTGGACGAGATGGAGTCGCGGCTTCAGCAGCAGCTTCAGGACTGCCTGAGGCGCTTTGAGGATGAGCTGCGGCAGCGTGAGCAGGTGCTGGCGGTGCAGCATCCGCGGGTGCTGATCAACGAGGCGGCGAACCGTCTGGAGTCTCAGAGCCAGAGATTGAACCAGTCGCTTGAGCACCGGCTCGTGAGGCTGGAGGACAGGCTGGCGGCCAGGTTTGAGGTGATGAAGAACCTGGGGCCGGAGTCAGTCTTTGCCCGCGGTTTTTCCTACACGCAGTTTGCCGACGGACGTTCGCTTCGAGAGGCGTCGGAGGCTGGCCCTGGCGATCGACTGATGACGCGAATGCAGGGCGGCGCGATCCTCAGCGTTGTAGAGCCAGCCGGGCCGGGTCAGAGCTGATGCTGGACCAGCCTGCCAAGGAAGCCCTTGCAGCGCTGGCCGAAGGGCAGCCGGAGATCGGCCTGCATGACGGGGCGTGAGCGCCGCTTGTCGGCCAGATGCATGTCGAGCTGCCGCCGAGCGAACGACGGGTCGAGAACCAGCACATTGTTCTCGTCATTGATGAAGAAGGAGCGCGGGTCGATGTTGCCCGAACCAATGATGCTGAGGTGTTCGTCCACGACGACCAGCTTGCCATGCATCATGCAGGGCTCGAACTCGAGGATGCGCACCCCTGCGGCCAGCAGTTGACGCAGAGACGGGTTGGCGACGCAGGGGCAGATGGGCATGTCGGTGTGATCGCCGGGGACCAGAAGCTCGACATCCACGCCTCGGCCGCGTGCCTCCAGCAGGGCCTGGACGACCGGTTTGCTGGGAATGAAATAGGCATGGGAAATGACGATGGAGCGACGTGCGGCGCGCAGGGCGAGAAGGAAAGTGCTGCCGATCGTGTCGAGGCCATCCTGAGGGGAGCCGGCGACGCTCTGGGCTTTGAGCGGGCCTTCATGCCGGAGGCCGGGGAAGTAATCCGGTCCCTGCAGGCGTTGTCCGGTGACCTCCTGCCAGTTGTCGTTAAAGACCTCTTGAAGCTGGGCAACCACGGGTCCGTGCAGTTCATACATGGTGTCCCGCCAGCGGCTGGGATCCTCGGCATGGCCGTCCCAGGCGTAGGCCAGGCCGGCTCCGCCAACAAAGCCGGTCCGGCCGTCGACGACGAGGATGCGGCGGTGGGTGCGGTGGTTGTAGCTCCAGGGTGAATGAAGCCGCCAGGGACTGTAGAATTGCACCTGCACGCCAGCGTCTTTCATGCGGCGGATGTGGTGCCATCCATAGGTGTTGCAGCCGTAATGATCGAGGATGACGTGCACCTGGACGCCGTGTTGCGCGCGTTCGATGAAGGCGTTCGTGAAGTCCGCCACCGGCTGGCTGTCGACTGCGACGAAGTTTTCCCAAGTCAGGGTTTTCTGCGCGCTGCGGATGGCCTTGAGCATGGCCGGGATGAAACGGCCGCCGTTTGGCAGTGTCTGGATGCGATTGCCCTGTGTCCATGGCTGGCCGGTGAGCTGGCAGGCCTGGGCGGCAAAATCAGGGGTGGTGACAGGGGCAGGGCGCTCCTGCACCGGCTGCAGCCTGCCGGTGCTGCACGAGGTCAGCAGCAGCACCACAGCCAGGCAGAGCTTGCGAAAGCCGGGCAGCCTGTCTGCTGGGATCACGGCAGGGGGAGTTTCATTTTGGTCCACCAGGCTTCCAGTTCATCGGCTCCAAAGTCGGCGAGAATGTGGCCGTCCACGTCGATGCAGGGCGCTTTGGTCTGACGGGTGAGCTCGATCATTTCAGCACGCGCGGTGGCATCACGGATGACGTCGAGCGCCACGAAACGAACGCCGTGGGAGGTGAGCCAGTCGATGGCTTCGTCGCACCAGGGGCAGCCGGGTTTGATGAAAAGGCGGATTTGCATGGGAGTGGAGTCGGGGGCCTTTTCGGCCACGGGGCCTTGAAGGACGGGGTGGGGGAGTTTCTAAAAGTTTGTCAGGCGGAAAGCACGTCAAGCTCACGGATCTGGACCACGACGTCCATGTGCCTCGTGCTTCTGCCGCGATAGGTGCCGCTGACGGGTCGGATGTCGCCATAGTCGCGGCCGATGGCCAGCTTGACGTAGCGCGGGTCAGCCTCGCGGCGGTGGGTGGGGTCCCAGGCCTTCCATCCATAATGAGGCAGGAAGATCTCGACCCAGGCGTGCGAGGCCTCGTTTTCATCCCCGGTTTTGCCGTTGAAGAAGTAGCCGCTGACATAACGGGCTGGAATGCCCTGGCTGCGGCAGAAGGCGATCATGACATGGGCGTAGTCCTGGCAGACGCCTCGGCGGTCCTTGAGCGCGGCGGCGGCGTCCGTGTGGACATGGGTCCAGTCGGGATCGTAGGAGAAGCCGTCATGGACGTGTTCGCCAAGCCTCAGTGCCGCAGACCAGAGGTCGGTGATCGGGCCGCCAAGGGTGTCCACGGCCTCGCGCCAGATGGAGACGTTCTGGGTGACGAACTTGGATTCGACGATGAAGTCGAAGTAGGGTTCCTTGATCGTGGGGTCGTTGAGTGAATCCACGGTTAGGCCGGCCGGGGCGGGGCCGCGCTTGTCGGCACGAGTCTCAACTTCGGAGAGGGCCTCGATTTCCAGGTGGTCATGAGGGGTGTGCAGTTCGAAGTGATCGACCTGGTTCTGATAGAAGTCGTAGTGCGTCTTGATCTCTGCTTCAGGGCTGGTGCGCAGCTTGTAGGAAGCGCAGCGCTGAAGTGGGTCGGACACGGGCCGGAGGCGTGCGTCGTTGTAGCTTTCCAGAGCCTCGCCCTCGTAGGTGAACCGAGTCAGGTGGCGCACACGCAGCAACATGCCTGCGGAAAGCGGTGAAGGGGGGGCATCGGACATCGGGAGAATGTCCGCATTAGGCGGTGGAGGGAGCGCGTCAAGCCATCAGACGTTTTCAGAACCGACCGTGCAGGAAGGCAGCCCTGTGTGAACGAACAGGCTGAAGGGCGGCTTGATGATCCCCCAATGCCGGTTGGTCAGTTCCTTTGATCGAGTCCGCGCCGGATCTTGTAGCGGAGAAACCGGGCATGTGCGACGGCGCCTGTCTTGAAGGCGGGCAGGTTGTCAAGCAGGCTTTGGATGGATTCAACCTCCGCATAGGCTGCGGCCTGGGCGGCGGGCGGCCAGGCGGCATTGTTCACGATGCGCAGCAGACGCTCCAGGTAGTCGCTCTGCAGGTTCTGGCGCAGGGTGTCCGGGCCGGTCTCCTTGTCGCCGGAAAAGATCCCGGCGGTGATCTTTTGCATCACCTGGTCAAGCGGCACTTGATTGCCATAGAGCCCGGAGTCGAGAATGCGGCGCAGAGTTTCGAGGTGAAGCAGATGGTCGAGCAGAGACTTCTGCACCTGGCCGACACGATCGTGAATCTTGGGCGCCTCGTCCTCCTTGAAGAAGTCGAAGCCTCGGCGCTGCTGCTGAAGGTGGGCGATGAGGTCCGCCGAGGGCAGCAGGGCGCCCGGGGCGAAGGCATGACGGTTGATGGTCTCAAGCGCTGCGAACTGCCGGGCTGCGGCGACGGGGGTGTAGGGTTTTTTGTCCGGCGCCTGGCCGACGAAGGCGCGCTCCACCTCGACGCCGCCGACATAACGGGACATGGCGATGAGTGCGTCGGCGCTTTCGCGGGAGAGGGTGAGGTAAGCCTGGAGCACGTTCTGCCAGCTCTCGCCTTTGACGGCGGATTTCTTGACGAGTTCGGCCATCCTGGCGTTGACGAGTTCGCAGCGCTGGGTGCCGTAGGTCACGGGATCGCTGCTCATGTCATAGATCATGACCCTGGGGTCGATGCCCTTGCCGGCCTTGCGCATGTCGTCGGCGTCGTTGCCGAAGGCGAGGGCGGGTTCGTGGGATCGGGACGCGATCTTTTGCAGGCGAGTGGATTCGGCCTGGGGATCCTCCAGGGCCTCGCTGTAGCCAAACTCGATGGCCCAGTGATCATAGGGGCCCGGCTTGGTGATGTAAAAATCGCCTTGGGGCTTGTTGAGCGGGGCGATGTTGGCGGGCATGTAATCCATGACCGAGCCGGTCAGCCCGGTCTTTGAGGTGAGCTCTTTCTGATGGATCTTGTCCGCGTCGTAAAGGTGGCTGGCGCGGAAGTTGTGATTGAGTCCCAGCGTG
>CAZXPU010000150.1:0-11924 GCA_964642905.1 uncultured Prosthecobacter sp.
CGGCCTGTTTCTTGCCGATCCGGACAATCATCTCATCCACATGCAGGTTTACCAGGATGAGAACCTGTTTTCCTGGAGCACCATCCTGGGTGAGCCGGGGATCTCCGGCAGCACCGACGGCGCCACGCCGCTTTTCAACAGGCCGGAAGCCCTGGTGATCGACCGCCGGGGATCCCTGCAAATTGCCGACACCGGCAACGCCTCCATCCGCACGGCAAGACCATCCGGTGAAGTCACCACGCTGGCAGGAGAGTCAGGTCAGACGGGCCACGCCGACGGCACGGGCAGCGCCGCACGTTTCCGCGCACCCTGCGGCATTTGCATGGATCCGAACGGAAATCTTTATGTGACCGACCGCGCCAGCCATGTCATCCGCAGGATCAGGCCCGACGGCGTGGTCACCACCCTGGCGGGCAAACCCGACACGGCGGGGCATCGCGACGGCTCGGGCGGCTCGGCGCTTTTCAACAGCCCGAATGCCATCACCTACGAGCCTGTCACCGGTGCACTGCTTGTCGCCGACACTCAGAATCATGTCATCCGGCGCGTGACGCTGACGGGTGCCGTCTCCACCTGGATCGGCTGTCCCGGTGTGCCTGGATTCGCCCCGGGTCAAAAGGGATACGCCCGGCTGACAGGTCCCAAGGCCATCAGCACGGACAGGCAGGGCCAGGTGTACTTCCTGGCTGGCAGCCTTTGGAAGATCAGCCGCGCGGGTTTTGCGATGCCCATCGCGCCTCAGTTTGCCCCCAGCCTGGACAACCCGGAGATGGCTGTTGGAAACTTCGCCGTGCTTCCAGGCGCCACCGGCCTGATTTTCTCCATCGCCAACGTCGGCTTGATTCAGAGCACCGAGTTCACAAGCGCCTACACTGACGAACACCCCTACATGCAGGCTCAGGAATTCTTGGACCGTATCCCGATCAGTCCGGAACTCCTGACCGACTACGTGGGCACCTGCACGCTGGCCTTTTCAGGGCTGAACCCGGAAACCGGTGAACCTGACCTGGGCTTTGGTTATGGCTATGCGTCCGCCACCACCAGCCGTTTGGGAACCGTGACCCTGGCCGGTAAACTGCCGGACGGAACCACGCTGACACTCGGCGGCATCCTGGGCAATCATCCCACGCCGGAAGCCCCCATGCACACCATGCTGCTGAACAACCAAGCCAGCTTTCAGATGTCTCTTGCGCCTGATATGACAAGCAGCCGGCCGACCCGTTGGAGAAAGCTGCCGCAGCCGTCAAAGGGGGCTGCCTCGGTTCACCCGGCAGGAGCCAGCATGGAGCTCTCCACCTTCACGAGCCGGCACTCTGCCGCACAAGGCCTGCACGCTTTTCTCGGCCTGGGTGATTCACCGGCCCCCATGACCTTCAAAGCCAGAGGCAGCTCCTACACGGAACTCTCCGAGGGCTTTGCACTGCTGGCGCCTAACACCTTCAAGATCCCAGGCCTGGGCGACCTCAATCCTGTCGACCTGCGGCTTTCCTTCAACAAGGGCACCGGCATCTTCACCGGCAGTTTCAAGGCCGCCGCTGACGGCTCGGCACGCACGTCATTCAGCGGCGCCTTCGTCAACGATCCCAGCATGGGCATGACCGGCGGCTTCGGCTTCTTCCACTATCCGGAATCGAAGTCCGCCTCCGCTCCTGTGATTTCAGGACAGATCCAGATCGACCCCTTCTGAAATCGACTCATCCGCGTGCCACGGTGATCACAACCACGCGAGCCACCCCGGCCTCACGCCGGAGCACCCGGGCGCATTCGTGGGTGGTGGTTCCGGTGGTCAGCACGTCATCCACCAGCAGCACCTTTTTTCCTTTCAAATCCGGCCTGCGCCAGCCAGGCAGGGGCAGCTCCCACCGCAGGCCAAACACGCCGCGCAGGTTCTCCAGACGGCTTTTTCGGCTCAGCCGGGCCTGGGCCGTCGTGGCGTGCCGACGTCTCAAAATCTGCAGCGCCGGGATGCCGGTGCGCAGGGAAAGCTCCCGGCAGAGCTCCCAGCTTTGATTGAACTGACGCCGCATCTGCCGCCACGCATGCAGCGGCACGGGCACGAGCACCCAGTCACCCAGGTTTTCAGCGGCCAGCCGCGGATCCTCCAGCGCCCGCAGCAGGGCATCCGCCAAAACCCCGCGCAGGGTCAGGTCGCCGCTGTATTTAAAGCGGTGGATCAGCTCGCGCAGCGGTCCCGAAGCCCTGTAACCCGCGATCGCAAACTCAAACGCCAGCCGCCGCCCTTCGCAGTTCGAGCACTTGAACGGCCGTTCCATCGCACCGCTGAAGGGCTCGCCACAAACCGCGCAGCAGGGAGCCTCCACCGGTGAGAGCCGCTGGATGCAGGCCTGGCACAACCAGTTCTCCAGGCCTGCATGCGGGGCCTCGCCCGGCAGGATGCATTCACAGGACCGGCAGATGCGGGGATAAACCAGGTCCAGCAACCGCTCTCGCAACGGCCGCCAGAGACGCTGCGCCGTTGTCGGTGAAGGTGGACCCGGATAGGACATGCCAGCGCATCGACGCGGGTCCTGCAGCCTGCAATTTACTGCGAAATTGCTTCAAAGGCCGCCTGACGAAACCACCCGCCATTGCCCTTCCGCCAGCCCTTCCAGGGTGTAGTCTCCGAATCGTGCGCGATGCAGCGTTTCAACATGCCAGCCCTGGCTGGCAAACATGCGGCGCACCTGATGATAACGCCCCTCGGTGAGGGTCAGGGAGGCCGTGCGCGGGCCGGTGATCTCGAGCTGCGCCGGCAGACAGGGCTTGTCCTCGCCGCGCAGCATCACGGTGCCGCTGGCGAACACGGCGACGAGCGCGGGGTCCAGATCACGGTCCACCCCGACCTCATAGACCTTTTCAATCTCGGCCCTGGGCGAGGTGTAGCGCTGCACGAGCTGTCCCTGGTCGGTGATCAGCAGCAGTCCGCTCGTGTCCTTGTCCAGACGCCCCACGCTGGTCACCGGCGGATTGCGCGCCAGCCAGCGCGGCGGCAGCATCTCATAAATGGTCGCGCCTTCACCGTCCGAATGCGTGCAGACATAACCCGTCGGCTTGTGGAAGACGGCCAGCAGGCCGTCGGGCGCCTCCAGAGGGCGGTCATCGAGCAGCACCTGGTGCGGATCGACGCGCTGATCGGCTTTTTTCGCCGCCTGCCCGCCAATCTTCACCCGCCCGGCCCGGACCATGCCCTCCGCCTCCCGGCGCGAGCAGTAGCCGAGGGAGGAGAGCAGCTGGTCAAGACGGCGCATGGAAGGAAGCAGCCTCAGCCCACCATCGCCTTCAGCTCATCGAGGGCCTGCTTGGTGCGGGCGATGCCTTCCATCTCGCTGTGCTTGTCGCCTTCGTATTCGATGCCGATGTAGCCGCTGTAGCCGGCCTTGATCACGATGTCGATCAGGCGCTGATAGTCGAGGGACATCTCGCGGCCTTCGCGGCGGTCCTCGGTGTAAAACTTGCCGGCGCCGGTGTCCCAGTCGTAGGCCTTGGCGCTCATGCCCTTCTTCACCCAGGGCATGAATTCACGCAGGCCCTTGTAGGGGTTGTAGAGCTCGCCCTTGGCGCGGTCGGTGTAGAAGTTGCCGAAGTCCGGCAGGATGCCGACGCGGGGATGGTCCGCCGCACGCATGACGCCGGTGAGCCAGAGGCCATTGCTGGAGAGGCCGCCATGGTTTTCCACGACGACAAACAGGCCGCGCTTGTCCGCCTCGACACAGAGGCGGTGCAGGCCGTCGGCGGCCAGCTTCATCTGCTCCTCAAAGCTGAGCTTGGGATTGCTGGCGGCGTTCACACGGATGCTGTGGCAGCCAAGCGTCGCGGCGGCGTCAAGCCACTTGAGATGGTTTTCGATGGTCGTGGAACGCTTCGCCTCATCCGAGTCGCCGAGGTTGCCCTCGCGGTCACACATGATGAGCAGGCCGGTCACGCCTTCACCCTCCTGGCGCTTCTTCATCTCACCCAGGTAGGCGGCGTCCTTGGCCTTGTCGAAGAACATCTGGTTCACGTACTCCACGCCGTCGATGCCGAAGCTGCGCGCGGTCTTGGCAAAGTCGAGATGGTCGAGCGGCTCGGCGCCGTTCTTCTTGAACATGCGCTTGTTCAATGACCATTCGGCGAGGGAGATCTTGAAGGGCTCCTTCTTCTCCGCACGGACCGGCGCGGCGGAAACGGCGGCGAAGGCGGTGGTGGCAAGCTGGAGGAAATGACGGCGCGAGGTGTTTTTCATGGCGGAGAGTGACTTTGTCACGGGACCGGGCGGATGTGCAAGCGCGCAGCAGGATTTGCGCTGGTATCCGCAGCTCGGGTGTGGCAGTCTCGTCCGCATGCGTCGGCCTGTGACGGTTTTGATCCTCTGCCTCCTCGCCGGGTTGCTGACCTGGAACGGCCTGCGCGACCACTCCTCCGCCGCCTCCGCAGAACCCGCTTCGCCTGAGGCGGTCACCGCTCGCCCTTCAGGCCCGGCCACGCCGCCGCCAGCCCTCGAGCCGCTCATCACCACCGCCGCCCCCGCCTCACCTCCGGCGCCGCCTTCCGAACCCCGGCCCCGCCTCGACGACCGCAAGTCGGGACCGCGCTTCAAACGCGCTTACATGCTCAGCCTCGACCAGGGCCGCCTGACGCTGGTGGATCAGCAGGACCTCGAGGGTGACTTCGCCCCGAAACGTCGGAAGCCTGAGGAGTGGTCCGGCATGCTGCGCTGCCGCCTCATGTCGGCTGACAACCAAATCCTGGCCGAAGAGCTGCTGCCTGCGCCTGACCATCTCTGCGCCGTGCTGGATCCGCAGACCGGCAGCTCGAAGCCGGTGAACTACACCGTCGCCGGCCCCGTGGTCTTCCAGGTGCGGATGCCGAGGGTGAAAGGCGCCGTGCGTCTCGACATCTCCCGCATCATCCAGCCCGGGGAGACGCCCCTCGAAGGCAGCCTCGGCTCCATCCCGCTTCCCTCCTCATGAAAATCCCCTTCATCCTGCTCCTGGTCACCCCCTGGCTGTTCGGAGCCGCTGCCCTCCAGGCCCAGACCTCCACCCTGGCCACAGTCGAGGAAAACGGCTCGCGCGGCACCCGGCTCAACCTGGTCTTCCTTTCCGAAGGCTACACCAGCAGCCAGATGGGCACCTTCGCCTCCGATGTGCAGGCCTGTGTGGATTTTCTCTTCACCAAGGAACCCTGGGTCCGCTACCGCTCCTACTGCAACATCTACCGGATCGAGATCGCCTCCAACCAGTCCGGCACGGACAATGGCGAAAGCGGCATCGCCCGGGACACCTATTTTCAAACCGGTTTCAACACCCCCGGCATCCCCCAGCTCAACACCCTGGCCGGCACCGGCAGCAGCCGCGCCTACAGCCTGCTCAACAAGCACGTTCCCGAATACGACATCCCGATCATCCTCATCAACGACTCAAAATATGGCGGCAGCGGCGGCCCTCTGGCCCTGACGACCACCGACGAATACAGCGCCGGCATCCTCGAACATGAGCTCGGCCACTCCTTCGCCAAGCTGACGGACGAATATGACGACGCCTACGCCGGCTACCCCGCCACCGAATACCCCAACGCCACCGCCAAGACCCAGCGCTCCCAGATTCGCTGGAACGTCTGGATCCAGCCCACCACGCCGCTGCCCACGCCAGAGTTCGACCCCGCCTACGCCGACCCCGTGGTCGGGCTTTTCGAAGGTGCCAACTACCGCGCCACCGGCTGGTATCGCCCCCACGACAACGCCCTCATGCGCAACCTGCTCCAGCCGCCCGGCAGCGTGACCCGCGAGGCCTTCATCCTCACCTACTACAGCAAGATCTCCCTGATCGACGCCCAGACTCCCGCTGCGTTGAGTCAAACCGTCTCCACCAAGCAACCCCTGTCTTTCGGCCTCACCCTCAAGTCCCCCTCCACCGGGCCTGCACTGACCGTGCGCTGGCTGGTGGACAATGTCGAACAGGAGGGTGAAACCGCCGCCACCTTCAACATCGCCAGCGAAGACATCGGCAACGGCAGCCACAAGGTGAAGGCCATCGTGCGCGATCCCACACCCTGGGTCAGGCGCGACCCCACGGCACTCACGGTCGAAGAGATCACCTGGAGCCTCACCCTCAGCAACCAGATCGATCCTCCCACAATCACCACGCCTCTGCCCACCAGTCCCGTGGTGCTGCCTTTGCACAGTGAAAGCGGTCTCCTTCTAGACGCCACCGCCACCGGCCCCGGGCCGATCTCCTATGAATGGCTCAAGGACAACAAACCGCTGAAGCCCGTCGTCACCACGCCCGTCCTGAGTCTTCCTTCCGTGACCCTCGCGGACGCCGGCACCTACACCGTCAAGGTGAAGAATCCCGGACGGACCGTCATTCAGAGCGTGAGTGTCGTCGTCTTTGACAACAACACCAGCATCCACCCCCTCGTCGTCGGCGAGGGCAAAACCGCCACGTTCAGCTTCGTCGCCTCCTCCAATCTTCCACCGACGGTCCAATGGGACAAAGGAGTCGAGCAGCCTGTGGTCAATGGCACCCGCATCAGCGGCGCCACGACCAACAAGCTCGTCATCAAGCAACTCACGCAGGACGATGCTGGCGACTATTTCTTCACGCCGCCAGGCTCGGCCCGCATCGGTCCGATCCGTCTTCAGGTCGTCAGCCTGCCTCCCAATTACGACGGCATCGACCTCAGCATGCAGGAGGCCAGGGTCGGCGAGGCCTACCAAACGTTTATCCCCGTGCCCGCCGGACCGCTTCAACGTCCGAACTCGTTTTCCGGCAGGATGCCGCCCGGACTCAGCCTGGATGCCAAAACCGGCGTCATCAGCGGCAAGCCCACCACGCCCAGCAGGAATCAGGTCCAGGGGGATGAGATCACCTTCATTGCGGGCAATGAATTCGGCAAGGCGACGCTGAAGACACGCCTGCTCATCAAGCCCCTGCCCGATGGCGTCGCGGGTTCCTTCACCGGCCTGGTTCACCGGGGCTCCCAGCTTGGCGGCGACACCGGAGGCCGCATCGACTTCACCATCCAGCCCACCGGCTCCTACTCCGGCAAGGCCGTCATCGGACCAGACACGCTGAGCTTCAATGGCATCGTCGATGTCTACAACGTCCCGCCTGGCACGATGACCTACCTGATGTTTTCCCTGAAGCCCCGCCACCTTGGCTCAGCGTTGATCTTTTCGTTGCGGATTGAAGATGCCGGGGACGAGGATCCCACGACTTCGGCAGTTGAAGAACGCGGGCAGTTCTTTGCCTGGCGCAACAAATGGCTGCCCCCGGAATCCTCGGACGACTTCAAGGGCTACTTCACCTTCGGCATCCGCACCTCCGCCGATGAAGGCAACGTCCCGCGCGGCCACGGCTTCGGCTCCATCACCGTCGATGCCAAGGGCGGCTCCCTGACCGCCGGACGCCTTGCCGACGGCGAAGGCTTCACCTGCAGCGCCTTCATCAGCCCCATGGGCGAGGTGCCCCTCTACCAGACGCTCTACACCACCCCCATCAAGGGCAGCGTGCTTTCCGTGCTCTCCCTTCCCAACCCCCTCACCTCGCCCAACATCCAGGGCATCGTGAGCTGGTTGCGGCCTGCGAGTGATCCGAAGAAAAACCGCATTTACGCCTCAGGTTTTGGTCCGCTTTCCCTCGACGCCTTTGGCAGGTCCTACACCGGCCCGGATTCCAAAACCATCCCCATGAGCCTCTCCGCCGCCACCGGCACCCCGCCCGCCAACGCCGCCCTCCACTTCGACACCACCCTGGGCGAAGACCCCCTGCCGGTGCAGGCCGATGTGACACTCGCCGTCAAGGCCGGCGGCAGCACGACGGTGAACAAGCCTAACTTGAAGAATGTCAGCTTCTCGCTCACCCCGGCCACCGGCGCCTTCAAGGGCAGCTACACCACCAAGGACAGCGACCCCCGCCCCGCTCCTCCCACCCGCCCCCAGGTCTCGCGCAAAGTGGACTACCAGGGCCTCATCGTGAACGACAACGGCACCCTCTCCGGCGTCGGCTTCTTCCTCCGCGACGCCCTGCCCAAAGCCGACGGCAGCACCACGCCCACCACCAGCCCCAAGGACTCCGGCAAGGTGCTTCTCAGCCCGGGCTCCTGAGGTGTTGCTTGGCAAGGCGCGCACGCCCCGTTAGCCTGCGCGCCTTATGACCACCCAAACATGCCGCTGGGGCATCCTCGGCGCCGCCTTCATCGCCCGCAAAAACTGGCAGGCCATCCGCGACGCCGGCAACGCCACCCTCGTCGCCGTCGCCAGCCGCGACCTCGCCAAGGCCCGCGCCTTCATCGAGGAATGCCAGTCCTCCGCCCCGCACCCGGCCCTGCCGGAGGCCATGGACAGCTACGAAGCCCTGCTCGCCAGGCCCGACATCGACGCCGTCTACATCCCCCTGCCCACCGGCCTGCGCAAGGAGTGGGTCCTGCGCGCCGCCGCCGCCGGCAAGCATGTCCTGGTCGAGAAACCCGTGGGCTGTGACAGCGCCGACGTGCAGGAAATCCTCGCCGCCTGCGACCGGCATCGCGTGCAGTTCATGGACGGCGTCATGTTCATGCACGGCCAGCGCCTCCGTCGGCTGCGCGAGGTCGTCGACCACGAGGTCGGTCGCATCCGCCACATCGCCTCGCAGTTCAGCTTCCTTGCCGACGACTCCTTCGCCCAGTCCAACATCCGCGCCCACGGAAGCCTCGAACCGCTCGGCTGCCTCGGCGACCTCGGCTGGTACTGCCTGCGCTTCACCCTCTGGGCCATGAACTTTGCCGCGCCAGTCCAGGTCACCGGCAGCATCCAGGCCGAAGTTCAGGCCGGTGATGGTGTCGCCCCCGTGCCGCTCGCCTTCTCCGGCACGCTGACCTTTGCCGGCGGCGCCAGCGCCTCCTTCCACTGCTCCTTCACCGCCGCCAACGCCCAGTGGGCCGTGGTCAGCGGCGACAAGGCCCTGCTTCAAGTCTCCGATTTCGTGCTGCCCTTCTCCGCCGCGCACACCCAGTTCAGCCTCACCCGCAGCCAGTTCGTGCTCGACCGCTGCCGCGCCGACATGCTTGGCGGGCATCACATCGAAACCCTCAACGAACCCAGCAACAACGCCCCCGGCTCCCAGGAGTCCGGCCTCTTCCAGACCTTCTCCAGCCTCGTGCTCTCCGGCAGGCTGGACCCGCACTGGCCGCGCATCAGCCTGCTCACGCAGCAGGTCCTCGACGCCTGCCTGGCCTCCGCACGCCAGGGCGGCGTGCCGCTCGCCTTCCAGGCCTGACCCACTGCTTGACCTGTCTCCGCCCCTCTTGACCGTGCCGCCCCCGCACGATGTCCGACTCCGCCGCCGCCGCCCCCACACCCATGATGAAGCAGTATCTCGCCATGCGGCGGGAGCTTCCGGAGGATGTGCTGCTGTTCTTCCGTCTGGGCGACTTCTACGAGCTGTTTTTTGAGGACGCCAAGACCGCCGCGCCCATCCTCAACGTCGCCCTCACCAAACGGAACGGCATCCCCATGTGCGGCGTGCCCTACCACGCCGCCCAGGGCTACATCGCCAGGCTCATCAAGGGCGGCAAACGCGTCGCCATCGCCGAACAAACCACCGACCCCGTGCCCGGCAAGCTCGTCGAACGCCAGATCTCCCAGATCCTCAGCGCCGGCACCGTCACCGACACCAACCTGCTCGACTCCAACCGCCCGAACTACCTCGCCGCCGTCTTCCGCGACCGCCAGAGGTTCGGCCTCGCCTGCGTCGATCACACCACCGGCGAATTCGAGGTCGCGGAGTTCAAGGACGCCGCCGAGCTCGCCGATGAACTGGAACGCCTTCAACCCAGCGAGCTGCTCGTCAGTGAAGACCAGCGCGATTTGCTCGAAGCCCTCGGCCAGCCCGCCGCCGCCCTCGGCGTGGAAGGCTATCTCTTCCTGCTCGACCAGGCGCAGCACAGCCTCACCCAGCACTTCCAGGTGCAGTCGCTCGACGGCTTCGGCTGCCAGGACCTCACCGCCGCCCTCTGCGCCGCCGGGGCCGTGCTTCAATACCTCCAGTTCCAGCTCCGCCGCAGCGTCGACCACATCCGGCGCCTGCGCGTCGGTCAAACCCATGACGTGGTGCTCATCGACGCCGCCAGCCAGGGCCACCTCGAGCTCGTCAGCGCCCGCGGCGGCGGCGCGCACACCCTCCTCAGCGCCCTCGACCGCACCTGCACGCCCATGGGCGGCCGCCGCCTCCGCCACTGGCTCCTCCACCCGCTGCGCGATCTCGACGCCCTGACCCAGCGCCAGGAAGTGATCGCCGCCTTCCTCGAAGAGCCCATGCTCCTCAGCCAGGTGCGCACCCTGCTCAAGGAGGTCCGCGACCTCGAACGCACCAGCAGCCGCCTCAGCCAGGGCAGCGGCAACGGCCGCGACCTGCAGGCCCTCGCCGTTTCGCTGGAGGTCGTGCCAGCCTTGAAAACCCTGCTGTCCGAGCAGTCCTCCATACCCGCCCTGCTGGCGGATCCTCTTCACGACCTCACCGGCATCGCCTCGGAAATCCAGCGCGCCATCGCCGATGAACCGCCCATGCAGATCAAGGAGGGCGGCGTCTTCCGCGAAGGCTGGCTGCCCGAGCTCGACGAGCTCCGCAACGCCTCCACCCTCGGCCGCCAGTGGATCGCCGACCTTCAGAACCGCGAGATCGAACGCACCGGCATCAAGAGCCTCAAGATCAAGTACAACGCTGTCTTCGGCTACTTCATCGAGATCACCAAGGCCAACGTCGACAGCGTGCCCGCCGACTACCACCGCAAGCAGACCACCGTCAACGGCGAGCGCTACATCACCGACGAGCTGAAGCGCATGGAGGACAAGATCCTCGGCAGCGAGGAGCGCAGCAAGGCGCTCGAGTACGAGCAGTTCATCGAGCTGCGCGGCCGCGTCCTGCAGCACCTCGCGCAGATCCAGGAAACCGCCGGCGCCATCGCCGTGCTCGACACCCTCGCCTCCCTCGCGGAAACTGCGCGCCTCTTCAATTACACCCGTCCCGTCCTCAACGAGTCGCGCAACCTCTTCATCCGCGAAGGCCGCCACCCGGTGCTCGATCAGAACCTCACCAGCGGCGAACGCTTCGTGCCCAACGACGTCACGCTCGAGCCCGAGGAAAGCCGCCTCATCCTCATCACCGGCCCGAACATGGCAGGCAAGAGCACCTACCTGCGCCAGACCGCCCTGCTCACCTTGATGGCGCAGATCGGCAGCTTCCTGCCCGCCGCCAGCGCCGAGATCGGCCTCGTCGACCGCATCTTCACCCGCATCGGCGCCAGCGACGACATCGCGCGCGGCCAGAGCACCTTCATGGTCGAGATGAACGAGACCGCGCTCATCCTCAACAACGCCACCGAACGCAGCCTCGTCATCCTCGACGAGATCGGCCGCGGCACAAGCACCTTCGACGGACTCAGCATCGCCTGGAGCGTCGCCGAGCACCTGCACGACCACATCGGCGCCCGCTGCCTCTTCGCCACCCACTACCACGAGATCACCGCCCTGGCCCAGAGCCGAGGCGCCGTGAAGAACTACAACGTCGCCGTGAAGGAGTGGAACCACCAGATCATCTTCCTGCGCAAGATCCTGCCCGGCTGCGCCGAGAAAAGCTACGGCATCCAGGTCGCCCGCCTCGCCGGCCTTCCCGAAAACGTCATCAACCGCGCCAAGGAAGTCCTCCAGCAGCTCGAGTCCGGCCACCAGCCCGCCGAGAGCGTCAAAGACATCCCCGTGGCCACCAGCGTGCCCGCCAAGGCCCGCAAGAAAGCGCGTAGCGATGAGGACGCGGGGCAGATGAGCTTGTTTGGGTGAAGGAAATTAAAGTTGGCACCAAAATGAATGAAGACTTTTATACCTTTGCACGACTTTGTTTATCTCGATGATGTTGAGTTGCTCTGTAGAAAAGACTTTTCATGTCGTTTTGATGAGCTAGACCACTGGG
>CAZXPU010000151.1:0-11730 GCA_964642905.1 uncultured Prosthecobacter sp.
GGCGTTTTGGATCACCGCCAGCATCTCGGCCAGGTCCTGCTCGAGCGAGGTGTCGGGATGCTTGGTGAACCATTTGGGCGCCAGGCCTTCGGAGGTGATGCCGCAGACCTCCCTGCCGTCGACCTCAAGCACGGCCGTCACAAACAGGTGCGGCAGCGCCGTCAGGCTCGCGATGCCATACCGAAACGGAAAACGTGTCTGCATCGGCAGGACGTGAAACTGGAGGTCTAAAAGGCGGAATTTCATCAGCGGTTAGGCGCGCGAAAGCAGTTTACTGAAAGAGGCTCATCTGACTTGTGACGACCTCGGCCGGGGCCGGAGAAACGGGCCCGGTGCGGCGTCTGGCGACCTCCACGGTGCCGGTCACCTGATGGCGCTCGGCACAGAGAACGCGTGTGTCCTTGACCCCCACTCGATGCAGGGATTCCTGCATGCGCTTCACCACGCGGTCGGGATCGTTGCAGTCATCGCTCAGATGCCCGAGCACGACATGGTGCAGGTCGGGATGCGCCACGGCCTCCAAAAGCTCGGCGGCCTGGTCGTTGGAAAGATGCCCGTGACGCGAGCTGATTCGCTGCTTGGTCGCCCAGGGGCGCTTGGTGTCGGCGTCGAGCAGCTGGCTGTCGTAATTCGCCTCGATGAAGAGGCTGTCACTGGCCTTCAGGCGGTCCTTGATCAGGTTGGTCACGTAGCCGACGTCACTCAGCAGACCGAGCCTCGACTCCTTGTCCGCGATGACGAACCCGACTGGATCAACGGCGTCATGAGGCACGGGAAAGCACTCGACCCGAAGGTCCTGGATGTCGAAGGCGCTGCCAGTGCACATCACCTTCCAGCCCGGCCTGCCGCGGAACCTCAGGCTGCCCAGCAGCGCCTCCTGGGTCAGGGCTGTGGCGTAGAGGCAGAGGTCGCGTTTGCCGCTGAGCACCTCCAGGCCGCCCGTGTGATCCTGGTGTTCGTGCGTGAGCAGGATGCCGTCGATCTGCCCGAGGGAAAAGCCCGCCGCCTCAAGCCGCAGGCAGATCTGCTTGGCGCTCAGACCGGCATCGACCAGCAAGGTGGTGCGGGGCGTGGACACGATGGCGCAATTGCCCGAGCTGCCGCTGCCAAGAACTGTGAGTCGCACCATGATTGCGCCGCACTAGAGCCGGTTTTCACGCCATGCAAGAACGGCGTCGCCCCGGCTTCAGCGCAGCTGGATGAGCAGCTCGCGCATGCGCAGCTCGATGTTCAGCAGGCTGGCCTGGACATGGCCCAGCCAGTTTCTGTCCGTACCCGGCGTGGACTGCTGGACGAGCCGGTCGGTGGCGTTCAGGGCGGCGGAAAAAAGCGGCAGCGACTGCTCGAGATCCACCACCAGGTATCGCCAGCCTGACTTGTCCTGCACGGAAAAGCGTTTGAGGATGTGCACCAGATGCGCGGAAAGGTCCGCCACGGTGGAGAGCAGCTGCACGACTGCGGGGCGGTTGCGCACTTCATGGGTGTCAGCCAGAAGCTGCTCAAAGCGCTTCAACTCCCGGGCCAGAGCCACCGCCCGCTTACCGGGATCCGCGGCCCCCTTGTCGGCCTTGCCCGTCGTCGTGGGCCTGGCCTCCGGCTCGTCAAAATCGGCAAAGGGGTTTCCCGCCACCGTCATGGGTTCAAACGGATCCGCCATGCCCGGCGCATGCAGGGCCGTGGCACCGCCTGCTTCGGCATCGCGCGAGGAGAGTAGAAAATGCTTCCTGCGGGCACGAGCCTGACGAAGCTGCAGGGCCTCCTCCTCGGCGCTCAACGGCCACTGGGGGGCGCTGACACGGAGTTGAAGGTGCCAAGATTGAATGAGAATCCGCTGCGCCTGCTCGTTGAACCACTCGAAGAACAGCAGGTTTTTCAGCCCGGCGGGATCGGGAAGCACGCTGTCGCCCGCCCTCCGGCGGCGGGGCAGGCGCGAAACACGGTTGGAAGCGGTCATCACGCCGGTGAAACCCACCTGGGACTGCGAGATCCAGGCCACATCATCCAGGTTGGCATTCGGGAGCGGATTGTGGAAATCCACCCGGCAGCCGGCGATGTCACGCATGAAGTTTCCCACCAGTTCCACCCGCACCGGCCTGCTCACCCCGGCAAGATGAAGCTGGCCGGTCACCAGACCGGGAACTTCATTGGAAAGGTGGCCGCCGAGGAGGGAGGATTCGAGGCAGAGGATCATTAGCGTTGTAAAATCTATAATCAGAAGGAAACGCGGGCAAGGGTCAAAGCGGGGAACCTCTGGGGCTGCCCTTGTTTTTCCTGTGAATAACCTGGATTGACACACTTCGCCTGACGTGTCACAGAGCGCGCCACTTCCGCCCTCGATGAAGTACCTCACCGTCATCCGACACGCCAAATCGAGCTGGGACCAGCCCGGCTTGGCGGATCATGACCGTGCCTTGAATGAACGGGGCAAAAAAGCGGCTCCGGCCGTGGCGGCCTTCCTGCACAAGACCTACTTCGGAGCGGGCGGCTCCCCTGCTCTGCTCCCCAAGCCGGACCGCCTCGTCAGCAGCACCGCCCTGCGCGCCTTGAGCACCGCTCAGATCGTGCGCGAATCCTTTGCCCTGCCGACCGAGCATCTGCTTCTCGACTCCCGTGTTTATCTGGCGGAGGCGGACACCCTTCTGGAGGTCGTCCGTCAATTCGACGAAAGCTGGCAGCACGTCATGCTGTTCGGGCACAATCCCGGCCTGCATGAATTCGCTGAACGCCTTCTGGCTCGTGCCCATGTTGCCAGGATGCCCACCTGCAGCACGGTGATCATGGCACTGCCCACCGAATACTGGGGACTGGCGGAGTGGAGCATGGCCCAGCTCATCGGCCACATCACCCCGAAGTCCCTGGAACGTCGTTTTCCCGAGCTCTACCAGGGCATCTCCCGCGTGGATGGCGACGACTGACCGCTCTCGACTTGGCACGGCTCAGGCCTGCCATTCCAAGCCCAGCCTGGCGTAAAGCTGGTCGAGGGCCTTCTGGATGCGTTCACGAGCGTTCAGCCTGGACAGCCATTCCGCGGGAATGCCCTCCATGCCATGCACCGCCCCCATCCAGGCGCCGATCATTGCCGCACGCCCGGCGCTGTCGCCACCGGCGCGCAGCGTGGCCAGGATGGCGGTGGTGAAGTCCACATGATGCCGGCAGGCCGCATGCAGGGCGGATGGCAGGGTCTGCGGCAGCGGGCAGCCCTGCCCGAAACGGCCCGTCGCAGTTTCCGCGTCAAATTCCCGCAGCATGTGGGCAAACTCGAAGTAGTCCGAACCATCGCAGCTGACCTCGCGTGACTTGCGCGTGTTTTCAAAGGCGGTCATGAAAGGCAGCCCTTCCAGAAGCTGGCGCAGCAGCACTGCATGGGCGGCGGTGCAACCAAGCGCCGTGGGATGATTCTGGGTCAGCAGCGTCAGTCGCCGGACGGCGTCCAGCATCTCCTCCAGCGACCTCTTGTGATACGCCACCACAACCGGGGCCAGGCGAGTCACGGTCGCAGGCTGGTCGTCGTAGGCTCCATTCTGGAAGTTGTCCGGTTCGGCGGCCATCCTTTCCAGGGTCTCACGCGTGGCGTGATCCCGGTAGCTTTTGCAAATGCTGCTGCCAAAGAACCCTGTGAACCGAACGCCAAAGTCCGACTCACGAAACTCGCCTCCGCAGGCGGCAAGGGACTCGAGCACCAGCAGGGCCGCATCCCCGTAATGAGTCAGGTCACCGCCCTGCTTGCCCTCATGGTAATGCCCAGGAGCAGGCGTCTCAAACCCCTGCACACCCCCGGGAAACTTCTTTTTCATCTCCTCAAGGTCATAAATCCAGTGCGCTCCAAGCGACGCAGCGTCGCCAAGGAACTGCCCCCAGATGGCAGCAGTGAGTCTGGATTCGAGAGAAGGCATGAAAAGGGGGCGCGCCGGGATGCGCATGAAGCATACACCACGACAGGGCTTCAGTTACAACGAACCTGACGATATTTTCGTCACGGCAAACTTGGCCTGTCATGGGAAGATCGATGGCCGGGTCACTTTTTCACCTCGGGCAGGACGTTCACCCCGACGGCACGCGCCTTGCCAAGGTATTCCTTCGCCAGCTTGCTGACATCCGCCTTGCTGATCGCGGTGAAGTCGGAGACGAGCTCCTTGCTCCACTGGATCCGCTCCGGGTGCTCCTGGCAGTTGCGCACAACGTTCTGCGCCCAGTAACGGTTGTCGCGACGCATCTGCTCAAGCTGGGAAAGGATCGGCTTCTTGGCGCGGTCAAACTCGTCATCGCTGATCTCACCACCCGCGAGTTCATCGGCGATCTTGGTCACCAGCTCGCTGATCGGCGCGGCCTGCTCGGGTTTGCACTCGATCATCGCGGTCATGTAGCCATAACCGGTGAAGGTGTCGCTGGCGACATGGTAGCAGGCGGGACTGTAGGTTTCCCCCAGCTCCTCGCGAACCTTCACCCTCAGACGATCGTCGAGGATGGAGCCGAGCAGGGTGAGACGGCGGGTGCGCTTGATGTCCAGCATGTCACCCGTCGGCCAGTAAAGGGCGGCCACGGCCTTGGGAATTTCGGTTTCAAACTTCAGCGTCTCGGAACCGGGTGCCGGGAAGGCCACCTGACGCTCCTGGGCATAGGCTGGCTTCTGAGCAGCACGTGCCGGCAGCGCGCCGAGCGTCCTGCCAACGGCTTCCAGGGCCGCCTTGGGAGCAACGTCACCGACGATGCTGACCTCCAGGTAATCGGAAGCGAGCGGTGCCTTCAGCCATTCGGCAAGCTCGGCGAGGCTGCGTTTTTCCATCTCGGCCCTGGACGGGAAGCCGAAGCGGAAATCTCCGCTGTGGATGTGCGCCACCACCTTGTCATTCATGATGCCTTCCGCCGTGTGGGCAAGCTGGATGTACATCGGCTCCAGGTTCTGCCGGAACTGACGCTCCGCCTCCTCACGATAGCCGGGGGCGACCAGGAAGGCCGTCAGCAGCTGCAGCTGGGCTTCAAGATCCATCGGGGTGGTGCGACCGCTCAGGGTAAAGGCCTCGTCGGCGACATTGAAGTCCATGCTCACCGTCTTACTGGCGAAAAGACGGCGCAGATCATCGGCACTGTGGGCCTTCAGGCCGCCGAGGATGAAGGTGCTCTGGGCAAAAGGAACCAGGCCGGGCTTGTCCTTCGGAGCCACCAGCTTGCCGCCGCCAAAGTTGAGGGTGACCCGCACCGTGCCCTTTTCAAAGGGCGTCGGCTTGATGTTGACGCGAACCTGGTTGGCAAACACCGCCTGGGTGATCTCCAGCTCCCCGACCAGCTTCTCCGAGGTGACCTTGCCCGCAGGACCAAAGTTCGTGTAGGTGAAGCTGCCGGTCTCCTCCTTCTTCGGAGCCTCGACAGGTCCCGACTGGCTGGCCTTGTAGGCGGCGATGATCTGGGCTGGCGCGTCACCCTCCAGCTTGAGCTTGCCGCCCAGGAAGATCTGCACGTCCTCGCTGTTCCAGCTTTCCACAAAGGCCTTGTGACACTCCTCCTGGGTCAGGTTCGCAACGGCCATCTTGACGCGGAGCAGGTCCTCCATGGGATGCGTGAAGACTTTCTTCGCGGCCAGCACGCTGACCAGCCCGCTGGCGAGGTCGCGCGACTTGCGGGAGTCGGCCTGGGCGGCGCGCAGTTCCACGGCCTTCACCAGCGAATCCCTGGCCTCGGCAAACTCGGCGTCGGTGAAACCATGCTGCACGGCGCGGCGCACCTCGGTCTCCACCAGCCCCAGAGCCTTCCGCCAGTTTTCCGGGGCGCACTGCGCCATGGCACCGACCACCTCGACAAACTCCAGGTACTCATAGCTGTAGGACTCCGCCCCAAGGATCGGCGTACCCTCCTCCTTCGCCAGCTTGGAGAACCTTTGGTTCAGCATCGCGTCAGCGAGGTCGCGCACCATTTTCTCACGGCGCGTGGCCGCAGTGTCAGGCTTGTTCTTCGCCGGACGCACGATCTCAACGGAGATGTCCAGCGCCTTGGCCTCCATCTCGGTGTGCAGGCGGGCGATGATGCCGCGTCCGGTGCTGATCTTGCCCAGGTTGGGATCCACCGCGTCTTCACCCGCAGGAGCAGCATCCTTGAAGTTGTTTTCAATCTCACGCTTCACCAGGGCCACGTCCGGGAAGTCGCCCACGGCCACGATCATCGCGCGCTTCGGGGTGTACCACTTCTTGTAGAAGTCGACAAAACGCTGCCTGCCCATGGTCTTCAGCGTCTTCTCAATGCCGATCGGCAGGCGACGCGGCAGGATGGAATCCGGCAGCGCAAACTCATAGCCGGCGATCTGCGTGCGATACTCGATGCTGTCACGGCTCAGCTTCTCGCTCAGGATGATGCCGCGCTCCTTGTCGATCTCCTTCTCGCCCAGGTTCATGCCGTCGAGATAATCCCGGAAGAGCTGCAGGCCTTCGAGGATGTACTTCGGCTCCACCTTGGGCAGCTCCAGCATGTAAACCGTCTCCTTGAAGGAGGTGTGGGCGTTGGTGTCCGCGCCGAAGCCCATGCCCAGGCGCTGGAAATACTCCACCATTTCACCGCCTGGGAAATGCCGGCTGCCATTGAAGGCCATGTGCTCCAGGAAGTGCGCCATGCCCTGCTGATCATCCTCCTCCATCAGCGAGCCGACATCCATGTAAAGCCGGATGCTGGCGCGCCCGGGAGGTTCCTGGTTCGGCAGGATGACGTAACGCAGGCCGTTCTCCAACTGGCCGAACGTGGCCTTGATGTCAGACTTCAGGTCGCTCTTCGCCTGGGGCCACTCGGCCTGGGCGAAGGTGAAGGCGAAAAGACAGAACGCAGCGGCGCGGATCAGAAACTTCATGGGTGGGATCAGAAACAAACGACGGAAGCCGCGATTCTGTCGAGAAAATGTTGCTTCTCCCGGGACGATTGCGCCCCGGCCCGCCCAGCTTAAACCAGGCCCCTGCGTGCCAGGGATTCCTCCATGGCCTTCTCCACAAGGCGGACGGCCAGCTCCTGGGTCGCATCATCCAGGGCGGCATTGGCCTTCTTGAGGGAGGTGGCGTCATGCACCGGGGCCTCCAGCAGCGACCTCACCCCGGCGGCGGCCTGCTCGATGACGGCACGCTCCTCGGCCGTGACCGCGTCGCCAAACTGCTCCAGGGCGGCCTGCACAGCGGGCAGCAGCTCCTCGGCCTTCAGCTTCGCCTCGGTCCACACGCGCTCGTTCATGTCCTCAAACGCATGTTCGACACTCTCGGCGATCATCTGCTCCACGCGTTCATCGTCAACATCGACGGCGGTGTTTTGAATCTCCAAAACGGTGTCCAGGCCGGTCACGGTGTCGCGGGCCAGAACCTGCAGGATGCCGTTGGCGTCGATGGAAAACTGCACGCCCACCCGGGCGCTGCCCTTGGCTCCTGGTGGAAACGGCACGACCACGCGCCCCAGCTCCCAGTTGTCCTTCGCCAGTTCGCGCTCGCCCTGAAGCACCCGGATGAGCATGTCCTGCTGGTTCGCCACGGCGTTGGTGAACATCTCGCCCGCCTTGCAGGGGATGGTGCTGTTGCGGGGAATGATGACGTTCATCAGCCCGCCAAAGGTTTCGATCCCCAAGGAGAGAGGCGTCACGTCCAGCAGCAGCACGTTGCGCAGGCTGCCACTGAGAATGCCCGCCTGGATGACCGCCCCCAGGGCCACGGCTTCATCGGGATTCTGGGAGGTGTTCGGCTCGCGCCCGAAAAGCTGCGCCACATACTGCCGAACCAAAGGGATGCGCGTGCTGCCGCCCACCAGCACCACTTCATCCAGCTCCTCAGCCTTCACTCCGGCGTCGCTCAAGGCCCGCAGGCAATGGGCGCGGGTCCTTTCAATCAGGGGTCGGATGATCTTCTCCAGCTCCGCCCGCGAGACCTCCACGGACAGGCTGTTCCTGCCATCATAAAACGGCAGCTCGATGCGCGTGCTGTCCTCGGTGGAAAGCCGCTTTTTCGCCGCCTCGGCCGCCTCGACAAACCGGCTCGGGTCAGCCCCTTCGGGCGCGATCCTTGCCGCCAGCGCACGATCCAGGTCATCGCCGCCCAGCTGGGTGTCACCGGCGGTGCTCAACACCTGAAAAACGCCCTCGCGCATCTCCAGCACGCTGATGTCAAAGGTGCCGCCGCCCAGGTCATAGACGGCGATCTTTTGACGGTCGGCCAGCTTGTCCAATCCATAGGCCAGGGCGGCCGCGGTGGGCTCGCTGACAATGCGCTCCACCGTCAGTCCAGCCAGCTCACCCGCCTGCTTCGTGGCGTTGCGCTGGGCGTCGTTGAAGTACGCCGGCACCGTGATGACCGCACGGCTGACAGGTTGCTCGAGGGCTCGTTCAGCAACGGTCTTCAGGCGCTTTAAAATCTCCGCCGACTCGGCCACCGGCGACGTGCCGAGCTCGCGCAGGTCATAGGGAGGCCGCCAGTCCCCCTCCCCGCCACGCCGCCCGATCAGGCGCTTCACGCTGGTCACGGTGCGGCTTGGTTCCAAGCTGCGCCTGCGCAGGGCGGCGGCACCGACGAGCACCCCGCCATCACGGCCATGATGCACGGCCGAAGGCGTCAGGCGCGACCCCTCTTCATCCGCCAGCAGGATGGGGAAACCGCTGTCCACCACGCCCACGAGCGAGTTGGTGGTGCCAAGATCAATGCCAAGGATGGGGGAGTCGGAGGGGTTCAAGGCGGGTGTCAAAAAGTCGGATCACCCCCAAATGGCCTCAGGCTCAAGGTCAAGGCAAGCAGAGATGTCCTGTCATGAAAACCTGACAATCCAAAGCGCGGAGCTTCGCCACGGCTTCTTTGCCGATCCATGATTGCCAAACCCCCCGTCAGCTTCCAAAATTGCCGCCCATGCAGCCACTGATCAAATCCCTCAAGGAAGGAAACGTCCTCACCGAACGCGAGATTCAGGAAGTCTCGGCCTTCCTGGTCGATGAACAGGAGTCTGCCGAAACCAAGGCCAGCCTGCTGCGCGCCCTGGCCCAGAAGGGTGAGACACCCGACGAGATCGCCGGCTTCGTGAAGGAGTTCCTCAAGCTGGCGGTCGATCCTGGACTGGACCGCTCCAAGCTCCCCGGCCCGATGCTGGACGTGGTCGGCACGGGGGGTGACAAACTCCACCTCTTCAATGTCTCCACGACCGCCATGTTCATCCTCGCCGCCGGTGGCGTCTGCGTGACCAAGCACGGCAACCGCGGCGTGACCAGCAAGGCCGGCGGCGCCGATGTGCTGGAAGCCCTGGGCGTGCGCATCGACCTGCCAGTCGAACGTGTGGCGCGCGGCATCGAAACCATCGGCCTGGGCTTCTTTTTCGCCCCCCGCTACCATCCCGCCTTCAAGGCTGTCGTCGAAGCCCGCAAGATCCTCGGAGCCGAGGGCCAGCGCAGCATCTTCAACCTGCTCGGCCCGCTGCTCAATCCCGCCCGCCCCGACCACCAGCTCATCGGGGTCTTCGACCCGGCGCTGACCCGCTCCTTCGGAGAAATCCTCCGCACCCTGGGCCGCAAGGCCGCCTGGGTGGTGCATGGCACGGTCAAGAACAACGGCGGCATGGACGAGTTCTCCACCCTCGGTCAAAACCAGGTCTGCAAGCTCACTGAGGGCCGGCTTTCCTTCGATGTGGTGGATCCGCGAGAGCTCGGCTTTGCCAAGGCCCGGCTGGAAGATCTGGTCGGGGGCGACGCCCAGGAAAATGCCGCCATCATCGAAACCATCCTCAGCGGACGCGACAAGGGCCCCAAACGGGACATCGCGGTGCTCAACGCCGCCGCAGGCCTGGTGATCACCGGCAAGGCTGCCGACCTGCAGGCTGGCAAGGCCCTCGCCGAATCCCTCATCGACCGAGGCGCCGCCCACGCCAAGCTGGTGGCGCTCCGGGACTGGTGCTGAAAACAATCAACATTCGAAATCCGAAGTTCGAAGTCCGGGGTTGGATTTCGAGTTTCAGGTTTCAAGTTTCGAGTTTCAGGTTTCAGATTTCAGGCCTCGTCTCCCGCCGAGCCGAAGGCTCGAAAGAAATCAGCCGGTGGTGAAGCGAGCGCAGCGAGTGAGAACCACCGGACCTCGCCAAACACCCACGTCCCACCTTCACCGCGTCCTGGCAGGACGCGAGAAACCTTCGCCATCCCTGTGCGCAACCCCAATGGGCATGGCGTTCATGCGAGGGTCAGACCACGGGGGAAATGAATGACCAGGGAAGTTCCAAGGCCCGAGTTCCGGGTTCCAGGTTCCAGGTTCCAGGTTTCGGGTTTCGGGTTTCGGGCCACTCGGCGCCGAGCCGGAGGCTCGAAAGAAATCAGCCGGTGGTGAAGCGAGCGCAGCGAGTGAGAACCACCGGACCTCGCCAAACACCCACGTCCCACCTTCACCGCGTCCTGGCAGGACGCGAGAAACCTTCGCCATCCCTGTGCGCAACCCCAATGGGCATGGCGTTCATGCGAGGGTCAGACCACGGGGGAAATGAATGACCAAGGAAGTTTCAAGTTTCCGATTCGAACTTCGAACTTCGGATTTCGAGTTTCTGCCTTCCATTTATCATCCCCTCTCCTCGCGGAGCGGCACGACCTTGCGATCGAGATCATGACTGGCGTGAATCTTCCTGACGGTGCCACTGCGGGCGCGCATCAGGATGCTCCAGGTTTCCACCCGCCGCCCGATCATCCGCACGCCCGGCAGCAGCGGGCTGTCACTGATGCCCGTCGCGCAAAACAGGGCGCTTTCACCCTGCACCAGGTCGTCGCTGCGCCACAGGGCGTTCATCTCGCCAGGCCCCACCTCGGCGGCCACCTCGGCGCGATGCTGCTCGTTGTGAAACCACATCCGCACATCCATGTCGCCGCCGAGACACTTCAAAGCCGCCGCCGCCAGCACCGCCTCGGGACTGCCGCCCATGCCAACATACAGGTCCACGCCGCTTTCCGGCAGCGAAGGCGCCACCGCCGCCGTGATGTCGCCATCCGTGATCATGCGCAGAGCCGCCCCGCTGGCACGCACCTCCTGGAGAATGCCGCCATGACGCGGACGATCCATGGTCACCACCACGACATCCCGCACATGCTTGTCCAGGACCTTGGCGACAAACTGGATCACCTCGCCCAACGGCCGGTCCAGCAGCGGATCCCCGCCGGATTCCGCCAGCGCCTTCTTCACCGCCGGTCCATAGGCCATCTTGTGACTGTAAAAGCTGGGGATGTTCTTCATCGCGCACGGCGCCCCCTCCGGCACCTGCGCGGCGGCGATGACCGAAATGCTGTTTGGCGTGCCCTTGGCGATGTTCGTGGTGCCGTCGATCGGGTCGAGAGCGATGTCAAACCGCGGCGCCCCGGGCTTCCAGGTGCCCAGGTGCTCGCCCACGAAAATGCCCGGCGCATTGTCCTTGATGCCTTCGCCGATCACCACCTTGCCGCACACGTCCAGGATGTCGAAGACTCCGTAGATGGCGTTGCAGGCCGCCGCGTCCGCCAGCTCCTTCTCGCCCCGGCCCAGCCAGTGCACCGCCTCCAGGGCGGCGTTTTCCGTGGCGCGCACAAATTCAAATTCAAGCAGGCGCTCGAGATCAAGGGGGCTGCGCAGAGGAGGAAGGCCGGAGGACATGATTCGGAGGGTTGGCGTGGGTTAAGACGGCTTCCCAAGAAAGCCCAGTCTTTAAAAAACGAAAGCCGCGACATGAGGCGTGGATTGACGTTTTTTCATCCCGGCGAGAAAAAACGTGCATCGCCACGTTGAGCTCCAT
>CAZXPU010000152.1:0-11709 GCA_964642905.1 uncultured Prosthecobacter sp.
TCCAGTTCGATGGCTCCTCGGCGGGTGCGTCCGTCATGCTCGATGACGCATTCCGCGAAATCCGGTCCCGCACCTGAATTCCAGACACCAAAGTCCACCACCTTGACCGCCTGCCCGTCGGGAGTGACAAACTCCCTGCCAAAAGCCCCGGCGAACCAAAGGCTCTGCAGGTCGAGCTCCGAGAGTGGAACGTCCAGGCCGGGGAGCAGCGAGGGGGATTCTTCCAGTCCCGAAAAAACAAATTCTTTGAAGCGAGAGTACCGATCAGCGAGAGGCAGGGGAGTCATCACGATCGGGTGCCGGGTTCAGGTTCAGTCCCAGCTCAGGACATCGCTTAACGAAAAGTGTGCTAAGGACTCCTTCTGCCGCCAGGCGCCGGAGAAGTCGAGATGCCGTGTCATCGGGCCGGGGGCGACGATGCAGCGCATATGGGCCGCGATGGCCGCCTTGAGGCCGTTCAGGGAATCTTCAAAGATGACCACCTCGTCCGGGGACAGGCCCAGGTTCTCGGCGGCGTGCTGGAAGAGGCTGGGGTCGGGCTTCACCTTGCCGGTGTCATCGACCGTCGAGAAGTGGTCGAAGTGATCGTGCAGGGACAGCTGGTCCATCCAGGAGTCAATCCACCAGCGCGGGCTGCTGCTGGCGATGGCTGTGCGCATGCCAAGCTGCCGGGCCTCGGCCAGGCGGTCACGCACGCCGGGGAGTGTGGTCAGGCTTTTCCGCAGCTCGGCCTCACGGGCGCGCCGGGTCACCTCGACGGCATCCCAGTCAAAGCTGCGGCCGGTGAGCTGCTCAAGGTCGCGCCGGGGATCGTAGCTCGTGCTGAAGTCCGTGCCCACGACCTGGGCGTAGCGCTCCACCGGCAGGGTGTGGCCATGTTCGTCGAAGATTTCCTTCCAGGTCAGGTAGCCGGTGCTCTCGGTATCGACGACGAGGCCGTCGAAGTCGAAGATCACAGCGCGGATATGGGCGGGCATTCGGGCGAGGCGTTCTGGGGCCGAGAATCAGAGCAGGCCCAGCTTCTGGAGGGTGGCCTTCAGTTCCGCCAGCTTGGCGTCCTCCAGGGCGACCATGGGCAGGCGCAGTTCGTTGGCGCAATGTCCGGCAAGGGACATCGCCGCCTTGATCGGGATCGGATTGGTGGAGAGCTTCAGGAAGGCGGCGAGCAGCGGGTAATACTGGTGATGCAGTTTTCCGGCGCCGGCGTAGTCACCGGCCAGGGCGAGCTTCACCATGTCGCTGATCTGCCGGGGAATCAGGTTGGAGGCCACGCTGACCACGCCGACCGCGCCGACCGCCATGAAGGGCAGCGTCAGGCTGTCGTCGCCGGAGAGGATTTCAAAGCTGGCGGGCAGGATCTGCTTCATCTGGTTCACCCGCTCGGGATTGCCGCCCGCCTCCTTGATGGCGCAGATGTTCGGACAAGTCTCGACGAGGCGGACCAGCACCTCCAGGCCGATCTCGATGCCGCAGCGTCCGGGGATGCTGTAGAGCATGATCGGCAGCTTGGTGCTTTGTGCCACGGCCTTGAAATGCTGGAACAGGCCTTCTGGAGTGGGCTTGTTGTAGTAAGGGGCGACCTGGAGGATCGCGGTGGCTCCGGCGGCCTCGGCCTCCTCGGTCATCTCGACGGCTTCGCGGGTGCTGTTGGAGCCGGTGCCCGCCATGACAATGCCACGGCCCCGGGCAAACTCGGCGGTGAGCTTCACCACGCGTTCATGCTCGTCATAATCCAGCGTAGGCGATTCCCCGGTCGTGCCGCAGGGGACCACGCCGGTCACGCCGTTGTCGAACTGGAAATCGACCAGTTTTTTCAGCGCTTCCTCGTCGATCTGGCCGTTGCGGAAGGGGGTGATGATGGCGGTATGGGTTCCTGCGAACATGGGTGGGGGCATGCCATAAAGCCGGGATGCGGATCGGACTACTGAAAATTGAACTGGGAAAACTGAAAAATCGAAATCGGGAGCCAAGGCTGGCCAGCCGCGCCTGGCCGGGCATCCGAGGGGCGGCCCGCCTCCGGGCCGGGGGACAAGACGGACAGGATTTGCAGGATCCACAGGATTTTTCAGACCTGTTCATCCTGCCCATCTTGGGAATCTTGTCGCAAAAAACCCTTCACACCCGGATGCGTAAGCCCTGGGCCGAACGCATTGCCTGCCAATTCCCGCTTGCCAGACCGACAGACGCCACTACTCTCTGCGCCCCTTTCTGCCCGACCCTTTCGGGCATTCAACGACCCACCCCAGCCGATGAAAGCCGAACTCGTCGAACAAGCCGCCCAGATCGTCAAAGACCCGCCCATCCTGATCAACATGGTCTCGAAGCGCGTCAAGCAGCTCAACAGCGGTCGTTCCCCGCTCGTGGAGCGTCGCCCCGGCCTGCGTGAGGCGGACCTTGCCCTTCTGGAAATCATTCACGGCAAGATCAAGATCGAGGATCTGGCTGACGAAGCCTGAACCTTGAGTTCCGGCGGCTCCGGCCCTGCCGCATGACTGAAGAAATCGCGACCAATCGAAAAGCCCTCCGGGATTATCAGATCCTGGAGCGCTATGAGGCCGGAGTGGAGCTCAGAGGCACTGAGGTCAAATCCATCCGTCAGGGCCGTCTGAACATCAGCGACGCCTTCGCCCGGGTGGAGCGCGGCCAGGTCTGGCTCTACAACCTCGACATCCAGCCTTACGACAAGGCGAACGGATTCACCCAGCACGAGCCAAGGCGCACACGCCGGCTGCTGCTGCATAAAAAGGAGATCCTGAAGCTCTTCGGAGACACCCAGCAGAAGGGCCTCGCCCTGCCCGTGCTGCGGGCCTACTGGAAGGACGGCCGGGTGAAAATCGAGCTCGGCGTGGGCCGCGGTCGCAACAAGAGCGATCAGCGCGAGGCCATGAAGGAGAAGGAGGTCAAGCGCGAGGCCCAGCGTGTGGTGGCCCGTTTCAACGAGCGCGGACGGGGCTGAGATTTGGCGTGACCTGGATTTTTTCCTCGCCGCTCACCGTCGGCTCCGGCTAAAAACCCGGGCATGATCGAACTGGAAATCTACGCCCCGGGTTTGCGCCAGGAATCCATCCTGAAGGCCTTCTGCAGCCAGATGGATCTTCAGCCGCAGGTGCGCTACAAAATCGACACCCACCACGACCTGGTCTATTTCGAGATCGATCATCCAGCGCATGTCATGCCCATGGACCTTCTGGAGCCGTTCAGCGACATCGGCCTGAGTCCGAGAATTGTCGGGCAGATGCCCGAAATCTGGCAGGTTTGAAATAGGCCTCAGGCCAGTTCAGCCACGGCGGCTTCCAGGCTGGCGAGGTCCTTGATCGAGATCACCCGGGCGGTCTTGTCGATCTTGCCCATGAGCCCGGCGAGGGTGGCGTCGGGACCAAGTTCGATGAACAGTTCGTGACCATGACTGCGCAGCAGCTGCATGGACTCCACCCAGCGCACGCTGCCCGTCACCTGGGCGGTGAGGGTGGCGCGGATTTCATCCGGGCTCTTCACGGCGCGGGCTTCAAAGTTGCAGACCACCGGCACGGCGGGTTCCTGGATCGCGGCCCCGGCCAGCACGGCGGCCAGCTTGTCCTGGGCGCTCTTCATCAGGCGGCTGTGGTAGGCGCCGGCCACGGGCAGGGGGATGGCGCGCTTGATGCCCTTGTCCTTGGCCTTCGCGGCGGCGGCCTGGATGCCTTCAGCGCCGCCGCTGAGCACGATCTGGCCGGGGGCGTTCAGGTTGGCGACATCGACATCGCATTCGGCGGCGAGTTCGCGGATGGCGCTCTCCTCGCCTCCGAGCATGGCCAGCATCGCGCCCTGGGTGCTTTCGCAGGCTTCCTCCATGAAGCTGCCGCGCTGGAAGACGAGGTTCAGGCCCGTGGCAAAATCAAAGGTTCCTGCGGCAGCGTGGGCGGTGAACTCACCCAGCGACAGGCCAGCGGTGGCGGCGATCTGCAGGCCTGGGACTTTTTCCTTGAGGATGCTCAGGATGGCGAGGCCGTGCGCATAGAGGGCGGGCTGGCAGCGGCTGGTCTTCGTCAGCTCCTCCATCGGGCCTTCAAACATGACCTGGGTCAGCGAATACCCCAAGGCGGCGTCCGCCTGCTCCAGCAGGGCGCGCACGGACGGAAAGGCCTCGGCAAGATCCTTGCCCATGCCGACTTTTTGGGCGCCTTGACCTGCGAAAAGAAGAACTGCGGATTTGGACATAAAGGAAAACGGGATCGGGTGAACGGTTGAGAATGAACGGGCCGGGCAACCCGTTGGGACGCGAGTATTGGGGCAGGGGATCCGGTCACGCAAGCCCGAGCAAACGGCGAATCGCGGGCATCTGCCGAAGGAGGGCGGTTTCCAGAAGATGGGTTCCGGCGGCCATGGCCTCGGCCACGGCCATTTCCGGCGGCTTGATGGCCACGGCGAGGTCAAAGCAGGCCTGCAATGCCGGTGAATCCTCGATGGCCCCGGCAAAGGCGGCCACCGGTTTGCCCAGGGCACGCGCCATCTGGGCGACTCCGACCGGGCCTTTGCCATGCAGGGTCTGGGCATCCAGCCGCCCTTCTCCCGTGATGACCAGGTCGGCGGCGGCGATGCGTTCGCGGAGCTGGACGGCCTCGGCGACTAGGTCGAACCCGCTGACCAGCTCGGCTCCACAAAACGCCATCAGGCCATAGCCAAGGCCGCCGGCGGCGCCCGCTCCCGGAATATCGGCGACATCGCGCCCGAGGTCGCGCTTCACCGTCTCGGCAAGCCGCTGCAGGCGGTGCTCAAAAAAATCGAAGCAGGTGACGCCCTTCTGCGGGCCATAAACACGCGTGCAGCCCAGTGGGCCGAGCAGCGGGTTGCTGACATCGCAGGCCACCTTCACGGGCACCTGCCAGGGCGACGAGGCGGGGACAATCCGGGCAAGCTGGTCGAGGTCGCGCGGCAGGCATTCCAGGGCCTTGCCTGAGGCGTCGAGAAAATGCAGGCCGAGCGCCTGGGCCATGCCGGTGCCGCCGTCGTTGGTGGCGCTGCCGCCGATGCCAATGAGGATCTTGTGGGCGCCCCGCCGGACGGCATCCTGCATCATCAGGCCGGTGCCGTAGGTGCTGGCGGTGGTCGGGTCCGCAGGCAGGTCGGCCACCATGGCCAGGCCGGAGGCGGCGCTCATCTCCATGACCGCCTCGGTTTGTGCTTCCGCCGTGACTTTTCCATAGCGGGCGCTGACCGATCTTCCCAGGGCGTCGAAGGCGGACGCCTCCACCCACTCGCCGCCCAGGGCCGTCACCAGGGCCTCCGTGGTGCCTTCACCGCCGTCGGCGATCGGGCAAATGTCGCACGTGACGCCGGGAAGCTGCGTCTCCAGGACACGCCTGAGGCTTTCGGTGACCTCGGTGGCGGTGAGCGAACCCTTGAACTTGTCGCTGGCGAGAAGAATGCGCATGGCGGGATGGTTTTAGCGCGAGGCGCGCCCGAGGCAAACGCAGATCACCCGGGGGGGCGGGTCTAACCAAGGATGAAAGGTTTTTCACCGCCGTGAAAGAGAGCCGGGAGGGATGCGTTAAGGGGCGGCGAAAGCCTGATCCCCCCCATGAAAGTCCTTCTCACCGTTCTCCTGTCCGCGGCCGCCCTGCTGCCCGTCCGCGCCCTGACCCTGCCTGAAATCCAGGCCAAGGCCGCGCAGATCGACAAGCTGGTGGACGCCAACCTGGTGAAGCAGAAGATCACCGCCAACGCCCCGGTTTCCGACGAGGTGTTTGTCCGGCGCATCTACCTCGACATCGCCGGTCGCATCCCCAGCCTGAAGGAGACGACCGACTTCCTGGCGGACAAGGCCGCCGACAAGCGCGCGAAGCTCATCGACGAGCTCCTGGCCTCCGACGGCTACACGCAGAACTTCTTCAACTTCTGGGCCGACATCCTGCGCCTGCGCTCCCAGCTTGCCGTGGGCAACAGCCAGCCCGCCGGCGCGGCCTACGCCAACTGGCTGCGCAAGAGCCTCGACGACAACAAGCCCTACGACGACATGGTTCGCGAGATGGTCACCGCCGACGGCAAGACCTATGAAAACGGCGCGGTCGGCTTCTACCTGCGCGACTACAACATGCCGCTCGACAACATGGCGGTGACCACCCAGGTCTTCCTGGGCACCAGCATGGTCTGCGCCCAGTGCCATAACCATCCCTTCGACAAGTGGACGCAGATGGATTACTACCAGATGGCCGCCCACACCTATGGCATGACCGGCACGAACGGCCTGAGCAATCCGCTGCTCGCCAGCGCCTTTGGCGGCGGTTACGGCAGCAAGGCCAGCAAGACGAAGAAGGTCAAGAAGGCCCCCGTCATGGCCGCGCTTCCCAAAGGCGTGGAGCGCAAGGACATGAGCAAGGCGATGAGCGAAATCCTGCGCCCGCTCCGCTACAACACCGTCCTCGACCAGACCAACAGCCGCACGCTGGCCCTGCCGCACGACTACCAGTATGACGATGCCAAGCCGAAGGCCGTGGTCGCCCCGGTCATTCCCGCCAGCTTCTCCAAGGATGGCAAGATCGTGAAGGACAGTGAGAAGCCGGTGAACTCCTACGCCCAGTGGATGACCTCGAAGGACAATCCGCGCTTCACCACGGTCATCGCCAACCGCCTTTGGAAGAAGGCGATGGGCATGGGCCTGATCGAGCCCGTGGACGAGATCACCGACTCCACCGTGCCGAGCAACCCGCAGCTCATGACCTTCCTGGAGCAGACCATGAAGGATCTGAACTACGACATGAAGGCTTACCTGAGCCTCATCTTCAACAGCGCCGCCTACCAGCGCGCCGCCTACGCGAAGGATGTCGAGCTTGGCGAAGTCTATCATTTCCCCGGCCCGCTGCTCCGCCGCATGAGCGCCGAGCAGATCTGGGACAGCATGGTCGCCCTCTACAAGCCCAATCCCGACGCCCCGAGCATCAACGCCCAGATTGAGCGCGACTCCACCGTCCGCCGCATCGAGTGGCTCGACCGATCCCTGAACGCCCTCAGCCCCGCCGAGCTGACCAAGGCCACGGCCGAGGTGGCGCTCAAGCAGAAGGAGCTGGCCGCCGCCGTCCGCAAGGCCCAGGAGGACCTGACCGAGGCGACGAAGTCCAAGGACGAGGACGCCATCCGCGCCGCCAAAAAAATCATCACCAATCAGCGTCGTGCGATTGATGAAGCCGCTGAGCAGGTCGTTTACACCACCGGCTTCAGGAAGTTCGCCGAACTGGCCCGGGAAGGGAAGCTTGACGAGCAGGTGAAGGATCCGGAGTTCGCCCGCGAGATCTCCTCGGCGATCAAGGGCAAGGAAGGCGCCGACCTGAGCATCGACGAGGCCCTGGCCATCTTTAACAAGGGTCTGCGCGTCCGCCTCGAAGCCCAGCAGAAGGCCCGCCTCAAGCGCGATGCCGAGCTGATGAAGGCCGAGGGCAAGGAGCAGCTCACCGCGCTCAAGGCCTGGGAGAACTTCCGCGACACCTACATGATCCGTGCCGCCGACCTGCGCAGCCCGGCCCCCAATGGTCACTTCCTGCGCGAGTTCGGTCAGAGCGACCGCGAGCTGGTTGAGAACGCCAACGAGGACGCGACGGTCGGCCAGGCGCTCATGGTGCTGAACGGCAAGACCTTCACCAATCTGATGAATCCTTACACGATGATCTCCCGCAGCCTGCGCAAGGCGGAGACTGCCGACGAGGTGATCGATCGCATCTACCTCAGCCTCTTCAGCCGCCAGCCCACCGCTGCGGAGCGCGAGCTGCTGAAACCCGTGATCGGCAAAAACAGCGTCACTGGTAAAGGCGACGCCCTCTGGGTCGCCCTGAACACCCGCCAGTTCTACTTCATCCAGTAAAGCCAGGCGCACCGGCCACCGCCGAACCTTCCTCAACAACAACGCCACTCTTCGCGGAGTGGCGTTTTTTTTGGGGGGGCGGGTGACCTGCCCCCTTTTCTTGAGTCCGCGGTGGATTGTGTGTTACTTGCGGAGCTGGTTTTCCTCAGGGAGATGGCATGAACCCGATTTTACCTCCTTCCCAATGTCCTCAATGCCAGGCCGTGCTTCCGGCGGATGCGCCGCAGGGGCTTTGTCCGGGCTGCCTCATGGCGCTTGCCGGGCAGGCGACGGAACAGGACACGCTGCCGCTGGGTGAAGGGGAACTGCCGGAGCTGGAGGAGATTGGCCAGGCGTTTCCCGATCTGGAGGTGCTGGGCAAGATCGGCCAGGGCGGCATGGGGGTGGTTTACAAGGCTCGGCAGCCGAGGCTGGACAGGCTGGTGGCCTTGAAGGTGCTGCCGAAGGCGCTCGCGGTCACGCCGGGCTTCATCGAGCGTTTCACGCGCGAGGGACGTGTGCTGGCGAGGCTGAACCACCCGCACATTGTGGCGGTGCATGACTTTGGTGAAAGCGGCGGCTTCTGCTACCTGCTGATGGAATATGTGGACGGTGTGAACCTGCGCCAGGCCATGAAGACGGGTCGATTCAGCCCGGCCCAGGCGCTCAGGCTCGTGCCGGACATCTGCGCCGCCCTGCAGGCGGCCCATGAACAGGGCGTGCTGCATCGCGACATCAAGCCCGAGAACATCCTGCTCGACTCCAAGGGGCGGGTGAAGATCGCTGATTTCGGCATCGCCAAGCTGATGGGCGAGCCTGCCTCGGAGATCCTGCTGACGCAGAGCGGGGCGCGGCTGGGCACCGCCCCCTACATGGCGCCGGAACAGGTCGAGCAGCCGGCGGCGGTGGATCACCGGGCCGACATCTATTCGTTAGGCGTGGTGTTTTATGAAATGCTGACCGGCGAGCTGCCGCTGGGGCGGTTTGCAGCCCCCTCGGAAAAAGCCGAGGTGAGCGGCGGCGTGGACGCGATTGTGCTGCGGGCTCTGGAGAAGGAGCGCGACCGGCGGCAGCAGAGCGCCGGGGAGCTGCGCACGCAGATCGAGGATGAAGCCGGCAGGCCGATGACGGGGCGGGCGGAGGCCAGAAGCTGGGAAAGCTTCGAGTACAAATCGCGGCGGATGCTTTGCGGCCTGCCGCTGCTGCATGTGGTGCACGGGCCGGATCCCGTCACGGGCAAGAACCGGGAGGCGCATGGATTCTTTGCCTTTGGTGGCCGGGCGCGGGGCGTGGTGGCAATCGGCAGCTTGGCGCGTGGCTGGGTGGCCTGCGGTGGCCTGGCCTATGGAGCACTGGCATTCGGTGGCATGGGCATCGGCCTGGTTTCCATCAGCGGACTGTCGCTGGGGCTGATCAGCGTGGGCGGCCTGGCCGCAGGGTTGCTCTCGATGGGTGGCCTGACTGCGGGCTGGCATGCCGCCGGAGGGCTTGCCACAGGCTGGCATGCCATCGGAGGCAAAGTGTATGCGCACCAAGGGCATGGCGGCGATGTGCATGCAGAGGTTGTGGTGAACAAGTTTGCCGAGATGCCTGAGCTGACCCAGTTGCTGGCGGAGCTGACACCCTATACCGGCCTCGTCGGACCGATTTGGGTGCCGCTGACCCTGCTCATGATTCTCGTGCCCTGGTGGGCGCGGCGGAAGATGGAGATCGAGTCGGGGGCGGCGCGCCTGAACCCCGCCTGTGGCTGGGACAGCCAGCTGCACCGCATCTTCTGGCTGGTGCCGGCCGTGCTGTTTGTGTTGGGCATCCTGGGCTGGGCCATGATGACCTGGGCGCGGGGACTGCCGCCGAGGATGGAATGGGCGCTGGCCCCGGCGATCTTTTCCGTATCGGGCCTGGTGATGTTTGTCACGAGCCTGCCGCTCTGGCTGCGGCTGGTGCCGGTGAACCCGTTTTATGGGGTGCGGCTGCCGTCCACGATGCACTCCAGCAGCCGCTGGTATGACGTGAACGCCCATGCCGGAAAGCAGCTGTTTCAATGGTCGCTGGTGATGACCGGGGCGGGAATCGCCGGCTTTTATCAACTGCCGCGGCACCTGGATTCCTACTCGTGGGCGGCGCTGACACTGACCCTGGTGGCTGTCGGAGCCGTGGTGGTGTCCACCCTCTGGTGGCTTCGGACGCATCCTGAAAACGGCGAGGTGCGGCGTCGCGGCCGTCTGGCCAACTGGAGCGCCCAGGTGGCCGTGGCGGTGGTCATCGCCCTGTTCATCCGCTCCTTCATCATCGCCAGCTACCGGGAGGGAGGAGGCGGCGGATCAGGGATTGCCAAGGGCAGTCACTGGATGGTTTCCAGGCTCGACACCGGTTTTGCGGAAGGTGAGGTCGTCGTCTACGAGCATGACAACGGCCAGCACTGGCTGGCAAAGGTCGTCAGGCGTGAAGACAAGGGGCTGACGCTGAAGCGGAAGGAGGAGACTGGGGAGTTTTTCATGCCGTGGAAGCGCATCGCCGGGAAGCTGATGTTTTCCCACTTCAGCCCGGGAGGCTCCAGCGCCGGATGAGCCACTCTTTTCATGACACCCGCTGGACCCTGGTGCTGCGCTCGCGGGGCGAGGACTCCGAGGCCAGGGCCGCGTTGAGCGAGCTGTGCGCGGCCTATTATGAGCCCGTGGTGGCCTTTCTGAAGCGTGAGGGGCGCGAGGATGATTCGGCCCGGGAACTGGCGCACGATTTTTTCAGCAGGCTTCTGGAAGGCGGGCGGCTTGAAAGGGCGGAGCAGGGCAGGGGGCGGTTTCGCAGCTACCTGCTGGGTGCGTTGAAACACTTTTTGGCAGACCAGCGCGATCATCGGTCCGCCCTGCGACGTGGTGGTGGCAGCGTCATCCTGCCCTTGAACGTGCCGACGAGCACCACGACCTCCGCTGCGGGCCTGGAGGCGGTTTCCCCGGATGAAGCCCCGGACGCCGTCTTTGACCGGCAGTGGGCGCTCAGCCTGCTGGCCTCGGCCCTGCGCGACCTGGAGATCGAGATGGATGCCGGTGGGCGGAAGGCCGTGTTTGAGGCCCTGAAACCCGTCCTGACTGGCGATCCCGGAGACGGTCTCGAGACGCTGGGACAGGCGGCCGGGCTCAGTGCCGATGCCGCCAAGATGGCCCTGCATCGCATGAGAAAGCGGTTTCGCGCCCTGGTGAAACGCCGCATCGCCGACACGGTGGATGATGCCTCCCAGGCGGAGGAGGAATTTCAACATCTGCTGGCCGCCCTGAGAAGGTGAGCAACTGGTTGTCAGGCCAGCGGTGGCGGTCATGGGGCCGATCAAGGGAGGAGAGCAAAGAGCTTCAATCGCTTGATCAACCCTGGATTTGTCCATTTCGAGGGCGTTGCCATTGAGGTGGCTTATAGCTTTCTGGCCTCATGCTTGCTGGCTTTGATTCTCGTCATGATGCATAGATCCGCCAAGCTGCTGATGGTTAACAAGAAACAAGCTATGGCAACCAAGCTGGCTATGCCTGGGAATAGTGTGAGACCATGAATAAAGGAGATGAGAGGCACCAAGAGCAAGTTACGTGAAATGCGTTTGATGGGAGGGTGAGGCATGTCTTTTGTGGGAAGCAGTTTGCCGGAGACCCATGAAATGCAAAGCATGACGAAAAACACGGTTAAGACGCTTGTAAATGCCGCCATGGAAGCCTGCATGCCGCTCCCTGAGAACCCCCAAATAAACCAATTGGCCAGGTAATCGCCTCTTGCATTGCAGGCTAGACATGTGGCAATAAAAACAGCCAAGGTCAGCAGGCTGAATAGCAGCTTGAACCTTATGTTAGTCACTTGAATGATGGTGATCTGCCCCCGGAGATTGAGCCAGTTTCTATGAGAGCCTGGCGGTGGCTTGC
>CAZXPU010000153.1:0-11670 GCA_964642905.1 uncultured Prosthecobacter sp.
GCATCGAAGGCCTCCCACACCCTCACGAGCTCAAGCTCATGACTACTTTTCCCCCCGACCCCAACGGGGTCGCGTCTTGCAACCCAGGAGTGGACGCGCAACGTCCTCTCAAAGTAGTGATGGGCTTCAGCCCGTCACAACCCCGATTCAGCCAAGCAGCATCGAAGGCCTCCCACACCCTCACGAGCTCAAGCTCATGACTACTTTTCCCCCGACCCCAACGGGGTCGCGCCATGCAACCCAGGAGTGGACGCGCAGCGTCCTCTCCTGGGTACGACGACACCCCACGCGAATTCACCCAGCGGACCCCAACGGGGTCCCGTCAAAGGAGGTCAAGGACGCAACGCCACCCCAGGACACACCGCATGACGCAAGCCCCTTGGGAGGGTGCCCGTGACCACACCAGCGCCCTCTACAAAACGCCTCGTTCCAGCTCTTGAAGATAGATGAAATCGGGTGCCTTGACGCCCGCCTTTTTGCGGATCTCGACCAGCTCGGGAGATTCAAAAAAACGCCGGGCGTTCTCCAGTGAGGACCACTCGGAAAAGTGCACGATGTTGTTCGCGTCCTGGTCGTAACGCAGCAGCTGATAGCTGATTTCACCGGCGCTTTTCCGGATGCCCGCCGCCTGATCGAACACGGCCTTCCAAGCCGGATAGGATTCGACCTCGTGAATGATGAGAACGTGCTGCATGAGTGCAGGATGAAAAAAGGAAGAATGTGAAGATGGTTAGGCGGGCAAACTCCCATAGAAGGGCGGACGCTTTTTTTGCTGACTTATTCTTCAGCGGCTCATATAATCGCCAAGCGTGTAATCATCCATAAAGGTGAACTCATCCGCAGGTGACAGCCTCCTCACCGAGGATTCACCATCCTTCCATGAACAACAGACTAGAGACTGCGGGTTAAGATAGCGAACAAGGCGGTTAGATTGGGTGGCTAGGATAATCTGATATTGAGCAGACGCCTCTTTAATGGCATCGACAAGGACATCAATAGCTGCGGGAAACAATCCAAGCTCCGGCTCATCAATGATAATAACCGAAGGTGACATATGTGCCGGTAAAGCTAGCAACGTGTGCAAGCCAATTGCACGAATAGAACCATCCGAAAGCTGATGAGGTCCAAATTGTTGGCCTTTATGCGCGTCAATCCAGTCAATCCGCACAAATCCATTTTGAGGCTCGAGAACAAAATCACGAAAGGCAGGGACAGTTGCTCTTACGCGAGTGACAATTTTTTGAAACACTTCCGGTGACTCCACTCGCAGTCTATTGAGGACGGCGGCTACATTGCCGCCGTTATGAAAGAGAAAACGATCATTATCAACTGGGGATGTCCCTCTAATATGTGCTTCCCCTGTTGTGTCATGGAACTGAAAATACCGGCACCGAGATAGCATAGAGCGAATAAAGCGAAATACTTCGTTTTGTTGCCCCATTTGAGGGCTGAGAGCCGTTTCTTTGTGACCTGCTCCAAATTCTTGGAAGAAGGGGTCACCTGGATGATTTGATGCCTTAAATGTGACATTCTCGCTTGAGAAAATCAGGGTGTCTGGAGCTCCATGCATCAAACGGAAAGAGTATGTATCAGTTCCCGATTCAGTTTTGAAAGTCAGCTTCGAGTCAATGAACACGGATGTTTTAGAGCCATAGTGGAGTAAGCTGTTAGCCCCACCAGATCTGCCGACAAACAACTGAAGGTTGCCAGTCATCATCATGTTCAACATGTGAAAGAACTGCACGAGGTTAGATTTCCCCGTTCCGTTCTGCCCGATTAACACATTGATGTCATCAAGCTCGATTGAAACAGTTTTGAGAGATTTCCAGTTATCGATTTCAATTTTGGTGAGCTGAGGTGACATAAGTAATTAATTATAATGGATATTTAGTTTGTGAAAATTGATTTGGCATTATTTACGAAACCGCCTCCACGCACCGTCCGCAGAGCGTCGGGTGCTCGGCATGCGTCCCGACATCCGGCAGCAGGCGCCAGCAGCGTTCGCATTTGGGGTTCTGGCAGACCTCCACCTTCGCGGCGAGCTCGCCCCCCCGGGAGAGGTGAAGCTCGCTGAGGATGAAGAACTCCTGAAGGGCGGGCACATCGCTGAAGATAGCGTGCTGGAAGCCGGCCTCGGGCAGGGTGAGCTGCACGCTGGCCTCAAGGTTGGAGCCGATGAGCTTGGCCTGACGAGCGGCCTCGATGGCCTGCTGGATGACGGCGCGGGCCTTGAGCAGGTCCTCGACGGCAGCCGTGGCCTCGGTGCCGGCAAAGGCAGGGTTCGGCTGCGGGAAGGCTTCGAGATGGACGCTGTCGCCATGGCCGAGGAACTCCCAGGTTTCATCGGCGGTGTAGGCGAGGATGGGGGCCAGCAGCTTCACGAGGGTCTCGGTGACCTCGCGGATGGCGGCCTGGGTGGCACGACGACGCGGGCTGTTGCCGGCGTCGCAGTACATCCGGTCCTTGGTGATGTCGATGTAGAGCGCGGAGAGGTCGCCGGAGACAAACTGGGTGATCGTGCTGATGACCTTGCGGAACTCGTAGGCGGCGAAGGCGGCCAGACATTCGCTGGTGATGGCGTGCAGACGCTCCAGGATCCAGCGATCGATCAGCGTGTACGAGGGTGGCGCAACCATCCTGGTTGCGTCGGGCAGGCTGGAAGCCTGCACCACCTTCTCGTCATGCAGGTTGCCAAGCAGGACGCGGAAGGTGTTGCGGATGCGGCGGTAGGACTCGCCGGTCTGCTGGAAGAGCTCCTCGCTGAAGGGCACGTCGTTCTGATAGTCAACGCTGGCGGCCCAGAGACGAACCATGTCGCCGCCGTACTTGTTGTAGTAGTGGTCGGCGGTCATCGGCTTGGCGGCCTTGTCGCTGCCCTGGTCGCTCTTGCTGATCTTCTTGCCGCTGGTGTCGACGACAAAACCGTTGGTGATGACGGTTTTGTAAGGCGCGGCGCCGCGCACGGCGACGCTGACCATGAGGCTGCTCTGGAACCAGCCGCGGTGCTGGTCGGTGCCCTCGATGTAGACGTCGGCGGGGCAGTGCAGCTCGGGGTGGCGGTCAAGGACGGCGACAGAGGACGAGCCGGAGTCGATCCAAACATCGAGCGTGTCCTTGCAGCGACGGCAGCCGGCGGGCAGACCGACGAGGTCACTCCAGAAGGCGTCGTCCTTTTCAAACCAGAGGTTGGTGCCGTGCTTCTCGACGGCGTCGGCGACCTTGTGGGAGATGGCGGGGTCCATGATGGCCTGGCCATTCGCGTCATAGAAGACAGGCAGCGGCACGCCCCAGGTGCGCTGGCGGCTGATGCACCAGTCCGGGCGGCTTTCGACCGTGCCGTGGATGCGGTTGCGGCCCCAGGCGGGCAGCCAGTTGACCGTGTCGATGGCCTTCAGGGCGTCGGCGCGGAAGTCGCTGATGCGGATGAAGAACTGCTCGACGGCGCGGAAGATGATGGGCGTCTTCGAGCGCCAGCAGTGCGGGTATTGATGAACATACGGCGTGTTGCCGAGCAGGGCGCCTTTGGACTGGAGGATCTCGATGATGCCCTCGTTGCTCTTGAAGACGTGCCTGCCGACGAAGTCGGGCAGGCCGCACTCGGCGGTATAACAACCGGCGTCATCGACGGGCGAGAGGATCTCCAGGCCATGCTCGCGGCCGGCGATGTAGTCGTCCGTGCCGTGGCCGGGGGCCATGTGGACGGCGCCGGTGCCGGTGTCGTCGGTGACAAACAGCGCATTGATGATCTTCGAGCCGCGCGGCAGGAAGGGGTGCTGGGCCTCGGCGCCGTTGAGCAGGCTGCCCTTGAACTTTTCGGGGGCGTGCGTGGTGTCGAGCACATAGCCGGTTTCCTTCTGGAAGGCCTCAAGACGGGAGGTGGCGATGATCAGCTTCAGGCTATGACCCTTCTCCGCATGGGTGAAGGAGCCGCTGACGTAGTCAAACTCGGGGTGCAGGGCGATGCCAAGGTTGGCGGGCAACGTCCAGGGCGTGGTGGTCCAGATGACCAGATGGGCGCCCTCCAGGCCGGGCGGCGGATTGATCAGTGCGAAGGGAACATAGATGGCCGGGGAGGTCTTCTCCTTGTACTCAACCTCGGCCTCGGCCAGGGCGGTCTGGGCGCCGAAGCTCCAGAGCACGGGGCGCTTGGCACGATAGACGAGGCCCTTCTCCAGGAACTTCGCGAAGGTGCGCATGATGTCAGCCTCATAGGAGGGCGCGAGCGTGAGATAGGGGTTCTCCCAGTCACCGAAAACGCCGAGACGCCTGAAGGACCGCCGCTGGATGTCGATGAAATTGAGGGCGTAGGCCTCGGAGCGGGTGCGGATTTCCGCAGGAGCGAGGTCCTTGGCTTCCTTCACGACCTTGAACTCGATGGGCAGCCCGTGGCAGTCCCAGCCGGGGATGTAGGGGGCGTGGAAGCCGGCCATGGTCTTCGACTTCACAATCAGGTCCTTGAGCACCTTGTTGAGGGCGGTGCCCATGTGGACGTCGCCGTTGGCGAAGGGCGGGCCGTCATGCAGGATGAACTTCGGACGCCCGGCGGCCTGCTTCATGATGCGCTGATACAGGCCGGAAGCCTCCCATTTGGCCAGACGCTGGGGTTCGCACGCCACGAGATCCGCCTTCATCGGGAAGGCGGTCTTCGGCAGGCGAACAGTGTCTTTGTAGTTCTTTTTGGCAGGGGTCTCGGCGCTCATGATCAGGGAAAAAGGAGGGCGAGGTTAGCCGGAAGAGGCGGGCGGTCAAAGGTTCAAGCACGGAAGCAGGGCGCGACAGGGGGGCTCCGGGGCGGGCCGATGGCGGAAATGATCCGCAAGAAAGGCCTGGTGGCGGACGATTCAGGCGGCTCTATTTCCCCTGTCCCATGAAACTCCCCCTCGCCTCCTGCCTACTGCTTTTCCTGGCCACCGCCGCCTCCGCCGCCACGGATTGGAGCCGGTTTCGCGGCCCCAACGGCAGCGGCGTGGCGCAGACCACGGGCCTGCCAGAACGCGTGAGCCCGGAAACCACGGTCTGGAAAGTCGAGCTGGGCAAGGGCTGGTCCTCGCCGGTGCTCTGGCAGGACAAGGTGGTGGTGACTGCCGAAACCGCCCCCGGCAAACGCGCCGTCATCATGCTGAACGCCAAGGACGGCACCGAGGCCTGGCGCTATGAGGAAAACTTCACCGAGCACAAGAAGCACAACTTCAACAGCTTCGCGAGCAGCTCGCCCTTCATCGACGCCGAGCGCATCTACATCAACTGGTGCACGGGCAACACCATCCAGGCGCTGGCCCTGGATCACACCGGCAAGCTGCTCTGGCGCAACGACCATGTGGCGGACTACATTCATGAGCATGGCACCGGCATCTCCCCGGTGGTGGTCGATGGCGTCATGATCGTGCGCAGCGAGTTCGACTGGCAGCGCGACGGCAAGGTCTACACCGAGGATCCGGTGCAGCAGGCCTGGAAAGCCTGCATCGTCGGCCTCGACGCCAAGACTGGAAAGCAGGTGTGGAAGACCGAGCTGCCGAACTGCCTCAACACCTTCTCCACCCCCGTCGTCCACAAGCGTGCGGACGGCAAAAACGAGGTCATCTGCACCAACAACGCCAGCGGCGTCATGGGCATTGATCCCGCGACCGGCAAAAAGAACTGGCAGCACAACCCCGGCTACAACCAGCGCAGCCTGGGCTCCGGCGTGCTCGATGGCGACCGCTACTTCTGCACCTTCGGCACCGGCGGCGGCGTGAAGGAGTTCGCCGCCCTGGACGTGAGCGGCGCCGAGCCGAAGCCCGTGCCCTTCGAATTCAGCAAGGGCCTGCCCTACGTGCCCTCGCCGCTCGTCATGGACGGACTGCTGTATCTGCTCGGCGACGGCGGCATCCTGAAGGTGGTGGACTTCAAGTCCGGCAAGCAGCTCTACGAAGAGCGCGTCAACGGCAGCGCCGGCAGCAGCAAGTTCTTCAGCAGCCCGGTGGCGGGCGACGGCAAGTTCTTCGCCGGCAGTCAGCAGGGCGACCTGATCGTCATCAAGGCCGGGGACAAGTTTGAGCAGCTCAGCGCCACCAAGCTGGACGCGCCGATCAACGCCAGCCCGGCCATCGGCGAAGGCCGCCTGTATGTCCGCACCGAGAAATCCCTGTGGTGCCTGGGCAGCAAGGCCAACCCGGTGCCCTGAGCCAAGCCGTGGACGACCTGGCCGAACAAATGCGGCGCGATCTCGAGGAGATCGGGCGAACGCACATGCCGTTCGGCAAGTTCGGCCCGCATTTCTGCCCGCCCCACGGCGTGCCGATCTATGACCTGCCGGCGGAGTATCTCGGCTGGTTCGCCAGCAAGGGCGGCTTTCCCAAAGGCAGGCTCGGCGTGCTGCTGAAGATGGTGTATCAAATGAAGGTCGACGGCTCGGACATCGCGTTTGACGGGTTTCGTCGGCGACGCGGCGGGCGCACGCCCCTGCGCGAGGAACGCCCCCGCTCCTTTGATTTCACGGACAAAGACAGCGACCGGCAGGTTTGAGTGGATCGCCGAACCAGTCCAGAAGCCCGGCCCAAAGATCCGACATCACCCGCGGCCGCGTGCCGGAGGCACGAGAACCACCGGATCAACGAAGCAAAACAATCACCGAACCAGGGGCGCGCCCTGGAAGGGCGCGAGAAGGACACGCTGCTCCTGCCAGGTCCACAACACCCATGAACATTCGCACGCTTCTCGCGCCCCTGCCGGGGCGCATTCCAGAAATCGAGGGCGTGACGCGGTTCGTTCCGGTGGTTTCACCACCGGCTTATCTCTTTCAAGCCTCCGGCTTGCAAGCATCGAGTTGTCTAGACCTGAAGGCGACGAATGGTGATCGCAAAGTTAGAAGAGTGCGTTACAGCTTCGTAAAAGTATATTGTTGTCGGCCAGTCTTTCAGCAAATGGATCATCTCCCGCCGGCTTTCTGTAGGCATTCGACATCCAAAGATCACTCTCCTGAGTTCTTTTGCAGCGAATGGCACCTTTCGCCATGAATCAGAATCCGATGAAAAATTGGCTTCTGAGAGGATAAACCTCCATTCGCGTTCGTATGCCCAATGGCATGATTTGGATTTCAGGAGAGTCTTACTGGCCTCTAGATCTTTTGGTGGCAGCAAATCTACCAGCCTCAAGGGCGGCAGCTTTTTTGCGTATTTGACGCGCTGCAAGTCTAACCTTTCTGGCAACCCTTCAAACCCCAGACAAACGCCCTCATGCTTGGAAGCATAGTGAGCCCACATCAAGATATTGTCAGGGCGCTCAGTAAAACAGATGACTCCCGTGCTTTCCAAGGTTTTCTCCCATGCCATCTCGATTCGCTCTGGATTAACAATTCTTCCCTGGGCTGCTTCTTGGCGTGCTCGCGCTTGGTGCTGTGGAGTGAACTTGTCCATACCGAGCAGGTGCTCGACGCATTCCATTGCCTCTTCTGGCGAGGCTGAGTTGAGCGCTGGTATCTTACAGTCGAATGGATCGTTAAATGTCAGTGGATTTGATGCCCAGAGATATTTCTGAATCAATGCATCACGCAGACGATCGTTTAGACTCCGATAGGTGTAGAGAATCCGCGGCCTTGGCTTATTGCCAGTGCATAAATCTAGATTGGTTGACTGATCCGAACCCATGAAACACGGCGTGGCAGATCATCGAACACCTCAATGCTTCACCGAGCAACCCGGCCCGACGCTTTGGAAGAAGTCGTTGCCCTTGTCATCCACCAGGATGAACGCGGGGAAATCCTCCACCTCGATCTTCCAGATGGCCTCCATGCCGAGTTCGGGGAACTCGACGACCTCGACCTTCTTGATGTTCTCCTTGGCGAGGATGGCGGCGGGGCCGCCGATGCTGCCAAGGTAGAAGCCGCCGTGCTTCTTGCATGCGTCCGTGACCTGCTGGCCGCGGTTGCCCTTGGCAATCATGACCATGCTGCCGCCTTGGGCCTGGAAGAGATCGACGTAGCTGTCCATGCGGCCCGCGGTGGTGGGGCCGAAGCTGCCGCTGGGCATGCCCGCAGGCGTCTTGGCGGGACCGGCATAATAAACCGGATGATTCTTGAAGTATTCCGGCAGCTCGCCGCCGGCATCGAGACGCTCCTTCAGCTTCGCATGGGCGATGTCGCGGGCGACGATGATGGGGCCGTTGATGAGCAGGCGCGTGGTGACGGGATGTTTCGAGAGCTCGGCGCGAATCTCGGCCATGGGCCGGTTGGTGTCGATGCGCACGGCGTTGGTGTCCTTGCGATGACGCAGCGCCTCGGGGATGTATGACAGCGGGTTCGTCTCCAGCTTCTCGATGAACACGCCGTCGCGGGTGATCTTGCCCTTCGCCTGACGGTCGGCGGAGCAGGAAACGCCGATGCCGATGGGCAGCGAGGCACCGTGACGCGGCAGGCGGATGATGCGCACGTCGAGCGCAAAGTACTTCCCGCCAAACTGGGCGCCGATGCCGCACTCGCGGGCGGCCTGGAGCATCTGTGCCTCCAGTTCGACATCACGGAAGGCACGGCCATGCTCGTTGCCGGTCGTCGGCAGGTTGTCGTAGTACTTCGTCGAGGCCAGCTTGACGTGTTTCATCGTGGATTCGGCCGAGGTGCCGCCGATGACGAAGGTCAGATGGTAGGGAGGACAGGCCGCGGTGCCGAGCGTGACCATCTTGTCCGTCAGGAACTTCACGATGCTCTTCGGATTGAGCACGGCACGAGTCTCCTGATACAGGTAGGCCTTGTTGGCCGAACCACCGCCCTTGGCGATGAACAGGAACTTGTAGGCGTCGCCGTCGGTGGCGTACAAATCGAGCTGCGCAGGCAGGTTGGTGCCCGTGTTCTTTTCGTCGAACATGTTCAACGCCGCGTTCTGGGAATAACGAAGGTTGTTCTCCGTGTAGGCGAGATAGACACCCTTCGAAAGCGCCTCCTCATCGCCACCACCCGTCCAGACCTGCTGGCCTTTCTTGCCCATGATGATGGCGGTCCCCGTGTCCTGGCAAAAGGGCAGCAGACCGGCGGAGGCCACGTCGGCGTTCTTCAGCATCGTCAGGGCCACCATGCGGTCGTTCTCGCTGGCCTCAGGGTCGTCGAGAATGGCGGCGACCTGCTTCAGATGCTTCGGGCGAAGGAAGAAGTTGATGTCATGGAAGGCCTGATTGGCCAGGAGAGTCAGGGCTTCCGGGTCAACCACAAGCATCTCCTTGTCGCCCAGCTTCTCCACACGGACATGTTCCTGGGTCAGCAGGCGGTATTCGGTGTCGTCGGCGCCGAGTTCAAGCAGGGGCTGGAAGTGGAAGGGGGGCGTGGGCATGGTGGAACCACATTTTATGCAGGGCTTTTGCCGCCCGCAACGCCGCGAAAGGGATTTGGACGGCCGAATCTGGCCCCGACTCATTGCACGAGCCGTTTCTCCTCCACCGTGAGAGCCCGCCACTGGCCTGGGCCGAGGTCCGCCGGCAGATGCAGTCCACCCACTGCTTCACGATGCAGCGCCGTGACCAGGCAGCCGACCCGGCCAAACATGCGCTTGATCTGATGATGTCGGCCCTCGTGGAGGATGACTCGCGCCCTCCTCGGCCCCAGGAGGGTCAGTTCCGCAGGCAGGGTGACGATGTTTTCCGGTCGAAACTCCATGCCCCGGGCAAACAGCTCCGCCGCTTCCGGCGGAATGTCGGCATCCACTTCAACCAGGTAGGTCTTGGCAACCTTGGAGTCGGCGTCCATCAGCCCTTTCGACCAGCGCCCGTCATTCGTGAGCAGGAGCAGTCCTGTGGTCCAGCGGTCCAGCCTTCCGGCAATGTGCAGCGTGTGGCGGTCGGGATCGTCAATCAGGTCGATCACCGTCCCGTGTTCGGCGTCACGTGTGGCGCTGACCACGCCAGGCGGCTTGTGCAGGATGAGGTAGAGGGCGCGTTCGGCCTGCTGCACAACCTCATCCTCCAGCTCGACCTTCATGAAGCGGTCCACCTCCTCCTGGTTGGAGGTGCAGACGCACCCGGCCAGACGCACCCGGCCTGCGGCGATCAGACGATGCGCTTCAGAACGGCCAAGCGAACGATGCCGGGCAATGACACGGTCGAGCTTCATTTCACCCGGGCAGATAGACCGGCCTGCGTTGGGTTCATCCTGAAAAGATCAAAGGAGGCGACTTTAGCGGTGATAAAGCGGCTTACAGGCACCGATCCATGGTTGCCATGAACCGCCGCACCCTGATTTCCCGCACCTCCGCCCTCGGCCTCGGAGCCGCCCTTTCCTCCACGCGCCTGCGCGCCGCCGACAAGGCCGGCAACAAGCTGAAGGTGGCCGTCATCGCCCTCGGCCGCGGCATGGGACATGTCCAGGCCCTGCTGGCGCTGCCCGATGTCGAGATCGCCTATCTGGCGGAGACGGACTCCGGCCGCCTCGACAAGGGACTGAAGGTGGTGGCGGACAAGCAGGCCACCTCCTGCCAGGGCGTGCGTGATTTCCGCAAAATCCTGGAGGACAAGTCTGTGGACGCCGTGTGCATCGCCACACCGAACTTCTGGCACACCCCGATGGCCATCCTGGCCCTGCAGGCCGGCAAGCATGTTTATGTCGAGAAGCCCGGAAGCCAGAACCCGGGCGAAGCCGAGGCGCTTGTCGCCGCCATGAAAAAGTCAGGCAAACTGGTGCAGATGGGCAACCAGCGCCGCACCTGGATGAAGGAGGCCATCGCCGCCCTGCACGGTGGCGCCATCGGCACCGTTCGTTATGGCCGCGCCACCTACTACAACACCCGCAAGGCTGTCGGCCAGCTCGCCCTGCCCCCCTCCGCCGACCTCGACTGGAACCTCTGGCAGGGCCCGGTGCCGAACGATCCGAAACATGACATGAAGAAGTTCGCCCACTACGACTGGCACTGGCTCTGGCATTGAGGCAACGGCGAGCTCGGCAACAATGGCATTCATTCCCTCGACATCCTGCGCTGGGGCCTGAAGGGTGACTATCCCATGAAGGTCACCTACAATGGCGGCCGCTATTTTTATCAGGACGAGCAGGAGACGCCCGACACCGGCACGGCCGTGTATGACTTCGGCCATGCCGGCTGCGAATGGATCCAAAGCTCCAGCCACCCTCGCGCTGCAGAAAAGCCTCTGGCCGAGGTCATGTTTTACGGCGACAACGGCACCCTGGCCGTGGCCCGCGATTCATGGACCATCTATGATCCGAAGGGCCAGGAGGTCAGCAAAGGCAAGGGTGCCGGAGGCGGTGATCCCGCGCACTTCGGCAACTTCCTCGACACCATCCGTGGCAAGACGCAACTGAACAGCCCCATCGACGAAGGTCAGAAAAGCACCATGATGTGCCATCTGGGCAACATCGCCTACCGAACCAACACTGTGGTGCGCTGCGATCCGACAACCGGTCGGCTGATTGACAATCCAGAGGGTGAGAAGCTCTGGAAGCGTGCAGCTTATCGCGAAGGCTGGGGCATCTAAGACCCAGGAGCAAAGATAGGAACGGAACGCGAACCCCCGATTCCGCAGCTGTCCTCAGCGGGGCGCGGAACTCCGATTCCGCAGCACCGCGAACGCAGGGCAAGCCGTCTACCAACCCTTCCCCTCCCTTCGAACCACGGGCCCACCGCTTCGGCTTGAAGCAGGTTGAGCGGAGATTCCACGCCCAGCAGCGAACCACCCCTCTGCGGATTTGGAAATCCGCGC
>CAZXPU010000154.1:0-11496 GCA_964642905.1 uncultured Prosthecobacter sp.
AACTCCAGATGCCCGTCGCCACCCCCGCCCAGTATCGTGCCATGCTTGATGCCGCCCAGAAAGGCGGATACGCCTACCCGGCCATCAACGTCACCTCCCTGCCCACGATCAACGGCGCCCTGAAGGCCTTCGCCGAAAGCAAGTCCGACGGCATCATCCAGATCTCCACCGGCGGCGGTGAATTTGCCTCCGGCACCTCCGTCAAGGACATGGCCCTCGGCGCCATCGTGCTCGCCGAAGCCGTACACACCCTCGCAGCCAGGTATGACGTCCTCGTCGCCCTGCACACCGACCACTGCCACCCGAAGAACGTCGAGAAGTTCCTCAAGCCCCTGCTGGCCGCCACCAAGGCCCGCCGCGAAGCCGGCAAAGGCAATCTGTTCAACTCCCACATGTTCGACGGCTCCGAACTGAGCCTGGAGGAGAACATCAAGGTCTCCAGCGAACTGCTCAAGGAATGCGCCGCCCTGGACATCATCCTCGAGGTCGAAGCCGGCGTTGTCGGCGGTGAGGAGGACGGCCACGACACCTCCGGCGTGGCGAACGAAAAGCTCTACACGACCCCCGAGGACATGCTCGCCGTCTATGAGTCCCTGTCCGGCATCGGCCGCTTCATGTTCGCCGCCACCTTCGGCAACGTCCATGGCGCCTACAAGCCCGGCGCCGTGAAGCTGAAGCCCACCATCCTGCGCGACGGCCAGGCGGCGGTGACCGGCAAGTACGGCCCCCAGGCCGAGATGGATCTCGTCTTCCACGGCGGCTCTGGCACCCCCCTCGAGGAAATCCGCGAAACTCTTGGTTATGGCGTCATCAAGATGAACATCGACACCGACACCCAGTACGCCTTCACCCGCCCGATCGTCGGTCACATGATGAAGAACTACGACGGCGTGCTGAAGATCGACGGCGAAGTCGGTGACAAGAAGGCCTATGACCCCCGCGCCTACCTCAAGAAGGGCGAGCAGGGTCTCTGCGAACGCATGAAGGAGGCCTGCGACGACCTCCTCAGCACCGGTAAAACCATCTTCGGCACCGTCTGACGCCGGACAACCTGCCTGGTTTCGAAAGGGTCATGCCTCGGCATGGCCCTTTTTTTGCGCCAAGCCTCCGCGTTCCCCGCCACCCTTCAAATCGTGACTTGCCCGCCGCCCCCGGCCATCGCATGAGGCTGTCCGTCTGATGTCCAACACCTCCCCCTCCGTTCTGTCCGCCATCACCTCACGCATCCGTGAGGTGTTCCGCCAGAACCTTCTGCCCTGCCTGCTGCTGAACCTTCTGGTACTGCTGCTTGTTGGCAGCTACTACCAGGTTCCGGCGATGGCCGAGCTCTGGCAGGCCGTTGGCGACTTCAAAACCCGCTGGTCCTACAGCTTCTCCCTCACCTCGACCCTCTTCGCCGCCGTGCTGCTGCCAAGCCTGGTTCAGCGGCTCATGGGCACCCTGCCTGCGGAAGGTCGCCTGCGCCGCATCCTTCTGCTCTGCCTGTTCTGGGGCTATCGAGGCATGGAGATCGACCTCTTCTACCGCCTCCAGGGCTGGCTGTTCGGCACCGGCAATGACGCGGGCACGCTGCTGACCAAGGTGCTCTTTGATCAGTTCGTCATGAGCCCCCTGTGGTTTGTCCCCACCTACCTCATCACCCTGCGCTGGGTGGACATGGGCGGCTCCTGGAAGCAGGCCCGCGCCAGCCTCAACCGCGAATTCTGGACCCTCACCCTGCCCACCGTGATGCTCACCAACTGGCTGGTCTGGATTCCGGCGCTGGCCCTCATCTACAGCCTGCCGCCCGCCCTTCAGTTCCCGCTGTTCTCGATGATCATGTGCTTCTTCATCCTGATCGTCACCCTGCTGGCGCAGCCGACGGCCAAGCCTGTCCGCTGAGCCTGTCGGGGCACGTTCGATTTTACACCGCGTTTACAGACGCCGTCCGATCACGGGAGCAGGCTCGCGGTGCCATGAAAGCACCCACCCTCCACCTCCGCAAAACCGCCCTCAGCCTGATCACCGGCCTCAGCCTGCTGACCGCCGCCGAACCCGCCCGGGAAAACCAGGTCGCCAGGGACGAGTCCGTCGTCCAGCTCGCCATCCTGCTCGACACCAGCAACAGCATGGACGGCCTCATCGAGCAGGCCAAAAGCCAGCTCTGGAAAATCGTCAATGAGTTCAACGACGCCAGGCAGGGCGGCAAACAAGCCGTCGTCCAGGTCGCCCTCTATGAGTACGGGAACTCCGGGCTCAGCATCGGCACCAACTACATCCGCCAGGTCCTGCCCTTCACCCGTGACCTCGACAAGGTCAGCGAGGAGCTCTTCAGGCTCACCACCAACGGCGGCGACGAATACTGCGGCGCCGTCATCCGCGAGGCGCTGGACAAGCTCGCCTGGGATCCGGACAACCACACCTACAAGGCCATGTTCATTGCCGGCAACGAGCCCTTCACCCAGGGGCCGGTGCAGCCCAACGAGGCCTGCAAGGACGCCATCCGCAAGGGGGTCATCGTCAACACCATCCACTGCGGCAGCCGCGACCAGGGCGAGAGCGGCGGCTGGCGCACCGGGGCCACGATCGCCGACGGCCGCTATCTGACCATCGACCAGGACAAGGCCGTCGTCCACATCGAGGCCCCGCAGGACAAGGAGATCACCCGGCTCAGCATCGAGCTGAACAAAACCTACATCAGCTACGGCAAGGACGGCGAGCGCGGCAGGTCCAACCAGATGGCCCAGGACCTCAATGCGGAGAAGTACAAGCAGTCCGGGGCCGCCGTCCAGCGCGCCATCACCAAGACCTCGGCGAACTACAGCAACGCCGGCTGGGACATCGTCGACGCCAACAAAAAGGGTGGCGTCAAACTGGAGTCGATTCGCGAGGACGACCTGCCCGCCGATCTCAAGCCCATGGCCCCGGCGGCCAGGCAGGCCTACGTGGACGCCAAGGCCGAGGAACGCGCCAGGCTTCAGGCCGAGATCTCGCGCCTGACCGAGGAACGAAAGAAGTTCATCACGAACAAGGCGGTGCAGCAGAAGGACACGGAAACCCTCGACACCGCCATCAGCAAGGCCGTCCGCACCCAGGCCGCCGCCAAGTCGATTGAATTCAAATGACCCCCTGCCGGGCCGGCCTGGAGGGTTGACCATCTTCAAGGGTGGTTAACTGTCCGGCCGGCCTTCGCTGTCCCTGCTACCCGCCCATGCCCACCCTACTTGTCGTCGAAGATGACAGCGCCATCCGGCGTGGTGTATGCGACGCCCTGCGCTTCTCAGGCCATGAGGTGCTTGAAGCCTCGGAGGGCCTGGCCGCCATGGACCTCGTCCAGCGCGCCAGCTTTGATCTCCTGTTGCTCGATCTCGTCCTGCCCAACTACAGCGGCTTTGAAATCCTCAAGGCCGCCCAGGAACACCGGCCCGGCACCCCGGTCATCATCCTTTCCGCGCGCGGCGAGGAGGCCGACCGGGTCAGGGGCCTGCGTCTCGGCGCCGACGATTATGTGGTCAAGCCGTTCAGCGTGCGTGAGCTGCTCGCCCGCGTGGAGGCCGTGCTCAGACGTTCGCCCGAGCGGCCACGCCCCGTACCTCACCTGCTCTTTCCCGGCGGCGTCGCGGACCTTGCCCGCCAGGAAGTCCGCCTGGACGACGGCACCCGCACGGAACTCTCCGAACGCGAGGCCCGGCTCCTGGAGTACCTCTCCTCCCATCGCGGCCGCGCCATCGCGCGCGACGAACTCCTCCTGCGTGTCTGGCGGGTGGAGCCGCATCACACGGAAACCCGCACCATCGACATGCACATCGCCAACCTCAGGGCCAAGCTGCGCGACACCGACGCACGTTTTCTGCTCACCGTCCGCGGCAAGGGTTACATGCTTGCCGGCGGCTGAGCCGACGACCACGCCCGCACTTTCACCGTCTGCTCTTCTTCTCCATGCGCCCACTCACCCGCTGGCTTCTATTCCTAACCAGCCTCGCCGTCTTCGGCGGGGTCATGGGCTGGATCAGCCTGCGGATGATGGACCTCGAAAAGCGACGCCAGCTCAGCGAGCAGGACGCCCAGGTTCAGGAGAAGGTCAGGCTCGCTCTCTGGCGCATGGATTCACTCGCCAGCGGCCTGCTTATCCGTGAAAATTCACGCCCGGCCTCGCACTACCAGGCCTTTTACGCACCCGACGACCTGTTCAACGACGTCATGCAGGCCGTGCCCAAGGGCCAGGTGCTCATGCCATCCCCTTTGTTCGGCACGCCGCCGGACCTCGTCCGGCTTCACTTCGAGGTCGTCGACGGTTCGCTCACCAGCCCGCAGTCTCCCACCGGCGGCCAGCAGAAGCTTGCCAGCACCTGGTATGCGGTGACTCCCCAGATGGACGTGGCCCGGACCCGGCTGCAAAAGCTCGACGAGCTGCTCAAGGCCCATCCCGAAGTGAAACTGCCGCCGTCCGTTCCCCAAGCTCCGGCACTCGAACAAAAACCCAGGCCAGCCCCTGCTGCAGCGCTCAAGGAGCCTCCGGCCGACAAGATGAAAACAGCCGATGACGTCGCCATCAATTCGCCGCCACGTCCGAGCATCAGCAACGCCTCCGAACAGATCCAGCGTGCCCAGGTTCTGCAAAACAACTTCCTCCAGGAAAAGAAAGAGGCCTACAAAACCCCGCTGAAAAAGATCGCCCCCCCCGGCCCCAAACCTGCCCAGGCTGCGGACATCGCAGCGGCACGGGAAGCCGGTCCGCTTGAGGGTGTGAAACAGCTCTACAGCAGTCAGAAATCTCAGGCGGCCGCCGCATCAGGCGGTCCAGCTCTGCCGGCACCCGCCGCCCCCTCCGTTTCCAGCCGCTCCTGGAATAACCAGGCGGACGCAGCCCCGGCCCATGCCGAAGCTTCGCTCACCGCCCAGCGCCAGGCGCTTCCCACCCTCGCCGGCGATCTGAAGCCGGTCTGGGCGAACGAGGACCTGCTGCTGCTTCGTGAGGCAAGGCTGGAAGGCGTCACACGACTCCAGGGCGTCTGGCTGGACTGGTCCACGCTTCGCACGCGTCTCGTCGGCACCATCCTCGACCTTCTGCCCGAGGCCCGGCTCATCGCCGTGCCACCCGCTGCCGCCAGCACGGATGCCACCGCCCTTGTCACCCTGCCGGTCAAGCTTCTGCCCGGCCGCGTGCCAATCACCGCGCCTGTCAACACCTCCACGTTTCGCCCCGTGCTCATCATCGCCTGGACCTGCCTCTTCGGCGCCGCGCTTGCCATCGCCTTCGTCCTTCACCGCACCCTGCTCCTCAGTGAGCGCCGCGCCGCCTTTGTCTCAGCCGTCACCCATGAACTTCGCACCCCGCTCACCACCTTCCGCCTTTACTCGGAAATGCTGGCCGATGACATGGTGTCCGATCCTCGCCAGCGGAAGGAATACCTTTCCACGCTCTGCGATGAGTCCACACGCCTGATGCACCTGGTGGAAAACGTCCTTTCCTACTCCCGCATCGAACGCGGCCGCACCGCCGCACGGCTGGAAACCGTAGGCCTCACCGACCTCCTGAACCGCATCGAACCCCGTCTGCGCCAGCATGCCGCCACGGCCGGCCTTGAGCTCAAGTTCGACATCGATCCCGCCGCCCGCGACGCCCGGTCCTGCATCGACACCCTCGCCGTCGAGCAGATCCTCTTCAACCTCACCGACAACGCCTGCAAATACGCCGCACCGGATTCCAGCCCCAGGGAGCTTCATCTCAACCTTGAAGCCGATGGCCCTCAGGTGCGCTTACGCTTCCGGGACTTCGGGCCCGGCCTGGGTCTGGAGGCCCGCAGAAAACTCTTCCAGCCCTTCGCCAAATCCGCCACGGAAGCCGCTCACAGCGCTCCAGGTGTCGGCCTCGGCCTGGCCCTGAGCCAGAGGCTTGCCAAGGAGCTGGGCGGCACGCTGACTCACGAACGCCCCAGCGGCCGGGGCGCCTGCTTCTTGCTCACCCTCCACAAGCAGTAAGCCCCCCGGTGAAAAGCTGCGGGCAAATTTTCTTTGTCCGATTTTCAGGTCTGGCGCGGTATATGGATTCCTGTCCATGAAACGCCTCCTCCTCGCTCTGCTCTTCCTTGGTTCCCTTTGCCAGGCCGCCCCCCTTGTCTTTGAAGGCTCGGATGGCCCGGGCAAGGGCAAGCACATTGTCTTCATGGCGGATGACCACGAATACCGCTCCGAGGAATCCCTGCCCGCCCTCGCCCGCCTGCTCGCCAAACATCAGGGCTTCAAGTGCACGGTCCTGTTCGGCATCGACCCGGCCTCCGGAGAGATCGTTGGCGGTGACGCCTCCAACATGCCCGGCATCGAGGCCCTGGACAGCGCCGATCTCGCGGTGGTGTTCCTGCGCTTCCAAAACTTCCCGCCGGAGCAGATGAAGCACTTCGACGCCTACCTCAAACGCGGCGGCCCGGTCGTTGGCCTGCGCACCGCCACCCACGGCTTCAAAATTCCGAAGGAAGCTGCCTTCGCGAAGTACTCCTTCGACTACAAGGGCACCGATTATGAACTCGGCTTCGGCCATCAGGTGCTCGGGCAGACCTGGGTGGGCCACTACGGCACGAATCACAAACAGAGCACGCGCATCGCCATCGTCCCCGACAAGGCCTCCCATCCCATCCTGCGCGGTGTCAAGGACGCCTGGGTGCAGGCCGGCGGCTATGTCGGCAAGCCGGTCTCCGGCGAGGTTCTGACGATGGCCCAACCACTCAACGGCATGACGCCCGACTCTCCCGCCGACGCCACCAAACCGCCGATGCCCAGCGAGTGGACACGCACTTACAAAGGCGAAAACGGCCGCGAAGGCCGCGTTTTCACCACCCTCTACGGAACCTCCGAGGACATCACCAATGAAGGTTACCGCCGCCTCGTGGTGAACGGCATCTTCTGGACCCTCGGCCTCGAGGACAAGATCACTCCTGACCTCAACATCAGCTTTGTCGGCCCCTTCAAGCCCAACACCTTCGCAGGCGGGGGTTATGCCCGCGGCATCAAGCCGGAGATGTATGCCGGCTGGGACTCCCCCATCCCCGCGAACAACAACATTCGGAAACCTGAAAAGAAGAAGGACGCCAAGCAGACATCCTCCACCGCCGCTCCCTCGACTGTTGACGCAAAGCCCACCCTCGCCACAGGCAAACCCGCGCGCTTTGTCCGCATCGAGATCCCCGGCGAAAAACAGTGCCTGCAGATCGCCGAGATTGAAATCCTTAGCGGCGGCAAAAACGTCGCCAAAGGCGGCAAGGCCACCCAGTCCACCACGGGCCATGGCGGCGACGCAAACCGCGCCATGGATGGCGACAAAAGCCCGAACTACGGAAAGGGCATGACGCACACCATCGAGAACAAGCCGAATCCCTGGTGGGAGCTGGATCTGGGCTCCAGCCTGAGCATCGACACGATCCAACTCTGGAGCCGGCAGGGTTTTCCGGAACGCCTCGGCGGCTTCACACTGAGCCTGCTGGATGACGCCCGCAAACCGGTCTTCGAAATCAAAAACGTCGCCCCGGGCGAGTCGCTGTCGATCGACATCAAAGGCGGAGGCAAACTGGCCTACCTGACCTTTGACGGCAAGCCAGGCAAACCCGCGATGAAAGGCCCTGCAGGCGCCCCCGCCAAACCGGAACCTGCTCTCGTCGAGGTGCCTGCCGATTATAAGGACACGCTGCCCTTCGCCTTCAGCAAGGGCGACACCGTCGCCATCCTCGGCAACGGCCTGCCGGACCGCATGCAGCATGATGGCTGGATGGAGACCGTGCTGCAGAACGCCCTGCCGGAGCTGAACGTGAGCTTCCGCAACATGAGCGCCAGTGGCGACCGCCCGAATTCCTTCCCCCGCAGCAGCGGCCACATGCACATGACCGACTACCTGCGCCTTGTGAAGCCGGACGTCGTCTTCGCCTTCTTCGGCTACAACGAATCCTTTGAGAACAAGCCCGCCGACTACCAGAAGCAGCTCGTCGACTTCGTCAAATATGTGCGCGGCACCAAGCCTAACGGAAAGTCCTTCCCGCGCATCGTCCTCTTCAGCCCCATCGCCCATGAGGACACGAAAAACCCGAACGTGCCCAGCGGAGCCGAGCACAACCCGCAGCTCGAAGCCTACACGAAGGCCACCCAGGCCGCCGCCAGCGAGACGGGCGTGGCCTTTGTCGATCTCTTCCACCCCTCCCTCGACCTCTTCAAGGCCGCCAAGGAACCGCTGACGATCAACGGCGTGCATCTCAGCGCCGAGGGCAACCGCCAGCTCTCCGAGGTCATTGCCAAAGCGCTGCTCGGCAAAGAAGTCACCGCCTCTGCGTCGCTCGAAGAGCTGCGCGAGGCCGTGATGGAGAAGGACCTGCATTGGAACGCCCGCTACCGGGCCCGTGATGGCAACGACGTCTGGGGCGGACGCTCCACCCTCGCCTTCAGCGACGACCAGACCAACTTCGTCGTGCTCCAGCACGAGCTGACGATGTTCGACGTGATGACCGCGAACCGGGACAAGAAGGTCTGGGCGCGAGCCAGGGGAGCTGACCTGAAGGTCGATGACAGCAACGTTCCGAAACCTGTGCCGGTGATCTCCAACGTCGGCGGCGGCAGCAAGAGCAGCAGCTCCCTGAAGGAGGGCCGGCTCACCTACGTCAGCGGCCAGGAGGCGATCAAGCAGATGGCCTATGACCCGCGTTTTGAAGTCAGCCTGTTCGCCGACGAGGCGAAGTTCCCTCAGCTGGTGAATCCTGTGCAGATGCAGGTGGACACCAAGGGCCGTCTCTGGGCCGCCGCCTGGCACACCTACCCGATGTGGGAGCCTCTCAAGGAGATGAAGGATGCCCTGCTCATCTGCCACGATGACAACAAGGACGGCACCTGCGACCGCATCACCGAGTTCGCCCGCGTGCAGAATCCGCTCGGCTTCGAGTTCTGGAACGGCGGCGTCATCGTCACCTGCGCCCCCGACATCCTCTTCCTCAAGGACACTGATGGCGACGATGTGGCCGACATCCGCCAGATCATCCTTCAGGGCGTGGACTTCGCCGACACGCATCACGGCGCCAACAACCTCGTCATGGGACCCGACGGCGGCATCTACTGGCAGAGCGGTGTCTTCATGCAGCATAACCACGAGCATCCCTGGGGCCCGTCGCTGCAGACCGGGGTCAGCGCCATGTACCGCTTCGACCCGCGCCGCTTCACCATCGCCAAGCACGCCGACAACTCCCCGAACCCGCACGGCATCAGCTTCGACCGCTGGGGCTACCTCTACGCCACCGACGGCACCGGCGGCCGCGCCTACCAGGTCCGGCCCGAAGGCAACGGCTTCAAGATGTTCGAACTGCTCAAGAAGGAGGTTCGCCCGGTCACGGCCAGCGAGATCGTCAGCAGCACGCACTTCCCCGAGGACATGCAGGGCGACTTTTTGATCTGCAACGTCATCGGCTTCCTCGGCATCAAGCACTACGACCTCGCCCGCGATGCTGAAAAAGGCACCGTCTGGGGCGAACCCGCCGGCGCGGAACTCTCCGTCAAGGTCACCCAGGCCGACGGCAGCGTCACCGAGGACAAGTCACGCGGCCTGCTCATGAGCGGCGACAAAAACTTCCGCCCCAGCGACGCTGTCTTCGGCGAGGACGGAGCCCTCTACATTGCCGACTGGCACAATGTCATCATCGGCCACATGCAGCACAACGTGCGCGACCCCAACCGCGACCACAAACACGGCCGCATCTACCGCATGACCGCGAAGGGTCGTGAGCTGCAGAAGCCCGTCGCCATCGACGGCCAGCCCGTCCCCGCCCTGCTGGAAAACCTGAAGCACCCCGCCGACGGCGTTCGCCACCGCACCCGTGTCGAGCTCAGCGAACGCCCCACCGCCGAGGTCATCGCCGCCACGAAGGAATGGATGAAGCAGTTCGACCCGTCCAAGAAGGAGGACGCCCATCCCCTGCTTGAAGCCCTCTGGCTGCACCAGCAGCACAATGTCCGCGACACCGCCCTTCTCGCCACCCTGCAGAAATCCCCCGAGTTCCATGCCCGCAACGCCGCCAACGTCGTCCAGCAGCTCTGGTTCAACGTCGAGGCCAGCACGAAGGGCGGAGTCATCGCCGGCGAGGTCGAGGAAAAAGCCAAGAAGGCCGGCATCCTCAGCGACACGCCTGAACTCACCACCATCCGAGTTGGCACCATCCGTGAACGCCTCATGTATGACATCAAGGAGATCAGCGTGAAGGCCGGGAAGAAGCTCAAGCTCACCTTCGACAACACCGACGTCATGCCGCACAACCTGCTTGTCGTGAAACCCGGCAAGGCGGATGCCGTCATGAACGCCGCCATGATCATGGGTGCCGCCGGCTTCGAAAAAGGCTTCATCCCGACGGGTGATGACGTCATGCATCACACCAAGCTGCTGGACGGCGGCAAGGAGGAAGTCCTCGAATTCACCCTGACCGCCCCCGGCGACTATCCCTTCATCTGCTCCTTCCCCGGCCACGGCATCATCATGCGCGGAATCCTGAAGGCAAAGTAACCGGGGCATTCCTGCCCCGCCTGTTTGCCAGTAATGGGGGCATTCCTGCCCCCTGCCTGGCAGTATCGGGGACATTCCTGCTCCCTGCCTGGCAGTATCGGAGGCATTCCTGCCCCCTCTGCCTGTTGCAGTAACGAGGCCATTCCGCCCCGTGAGCGCTCACAGACGGGCCAAGAATGGCCCGATTACCGAAACGGGGACATTCCTGTTCGCCTGTTTGTCTGTATCGGGGGCATTCCTGCCCCCTCTGACGGCTGATGTAACGGGGGCATGCCCCCTCTGCCGGGCGAAGAATCGCCCGATTACGGCCAAACCCCGGGCCAGGAATGGCCCGGCTACTTCAGCACATGATTCTCGATCAAGGTGAACTCTCCTTCGCGTAGCTTCGCCTTGGTGGGGTTCTTTCGGATATAGTCTCGAAACGCCCTCAACTCATCATAGTCCCGCACGATGCGGTTGTAACTGTCCTCCATCCAAAACGCTTGGTTGACCCGAGCAAGCCGTGCATTGCAAACACGGGCGCTGAACCCTTTCATGCCACCGATGAGTTGGAAGACATTTTCGCCTGCGCGGGGTTTCAAGATCAGATGCACGTGATTGGGCATGATGACCACGCTGTCGAGATCATGCCGCAGGCCATCAAACTTGGTGATCGACTCCTCCACGAGCTGACGAACGTCTGGATCACGCAGCGCGCAGCTTCCGTGCCCAGCGTCGAGCCAGGCCTCCATGCGCTCGGTGAATCGCTCCGCATACTCCAAGGTGTCGGCTTGAGACCACGGCTGCGGATGATGCGCCAGCCACGCGTTGCGCTGACGAACCCAGTCTTCCAGCAACTCCTGCAGAACGGAGTCCGCGAGGCGGAAGGTGAAGAAGTAGCTCACGCCCGGTTGCACCCAATGTGGCAAGGTTTGCTGCGTGATGTCCACCGGCATGTTGCGGCTCAAGCATTGGAAGGGCACCGAAGAACGCACGAAACCTCATCGGGGCATTCC
>CAZXPU010000155.1:0-11362 GCA_964642905.1 uncultured Prosthecobacter sp.
TGCCACCGTAGTAGTCGGTCACAAATCGGTAGTTTTGCCCTCCGTGGGTCAGCACCACGACTTGTCCGTGCGCCAGGTTGCCAAACTCACCGTCGATGAAAGCCAGCCCCGTGTTGTCCACCACTTTCAAGTCCGTGCCCACTGCCGGTGCAAAACCGAGGGCGAGATTCACTGTCTTGCCCGACGCCACATAATTTGTCGCCGTCACCGGCACATGCCCGGCGTTTGCAAAGCTGGCCGTCACCTCGGGATCGGATGCGTTGGCTGCACCCCATGCGGGTAGCATGACGGCGATCATAAGCGCGAAAATGGGATCTTGGATGCATTTCATGGGTGTGAATGAGAGGGGGATTCAGGGTGCGCTGAGATAAAGGCTAGTACTGCATGATAAGATTCATTGCAGGGTAATTGTAAAATATCCTATCAAAGCATGATCTTGGCTCTAGGTGAAGCGGAAACCAGGATTAATAAACGAGTGCCGTAGGATGTCGGTCATGGCGAATTGTCAGCTAATTTCGCTGGATGCTTGATCAGGCTCTTGCTTCCAGAGGCGTCCGAGGGGGCGTCGCGCTGAACTCCTGGTCCGGTCTGCACAACAATGGCGGAAGGCCGTGAAGCCTTCCGCCATGGATTTGACGCAATGTGGGTTTAAGGCATCTGCGCACCCAGGGTCACCCGGCCGCTTTCGGGATCGAGGTCGGCCATCCGGTTGCTGATGAAGTAGCCGTAGCCGCCCTTGCTGGCTCCCTTTTGCAAGAGGATGCCTTTGAAGGCCGGCTTGATCCTGTCAGGGCTGCTCCAGTTCGGGGTGAAGGTGCCGCTGAAGGCGCCGGTGCCTTGTGTTGTCACCAGCGTGAAGGCGGGGTTGGTCACCGGGATTTTCGTGGCGATGCTGGTGCCGATCGTGGTGCTCGGGGTGATGTTGAACTTCGTCACGCTTACCTCAGAGGTCAGCCTGCCCAGGCTCAGCAGCAGCTCGCCGTTGCCGACGGCGGGATTCAAGGGTCCCAGATCAAGCGCGGTCTGGACATCCACCGTCTTGTCATACAAGGCGCCGACGGCGTCCAGGTGGATGCCTTCCGGCCAGACTGCGGTGTAGAGCTGCGTGGCCTTCTGCGTCAGGGTGGTGCCGGGAGTTTCAGTCACAGCGGGCCGGATCCACAGCAGGTTCGTCGCGGCAGCCGCCGAAGTTTTCTGAGGCGATGACGCTGGCAGAGGCCGAGCGGCAGGCCGTCACCAACAGTCTGGGCATGAAGCTGCTGCCCGTGGGCGGCACCAGCGTGCTCTTCTGCATCCATGAAACACGCAGCAGGGATTACGCCGCCTATGCCGCGGCAGCATCCGGTGTTGACCCTCAATGGAAAAATCAGACGGTGGACAAGATGGTGATCAACGAAAAAAGCCAGGATCATCCGGTCTTCTCGGTGAGTTGGCAGGACGCGCAGGCCTTCTGTGCCTGGCTCAGCACCCGGGAAGGCCGCAGCTACCGCCTGCCCACGGATCGTGAATGGAGCATTGCCGCCGGCATCGGCTCGCGAGAAACCTGGACAGGGGACGACACACCCCAGACCGTCTTCAAAGTGCAGAATCACTTTCCATGGGAGGGTCCATGGCCGCCTCCTGCGGGTTCCGGCAATTTCATGGACGAAACCCGTCGCGCGAAGGTGCCGCGCCCAAACAGCACTTATGTGGAGGGTTATGACGACGGTTTTGCCACCACCTCTCCCGTGATGAGCTTCCGCCCCAATTCGCGGGGCCTTCATGACATGGCGGGCAATGTCTGGGAGTGGTGTGAGGACGCCTTCGATCAGGATCGCCGCCTCTTCCCGACGCGTGGTGGTTCCTGGGCCATTCCAGGTGCGGGGTGGCTGAACACCTCCTTCCGCTACCCGCGAGTTTACACCCAGCGGGGACCCACCGAAGGTTTCCGCATCGTGCTGGAGCAGAAAAAGCAGGAGTGACGCTGGTGCGACGGCCGGTGTTCGGAGCCATGTCACTCAGCATGCCCGTGTTGGAATGATGTGGAAGCGCTCCCTGTGGATCGCGTTTTTAAAAGCGGCAGCATTTCCTCGGATGACCTCTTTGTCAGCGGAGAGGGCAGGTGCTAGGCTTGGGGCAGTGATCGTGACCGAACTTCTCAGCAGCCAGACCCAGTTTGATTTCCGCACCGGCCGGGAGACGGCCATTGCGGGTCCGGTTGCGAATGATTCGGAGCGCTTGGCCTGTTCCATGTTGAACCGTCTGAGGGCCAAGGGGCTCGCGGAGGCGGCGCGCATGGCGCCCTCCCGGCAATCGCTTTCGCCGGATGTCTGGGCGGCCCTGGTGGCCGCACGAGCCCGTGAATGGGCCGTGCCGCTGATCCGGCTCGACGGCCTGGGCATCGTCCGGGATCCCGACGGCATCCTGGTTTCCAAGTCGATGGTTCCCCTGAAGACGGGGGCCGAGGCCAGTCCGTTCATGGATCCAGACTGGCAGGTGGTCTACAAGCTCTTTCCGCTTCATGCCACCGGCGGCCTGGGCAAGACCTTTGAGATTGAGAAGCTGGCCGACGACCAGGGCTTTGAGATGACGGTGCGTGACGCGGTGCTGGCGGAGACGATGGAAAAGCTGATGCTGCTGCATGACGCCGGGGCGCATCCGACGGAGATCGTCGGCATCGACGACCAGGGGGATTACCTGGTGGTGAAGCAGCCTCTGGCCCAGCCTTATGAAGACCTGGAGGCGGACCGCCTGGCTGCCATCGAGCGTGTCAAGGCGGTGCCCTGCAAGGCGCGTTTCCGCCGCAATGTGTGGGTGCTTTGGATGCACGATCATGCCTGGATCATGAGCGACCTGCACCCGGGCAACATCATGCGCGAGCCGGATGGCAGCCCCTGCATCATCGACGCCCTGCTGGCCCCGCTGCCTCCGGTGATGATCGACAGCGACCGGCATCTGCGCGACGCGGTGGCGGATGCCAGGGCCTGGCGACTGGGCCTGCCGCGCAGGCATGCGGATCCTTTTGCGCTGGTTTCAGACGACGACCTCTGAATGCGGCTTCCTGAGCTACCTAACTAAAAGTTCCAACGGGAAGGTGCGCCGGTCTCCGGGGCGACCTCGATGCTGTCGATGTCGCAGTCCGGAAGGTAGAGCCGCAGCGTGCCGAGCGGGCCCTTTTGAGCGAGATTGACGGTGATGTCCTGCCAGTCTCCGGCCTGGACGTTGAAGGGCGTGGAGGTCATGCCTTTTTCATCGGCGGAGCCGTTCGGAAAGCAGTCCACCTTGCCGGTGCCACCGCCCTGTCCGCGCAGACGCAGCTTCAAGGCCGCCGGTCCCTTCATCTTGGCCATGGCATGACCGAGGAAGGCGGTGCCAGGCCTGCCGGTGGCCTTCAGGGTGATCATGCCGTCGTGCGGCGTGGCCTTGCACTGGCGCTCCTTCCAGCCTTCGAGCGGGTCCGCTTTGGCCGCAGCTTTTCCCGGGCCCTTGGCGGCCACGGGCTTGTAAGCCGGGTTCGGGCGCGGATACAAGGCTCCGGTCTCCTTGAGAAAACCGTCGATCAGGCCGCTCAGCTCCTTCACCTTGCCGGGCATGGCCGTGGCAAGATCCTTCGACTCGCTGATGTCGGAGGCCAGGTCGTAAAGCTCATGCGTGTCCGGATTGCCGAACCAGCGAAGCAGCTTCCAGTCGCCGCTGCGCACCCAGACGCCGCCGGCCTTCGCGGCTCCGGCGTGAGGATGGAAGTTGAAATACGCGGTGCGCTCCAGGCTGCCACGGCCCTTCAGCACGTGTGCATAACTGACGCCGTCGAAACGCTGCTTTTCGGGGCGCTGAACGCCGAGCAGGTCGATCAATGTCGGGTAGATGTCGATGCAGCCGACCACAGAGTCGGTCGTGGTGCCGGGCTGGATGCTGCCCGCCCAGGACCACATCAGCGGGACGCGTGTGCCGCCCTCATAGAGGGTGCCCTTGCCTTCGCGCAGCGGCGTGTTCATCGTTGGCGGCTGCAGCCCGGCCCATTTCTGCCAGGCATCGTTGGCGGACTTCCGGCCCTCGGCGATGGTGTTGCTATGGGTGTTGCCGCCGTTGTCCGAGGTGAAGATCACCAGCGTGTTGCCGGCGACGCCCTGCTTCTCCAGTTCCGCAAGGATGGTGCCAAAGCATTCGTCCACGCTGCGCAGCATGGAGGCCATGATCGGATTGCCCTGCCTGCCGCTGGGATCCTTTTTTGTGGCGAAGGCCCTGGTGTATTCCTCCTTGTGCCCCCAGGGGCCGTGCACGCCGTAGCACCAGAGGTTGAGGTAGAACGGGCCGTCCTTGCTCTGTCGGATGAACTTCACCGCCTCCGCCGCCTGCCGGTCCACGATGTATTCACCCTTGGGGCCGTCAGTGATGGTGCCGACCTTGCTTTTGGCCGTCGGACTGCCTTCGGGCGTCACGCCGTAGGGTGAGAAGTATTCGCCTGGCGGGCCGGGATCGGGATGGCAGTGGAAGGCGACATCAAAGCCCTGTTTTTCAGGCCAGTGCTCGGGCATGAGGCCGAGATGCCATTTGCCGATGTGGGCGGTGCGGTAGCCGGCGCCCTTGAGTGTTTCCGCCAGGGTGATCTGGGAGGGCTCCAGGTAGTTTTTGCTCTGGGCCGTCAGCATGGGCACGCCGGATGGAGCGGTCTCCTTGAAGTAAACGTGGTTGGCGGGCTGTGGCGGCTGATGGCCGCTGGCCGTGGTGATGCCATGGCGTGCCGAATACTGCCCGGTCAGGATCGAGGCACGGGTCGGTGAGCAAAGCGGCTGCGAGTAGGCGTTGGTGAAACGCATCGCTTGTTGGGCAAAGCGGTCGATGTTCGGTGTCTCGTAATACTTTGAGCCATAAACGCCGGAGTCCATCCAGCCCATGTCATCCACCAGGAAGAGCACGACGTTGGGCTTGTCGGCGGCGTTGGAGGGACGGGCCAGGCAGGCGGTGGCGAGGGCAAGAAGGGCGAGGCGACGGATCATGAGCGCGCCTTGAACGAAGCAAATGCGGTCTTTTTGCAAAGGACCGACTTTGAGGGGGAATGGCCAAGGACCAAGAAATTTTCAAGGTTCAAACCGGCAGGTCATTGTCAGGGCTATCACGACGCCGTGCCGCGCCTTGTCTCTTGGGCATTCGTGACCTGGGGCATTCCTTGGTCATTGCATGCTGGCCATTGGGGTTTCCCGGATGCGCATGATCGACTCTTAAACCCTTGTTGTTCAGATCACGGTTGCCTGATCGGCGGCAGCTTTTCAGCAAGACGCTGGCGCAGGTCCTTGAGTGTTTCGGCGTGTGCCGGGTCCTCGGCGAGGTTGGTGTACTCGTGCGGATCGTGGTCATGGTCATAAAGCTCGACGCCGTTCCTGCCCTCGTCCCATTCGGTGCAGCGCCAGCGTGCCGTGCGGATGCTTCGCCCCCAGAACTCGGCGTTCGGTCCGCGTCGGGCCTGGGTGAAGGCGGCGTCGTGAAGGCTGGCGTCGGCGTTTTCCAGAAAGGGGCGCAGGCTGCGGCCTTGAACCTGGGCGGGCGTGGGGATGCCGCAGAGGTCGCAAAGCGTGGGGAAGACATCCAGCAGCTCGATGAGGCTGTTGCTGTGCCTGGCTGCGGATTTCATGCCCGGCGTGGCGAGGATGAAGGGGATGCGGGCGCTCTCCTCAAACAGGCTGCGTTTGTGCCACAGGCCGTGCTCGCCGAGGTGCCAGCCGTGGTCGGAGGTGAAGATGACCACCGTGTTGTCCTCCAGGCCCGCCTGCCTCAGCGCTTCCAACACGCGCCCGGCCTGGGCGTCGACATAGCTGACGCAGGCCAGATAGGCGCGGATGGCGGCCCGGCGCTGCTCCGGCGTGGCGCTGAGCGTGTAGCCCGGAACGGCTCCATTGCGGGCCGGTGGCGGGATGTCGGCCTCGTCGTCTTTCGGCGCCTCTGGCAGTCGGATGTCCTCAAGGGGATAGAGGTCGAAGTATCTGGCTGGGGCGACCAGCGGCAGATGGGGGCGGTGGAAGCCGACAGCGAGGAAGAAAGGCTGGGTCTTGTCGTGCTTCGAAAGCCATTCGATGGCAGTGGACGCGAAGACGCCGTCCACAAGCTGTTCGTCGTCGCCGGGGATTTCCTGCCAGCCCAGTCCCTGTTTTTTTCCGGTCTTCACCCGGACGCGGCTCTCCTGCTTAGGCGGATAGGGCAGCTCGCTTTTGAACGGCGTGCCGAAGTCCCAGGCCTTTGGATCGTCCATGCTTTCCAGGCCGGTGGGCACGCCGAGGTGGAAGATCTTGCCGCAGCGTGCCGTGGCATAACCGTGATTGCGGAAATGATGCGGCAGGGTGAGGACGTCCGGGATGTTGTGGTAAAGGTTGTCCTCGTTGTTGGTCACCCGGGTGGAACCGGGGCGCAGGCCGCTCATTATGGAGGAGCGGGAGGGATTGCAGTGAGGGAACTGGCAGTAGGCGCGGCTGAAGCTGACGCCGCGCCCGGCCAGGGCGTCGAGATTCGGCGTCTTTGCCAGCGGATGACCGTTGCAGCCCAGCGTGGCGGCCAGGTCGTCGGACATCAGCAGGAGCACGTTCGGGCGGGCCGGGCCGGCTGCCGTGAGGCTGGCGGCGAACGTGAGCAGGAGGGCGGTGGCAAGGAGGTGTTTCATGCGGATTTGCCGGGTCTGGCTTTCTTCTTTGCGGCATCCGCACCCCGGGGTTTGCCGCCGTTCGGGCTGAGCCTTTTCCACCAGTCAGGGCCTTCGGCGTCGATGGCGGCGTTGTGTGTGATCAACCTGCCTTTCATATCATTGAAGAGCCGGGATTCCTTGTCCTTCCGGTCGCTGGTTTCGAAGGGGTCCTCCTTCAGGTTGTAGAGTTCAAACTCGGTCAGTTCAGCGTTGGCGAGGATCTTCCAGTCGCCCTCGCGCATGGCGATCTTGGCGTTGGGGGCCATGTGGAGTCGCCAGAAAAGAGGCTGCGGGCGTTTGAGCTCGTTGGTTTTTCCTGCCAGCAGGGGCAGGACGTCCACGCCGTCCAGAACACGGTTCGCAGGGGCGGTGACACCGGCGGCACCAAGCAGGGTGGGGAAGATGTCACTGCCGATGACGGGGGTGTCGCAGGTGCTGCCGGCCGGGATTTTGCCGGGCCAGCGGGCGATGCCGGGAACGCGGATGCCGCCTTCGTGAAGGTCGCGTTTGCGGCCCCGCAGTCCGCCGGTGCTGCCGCGTCCGGGACTTGTCGCGCCATCGCCCTCGGGGCCGTTGTCAGAGGTGAAGAAGACAAAAGTTTGTTCGGCAAGTCCCTGCTGGTCCAGCGTCTTCATGAGCATGCCGAAGGCGTGGTCCATCTGGGTGACGTTGGCGTGGTGCTCGCGTTGAACGTCATCGGCCAGGTCCGAATAGAGGGCCTTGAAGGCCGGGTCGGACTTGATGGGATAGTGGGGTTCGTGGGTCCAGACGGCGAGGAAGAATGGCTTTGCGGGATCGCGCTTCTCCTTCAGCCAGCTGATGGCCTCGCCGACCACGAGGGGGGCCGAATAACCCTGCATGGGGCCGACGGGCGTGCCATTGCGGACGAAGTTGCCGGGGTTCTCGTGCGTGGGGGCCGCATTGTTCTGGGTGGCCATCCACCACTCGTAGCCGTGGTCGCCCGGCTGCGGCTGGGCGGGGTCGTTGAACAGGCCGTTGAGGTGCCACTTGCCGCTGTGACAGGTGTTGTAGCCGGCTTCCTTCAGCAGCCTGGGCAGGGTGATCTCGCTGGTGCGCAGGTGGACCTCGGCGCCTTCGGCGATCCAGGTGTAGACACCGTTGCGATGGGGGGTGCGGCCGGTCAGCAGGGCGGATCGGGAGGGGCTGCAGACGGCGCTGGCCGAGTAGCACTGGGTTAGCCTCACGCCCTGGCGGGCGAAGGCGTCGAGATTCGGGGACTTGATGACGGGATGTCCCTGGCACCCGAGATCGCCATGGCCAAGGTCATCGGCGAGAAACAAGATGAGGTTAGGCCGTTCGGCGGCCTGGAGGCAGGCGGTGGCGAGAAGCGTGAGGATCAGGCGCATGGCGGGGCTTCAACGGTGGCGACCCGCCGCCCTTTCGGAGAATCGTCAGGCCTTCCTTGTGGAAAGGTGGGGCGTCCGGGCGGCGTTGTCGCAGCCTCGATGTTCAAGCGCCTTTCCAGCCTTCTTCTTCTCATGCTCTCTTCGGGCATGATGGCGGCGGACTTTGCCAGGGAGGTGCATCCCGTGCTGCAGCGGGCCTGCTTTGAGTGCCATGGGCCCGAGCAGGGCAAGGGCGGGCTGCGTCTGCATGAGAAGCAGGCTGTGGAGAAGGCGGATCATCAGGAGATCCTCCGCCGGCTGAGCCTGCCCAGGACGGACAAGGAGGCGATGCCGAGGCGTGGCGAACCTTTGAAGGCGGGCGAGATTGCGGCGCTCAGGTCATGGATCGAGGCTGGTGCAAAGTGGTCGGAGGCCGTGCAGCCGGGCAAGCACTGGAGCTATGTGCCGCCGGTCCGGCCGGTGCTGCCCCGGATCAAGGAGACGGCCTGGTCCGAGAATCCGGTGGACGCCTTTGTCGCGGCGCGTCTGGAAAAGGAGGGCCTGTCGCACTCGGCGGAGGCGGAACCCGAAGTGCTGCTGCGCAGGCTGTCGCTGGACATCACCGGCCTGCCTCCCTCGATCATGGAGGTGGACGCCTTCGTGAAGGCCTGGAGGCAGGATCCGGAGCGCGCCGTGAACGAGGCCGCGGACCGGCTGCTTGCCTCCAGGGAGTTTGGCGTGCGCTGGGCGCGTCCCTGGCTGGATGCGGCGCGGTATGCGGACTCGCATGGTTTTCAGCGCGACGATCTTCGCGAGATCTGGGGCTTCCGCGACTGGGTGGTGGATGCGCTGAACCGCAACCTGCGCTTCGACCAGTTCACGATTGATCAGGTGGCGGGGGACCTGATTCCAGGCGCCCAGCCCGAACAGGTCGTCGCCACGGGCTTTCATCGCTGCACGCCGACGAATGTCGAGGCGGGCACGGAGCCGGAGGAGAGCCGCATCAACCAGGTGCTGGACCGGGTGAACACGACAGGCGCCGTCTGGCTGGGGACCACGCTGGAGTGCGCCCAGTGCCATAACCACAAGTATGACCCGTTCAGCCAGCGCGATTATTATTCGCTGCTGGCCTACTTCAACAACACCCAGAAGGAGGCCGAGCGCGCCAATCCCAAGGTGCCTGGCAGCATCAAGTTTGACGGCGTGGCGGCGGTCCTGCCCGACACGACGCTGGAGGAGCGCCGTCGTGTGCTTCAGCGTCAGATTGCCGAGCTGGAAAAGAAAGCGGTGGCGCAGGTGAGGCCGGCGGAGGTCTCCGCGTCGCAGGAGGGCGGGGGAATCAGCAGGGTTCTGAAGGCGGTTTCGATTGAGACGGAGAGCGGCGCGGAGACCGCACGGCAGCCGGACCAAAGCCTTCTCTTCATCGGTGATGCTCCGGACAAGGATGTCTATGAGATCGACTATGAACTGCCGGAAGGCGGGATGCTGAACGGGCTTCTGGTGGAGGCTCTGAGTGATGAGGCTCTGCCCGGCAAGGGGCCAGGACGTGGCGCCGTCGTCCGGCCTAACTTTGTGCTTCAACATCTGGAGGCCGCGCTGGTGGGCGGAGGCTCCAAGGATGCAGGCGTCAGGGAGCTGCGCTTCAGCGCTGCTCATGCGAGTTTTTCCCAGAAGAACTTCCCGGTAGACGGCCTTGTGGACGCAAACCCTCGGACAGGCTGGGCCATCATGCCGCGCTTTGCAGAAAGCCACTGGGCGGCGTTGCAACTGGCTGAACCCATGAAGGCAGGAGCAGGCGCAAGGCTGCGCCTGCGGCTGGTTCAGGACTATGGCGGCGGCCGGATGATCGGGCGGCTGCGAGTTTCCGCGATCCAGGGGGAGGTGCTCGCCGCGCTCCCGCAGGAGCCTGAAAAAGCGGGGGGAACGGAAGTTCGGGGCCGGTCGGAGACGGTCGGGATTCGCCGTCAGATCGCCAGTCTGCAGAAGCAGCTGGCCGGATTGAAGGCCGCCACCACGGAGGTGATGCGCGAGCTGCCCGAGCCGCGGATGACCGCCGTTTTCAAACGCGGGGTCTATACGGATCCTGGCGAGCCTGTGAAGGCCGGCACACCGGCGGTCATTGAGGTGAAGGCGGAAGGGGCGCCGAATCGACTGAGCCTGGCCCGCTGGCTGGTCAGTCGTGACAATCCACTGACCGCACGTGTCACGGTTAATCGCTGGTGGGCGGAGCTTTTCGGCCGGGGAATCGTCGCCACGGTGGAGGATTTTGGCATCAAAGGTTCGGCGCCGTCGCACCCGGAACTGCTGGACTGGCTGGCTGTTGAGTTCATGGAGAGCGGCTGGGACATGAAGCAGGTGCTGAAGTGGGTCGTGACATCGCGGACCTACCGGCAGAGCTCCCGGTTTGAAGGGCCTGGGCTCCAGGCGGATCCGGAAAACATCCTTCTGTGGCGAGGTCCTCGGCTGCGAATGGATGCGGAGATGATCCGCGACAACGCCCTGATGATCTCCGGGTTGTTAAATCTCAGGCAGGGTGGTCCTCCCATCCGGCCTCCCCAGCCGGAGGGACTTTGGGCCAAGGTGGGCGGGCAGCAGTATCCGTATGAAGTGAGCCCTGGCGCGGAGCAGCATCGGCGAGGCCTTTACGTTGTCTTGAAACGAGGCTCGCCCTATCCAAGCCTGGTGAACTTTGACGCCTCGGCTCGCACGGCCTGTGTGGTCAAGCGTTCAAGATCCAACACGCCTCTTCAGGCGCTGACGCTTCTCAATGACCCGGTTTATGTCGAGGCAGCGCGTGCCTTTGCCGATCGCATTTTGAAGGAGGTGCCGGGTGCAGAGGTGGAAGCCCGGCTACGTCATGCGGTACGCCTTGCCCTGGCTCGCGAACCCAGGCCTGAAGAACTTCGCGTTTTGAGAGCGCTGGTTGAACAGCAGGTGAAGAACGGGGACGAAGCCAAGGCCTGGCAGGCGGTTGCCGCTGCGCTCCTCAATCTGGATGAGACGATCACCAAGGGATGACCTGGACGGGCGAGAGCAGGCAGTGTCAGGGGACTTCAAAAACCTTTTGAGTCGTCGGGTCGAGCGCCAGGGAGCCGCTGGACAGGCCGCTGACATCCAGTTCACGATAAGGAGGGTAGGGGCTGATGACGCGGCCTTCCTTGCCAGTTTTCTTGCCTCTCAGGAATCCGCCGTTGCCAGGTGCGGGATTGTCCGCCGGTTTCCTGCTGCCAGCCGTGTCAGTCCTACCGCTGGAAGCCTGTGCCTTGCTGCCTCGAACCTTGTCAGCGATTCGAACCATCGTGTCGGCACTGGGCGGGGACGGCGGGGATAGATCCATCTGAGCCGCTACCCGAGTCATGGTGGGCGG
>CAZXPU010000156.1:0-11150 GCA_964642905.1 uncultured Prosthecobacter sp.
CGGGAGGAGAAGCTCTACTCGCTGCGCGACCTCAAGATCGACAAGGTCGGCTGAAACATGGGGCGGGAACTGTCTTTGCCTGAGCGCCTGTCTTGTCTGTCAACATCGCCGCACTCCTTGGAGAAGGCACGGTAATGAATCCGTTCATGGTGCTTTCATGTCCATGCGAGGACTGTGCATGAAATTCATGGAGTGGTGATGCGTATTAGCGCTCGATCCTGCTCCGTCCGCCACATCTGCGGGGCAGGGGTTTATGCCATTCTTATGTCCAAGCTTCCATCTTTGACCCGCCCTTCTCATCTTGCCTGCGCCCGCCTGGGCCTGGCCCTTCTTCTTGCCAGCCTTCCCATGAAAGCCATGGCCGAGCCTGCCGGGCTCTGGGTGGCGGGAGGTGGCGGTACCAAAAACGACAAGACGCGCGCCGTCACCTTTGATCGTGAGGGCAATGTCTTCCTTGCGGGCGAAACCACCGACAGCGGTGTGTTTGGCGAACTCAAACGCGAAGGCCTGGGCGGCATGGATTTCTTCCTCGCGAAGGTGTCGAAAGACGGTCGGTTCCTCTGGGTTCGCAGCCTTGGAGGAAGTCTGGTCGACCGTGGTTATGGCGTGGCGACCGACTCCGCCGGAAATGCCTATGTCACCGGGCATTTTCAAAGTGTCGATGCGACCTGGAAGGGGGGGGCTCTGGCCAACAAGGGGGATTATGATGTGTTCGTTGCCAAGTATTCCCCGCAGGGCGAGCCTCTCTGGATCCGCACCGCAGGCGGCAAGGGATATGACTATGGACATGGCATCGTCGTCGACAGCGCGGGTGATGTGGTTGTGACCGGAGCGGTGGCCGGGGAGGCTCAGTTTGACGACACAGCGGTCAATGCTGGCAGCGCCAGTCGTCCGATCTTCTGCGCCAAGTATTCGAAGGAGGGAGAACTGCGCTGGGTCAAAACAACCGCAGGGAGTTTTTCTGGCAGCGGCCACGGCGTTGCTGTCGATGCCGAGAATGCCATTTACATCGGAGGAAGCGGAGGCGGAAAGGGAAGCCTTGGAGGAAAGCCTTTGGAAATCACCGGCGGGCAGGCGGGTGTGGTTTTGAAGCTCACCCCTCAGGGCGACGCCGTCTGGACGGCCTCCATCGTCGGGCAGCCAAGCGCAGGCTTTCACGAAATCGCCGTTGATGGAACCGGGCGGGTGTGGTGTGCCGGCATGTTCAAGGGCAGCCTGAAACTGCCCTCCGGCGAGGTCTCTTCAACGGGTGACAAGGACAGCGACGGTTTCCTGGCCCACTTCTCGTCAGAGGGTTCGTTCAAGTGGGCCCGGGTGGTCCAGGGACCCGCGACGGATTATTGCCTTGGCGCGGCCACGGACGGCACTGGGCGCAGCTTTGTGACCGGTGAGTTTTCCGCGAAGGCGACGTTTGCCGGGCGTTCGCTGGAGAGCCTTGGCGCCACGGACGTCTTCACCGCCGCCCTGACCGAGGCCGGCGATGTCGAATGGCTGCTGCCATCGGGCGGCGCCAAGGGCGACAACGCCTACACCATGGCCTGGCATCCGTCGGGCAGGCTGGTGATCGCCGGTTCTTGTGCGGCACCGGCGGATTTCGCCGGGAGGCCGATGGCCTCCCCCGGCGGGGCGGAGGCTTACGGCGCCGTGCTGGTTCCTGCGAGATAACCACGGGCTCCGCCGTTCGTGAAGGGCATGCGACTCAAGTGCATCCCAGCTTTGCTGTTTTTTTGGTTAGGTGGGGCCGTTGCGGCGGCCTCGCCGAACATCGTGCTCATCATCAGTGATGACCAGGGCTATCCCGATCTCGGCTGCATCGGCGCCAAGCCGCTCATCACCCCCAGTCTCGACAAGCTGGCCGCGGAGGGCGTGAGAGGAGCCAGTTTTTATGTGACCTGGCCGGCATGCACGCCGTCGCGCGGCAGTGTGCTGACGGGCCGCTACCCTCAGCGCAACGGCCTTTATGACATGGTCCGCAATGACATGGTGAACTTCGGTCACAGGTTTGACGCCGAGGAATATGCGGTGTCGCCCGAGATGACCCTGGGCCTTGACGTGCGTGAGGTGACGATCGGGGACATGCTGAAAAAAGCCGGTTATGCCACCGGCTGCGTGGGCAAGTGGGACATGGGCCAGGCGCGCCGTTTCCTGCCGCTGCAGCGCGGCTTCGACTTCTTCTACGGGCACGGCAACAACGGCATCGACTACTACACCCATGAGCGATACGGCGTGCCCTCGATGTTTCGGGGCAACAACCGCACCGAGGAGGACAAGGGTGCCTATGTCACCGACGTCTTCAGGCGCGAGGCGCTGCGCTTCATCGGCGATCATGCCGGACGGCGTCCTTTTTTCCTCTACCTTGCCTTCAATGCACCGCACAGCGCGTCCACCTTTGGCGAGGGCACCGTGGAGGGTTCCAAGAAGAAGGCGGAAGGCGTGCAGGTGCCGGAGAAATACGTTGCGAGGTATCGCGGCAGGGTGGAGGACGAAAAGCTCGCCCGTTACTGCGGCGCCCTGACCTGCATGGACGAGGCGGTGGGGGCGGTCATGGAGGCGGTGGACAAGGCGGGATTGAAGGAGGAGACGATTTTTCTTTTCCTGTCCGACAACGGCGGCAGCGGCAACGGTGGCAACGCACCGCTCAAAGGCAGCAAAAGCACGATGTGGGAGGGAGGGCTGCGCGTGCCCTTCATCGTCCGCTGGCCGGGTCAACTGCCTGCGGGCAGGGTGACGGATGAGTTTCTGACATCCCTGGAGCTGGTGCCCACGCTTCTGGTGGCCGCCGGAGCCAGGCCGCCCGCCGGGGTGAAGCTCGATGGGTTCGACATGATGCCGGTGCTGCGGGGCGAGGTGAAGTCGCCCCGTCAGGAGATGTTCTGGCAGCGCCGGGCGGACAAGGCGGCGCGTTTTCAAAACTGGAAGTGGGTGGAGTCCGGCAAGGGGCGCGGGCTTTATGACTTAAGCAGCGACCTTGGGGAAAAGCATGACCTGTCCGGGGAGAAGCCCGAGGTGGCCAGAATGATGAAGGAAAAGTTCGCCGCCTGGAGACAGGAAATGGACGCCTCCGAGCCCAGAGGGCCATTCCGAGATTTTTAACTGTTGGTTCAGCCAATTTTGGGGTGGACTGGGCGGCTTTTGTCGACTTTTGGCCCACCCCCGGGATGCGCTGTCGGTTGCGAAAAATTAACCAGACTTGCCTCCTGAAATCTGCTATGCTCATAGCTTTCCTCGCCCATGTCTGACATCTCAGTTCCCGCCCAGCCCGCCATTTCCGAGTGGAAAGAAATCGTTGCCAAATTTCAGGTGCCCTCCGTTCCTCGGGCGGTCTGGCAGATGGTGAACACCCTGGTGCCCTACGTCTTGTGCTGGTACCTCATGTGGCGCAGCCTGGAGGTCTCTTACTGGCTGACGCTGGCCATCTCCTTGCTGGCCGGCCTGTTTGTGGTGCGTACCTTCATCATCTTCCACGACTGCTGCCACGGCTCCTATTTCAAGTCGAAGCGTGCCAATGACATCGTTGGATTCATCACGGGCATGCTGACCTTCACCCCGTATGGCCACTGGCGCTGGCAGCACAACGTGCATCATGCCACGTCGGGTGACCTCGACCGCCGGGGCGAGGGCGACATCTGGACGATGACGGTTCAGGAGTACCTGGAGGCTTCACGCTGGAAAAAGTTCGCCTACCGCCTCGCGCGCAATCCTTTCGTGCTGTTCGTGATCGCGCCGCTCGGCATGTTTCTTGTCTATCAGCGCTTTCCCTCCTCGGGGGCGAAGGGCAAGGATCGCAAGTCCGTCATGGCGATGAACATCGCCCTCGCCTTCATGGTGTCGGGCCTCTGCTGGCTTTTCGGCTGGAAGGCCTACCTGATGATGCAGCTGCCCGTCACCATGGTGGCCGGTGTCTTGGGCATCTGGATGTTCTATGTGCAGCACCAGTATGAGGACACGTACTGGGAGCATCACAACAACTGGAACTACACGACCGCCGCCCTTCATGGCAGCTCCTTCTACAAGCTGCCGCGCATCTTGCAGTGGTTCACCGGTAACATTGGTTACCACCATGTGCATCATCTGAGCTCCAAGATTCCGAACTACAATCTTGAGCGCTGCCACAACTCGCACCCCCTGTTCAGCTCCATCCAGCCGCTCACCTTCTGGAAAAGCCTCAAGTGCATCAACCTGCGCCTCTGGGATGAGGAGTCTAACCGTCTGGTGGGCTTTTCCCACCTGAAGAACCTCAGGTCTCAACAGGCCCGGGGCTGACGGCCCTTCGAGGGGGATGATGGCGTCTCCAGGTCAGCGAATTCAACGCAGCATGTAGCCTGCCGCCAGGGCCTGGAAGCTTTGAACCTGGGAGACGATCCATGATTCGTCGCGGCCAAGTTCGGCGGCCATGCGACGTGCCACCACCTCCGCCGATTCTGAGGCGGCCCGGGCGTTCAGCAGAAGAGCTCGGGTGCGCCGGGCCAGCACGTCTTCCACCGTTCGCGCCATCTCGTGCCGCACATGCCAGACGACTTCGGCATGAAGATGCTCGAGCTCGGTATGAAGCCTTTCGCCGAGCGAGGGGTCGGCGTCGATGAGCGCCCGGATGCCTTCGGCGTCGCTGCCATAGCAGGCCAGATGATCCTCCGCGCCTCCCGCGGGTGCCGCTGATCCGTGGATGGCCAGGTTCTGGGTGACACACAGACGGTGGTCAAGCGCCCCGATCATCTCCGCATGATCGATGACATCCTCCGCCATCCTGCGGTAGGTCGTCCATTTGCCGCCGGCGATGGTGATGAGGCCGGAGTTGGAAATGCTGATCAGATGGTCGCGTGAAAGCGCCGCCGTGCTGCCGGCCTCCGCCTTGATGAGCGGACGCAGCCCGGCGAAGACGCTGAGCACGTCGGCCGGGGCCGGATCACGGGTGAGGTAACGGCTGACCTGGGTGAAGATGAAGCTGATCTCCTCGTCCAGGGGCCTGGGCTCGAGCGATGCATTTTCCACGGGAGTGTCCGTGGTGCCCACCACGATGCGGCCATGCCAGGGAACGGCGAACAGAACCCGCCCGTCATCCGTCTTGGGAATCATGATGGCGGTGTCGCCGGGGAGAAACTCCCGAGGCAGCACGAAGTGAATGCCCTGGCTGGGGCTGAGCATGGGCTGCGTGCCGGCCTCGTCCATGCGGCGTATGGAGTCGGCAAACACACCGGTGGCATTGATGACAACACGGGCCCGGATCTCGAACTCACGACCGCTCTCCTCGTCTCGCAGCTGCACGCCTGCCACATGACCGCCGTCCTTGATCAGGCCGAGGCAGCGCGTGTGGTTCAGCACGGACGCGCCGTTTTCCACCGCTGTCTGGGCGAGGTTGACGGCCAGGCGTGAGTCATCGAACTGCCCGTCGTGATAGATGACGCCGCCGTTCAAGCCCTCGGGCTCGATGTTGGGCAGCAGGCCGATCACATCCTCACGCGTCAGCCAGCGGGAAGGCTCCAGCCCGAGCCTGCCGGCAAGGCCGTCATAGACCTTCATGCCGATGCCGTAGAAGGGCCCCTCCCACCAGTGATAGCTGGGGATGACAAACGCCAGGCTGTGCACCAGGTGCGGGGCGTTGCGGACCAGCAGGCCGCGTTCACGCAGCGCCTCCAGGACCAGCGACACATTGCCCTGCTTCAGGTAGCGCACGCCGCCATGGACGAGCTTGGTACTCCTGCTGGAGGTGCCCTTGGCAAAGTCCGACTGCTCCACGAGCAGCACGGAATGCCCACGGGAGGCCGCGTCCACCGCAGCGCCAAGGCCGGTCGCGCCGCCTCCGATGATGACGATGTCAAAGACGGAGCCGCTGGTGGCGGCGGAGAGGCAGTCGGCGCGGATCATGCCCGACACTAGCGGGCCGGACCGCCTTTGATCAATCCCGAACCCGGGTGATGTCGGCCCTTATTCGACGAGCTTGCGAAGCATGCCCAGCGCCTGCCTTTCAAAGAGCGCCTGCCATTCCGGCGCAACCAGCGTGTCGCAGTCCTCCTGGGCGTATCCTTTGTTCAGCCGCTGCGCCACCGTGGGGGTGTAGAAGAGGTAGCCGTTGGTGTAGCCGGAGACAAAAGCGAGCGGATCCTTGAAGGCCTTCTTGATGCCCAGCCCGACCTCAACGGTGAGCTCGCCGGGAAAGGTGACGAGCTTGAAGTCGCCGACACGAAGCCCGCAGACCTCGGCATCCAGCGTCGCGGCGCCCGCCTGGCGGGTTTCGGCGAGGTGCTTCTTCAGGAGGGCGAGGTTGGTGTTGAGCCGAGTCAGGCGCTCCATGACCTCGATGTTCTTCAGGTAGGCCTCGACCAGGGCGCGGTTGTCCGCATCCAGCTTTTCAATCGCGTCGCCGCCGAGGGAGCGGTCATGCAGGTAGGACTGGGCGTGGTGGGAGGGGAAGTCCGGCGCCAGGCGCTGCTGGATGAGCAGGGGAAGGAAGGCCTTGAAGCCGATGCTGGTCGGCCGCAGCGAGGCCAGAAGCATCTTTTGTTCGGCTTCGATGGCGGAGATGCGTTTCTCGTAGTCGGCGGCGCGGGGCAGGGAGAGGGTTGCATTGCCAGCCTTGAGGACGGCGCCCGGCTTTGATTCAAGCCTCTGGACCGCGGCTAGCACGCAGGCGCCCAGCATGGCGCCCAGAGGCTCCGCATCCGCCGGACGGCTGACCTCCTTGTAGCGCACCGGGTTGATGTCGCCCCCGCAGCCCTGAAGGAAGAGCGCCACCGAGTCCTGGCCGAGCGCGCCCTCGATGACCTTGGAGGCAAAGCCCGGGTAGTCCGCCGAGCTGCCCTTGTGCGGCGGGTTCATGATGGGATGGCAGGCGAACTGGTAGACGATGGCAAGGGGAGTGCCGTCGAGCCGGTCCAGGCGCAGGAGGCCGACCTGCGGGTCGATCGGCCCCACGGAGGTGACATCCTCGTCACGGGGCATGGCGTAGGCCCTGCGCATGTCCACCTCGCTGCCGTCCTTCATCTTCAGACGGCGGTTTTCACTGATGCGCCGCTCCTCGCAGGTGCCGGCGGAGGCCTTCACGGGCACCAGCCTGCGCGCGGCTTCCTCCACAGCCTGGACCACGAGGCTTGCGGCGTCGCCGCGCACGACGGCGTGGCAGTGGCTGGCGTTGATGATGACGTTTCCGGGGGCGACGCCCAGCTTGCTTTGCAGCTCCGAACGGACGCTGCCCAGGAAGCCGTTGCCGATGCGGCCGATGCCACCGATGGCCACGGCGTCCACGCCGACCAGAACGACGGTGTTGTCACCGGAGCGCAGCACCAGGGCCCGGGCGTGGGCGGGATCGTTGACGGGCCCGGCGGTCCGGTCAGTGATGTCCACCCTGGCCGCGCCGGCGAGCAATTCCTGCGCCTTCAGCGATGTCGCAGACACCAGCAGGAGAATGACGGGAAGCAAAAGCTGGGGTGGAGCGGGCAGGAGTCTCATGACGGGTGATGCTATCTACGCCGGTCCCTCCACGAAATGCACACGTGTCAGGCCGATTCACGTTGGATTCCTTTGTCCTGGAAGAGGCGGGGCTGAGGCGCGTATCCTGCCTGTTGATCCCGTTCATGCGCCCCCTGTTCCTTTTCCTGCTGAGCCTGCCCGCCGTCGCTGGCGCGGTGGATTTCTCACGCGAGATCCGTCCCATTCTGTCGGAGAACTGCTTCTTCTGCCACGGTCCGGACGAGAAGAAGCGTGAGGCGGGGCTGCGTCTGGACGAGGAGGCGGGAGCCAAGGCCGACCATGACGGGATGATTGCGGTGGTTCCTGGCAGTCCCGAGAAAAGCGCCCTCATCCAGCGGATTCTCTCCCAGGATCCTGACGAGGTGATGCCGCCGCCGAAGCAGCACAAGGTGATCCCCACCGCACAGGTGGAGCTTTTGAAGGAGTGGATCCGCCAGGGGGCGCCCTGGGGCAGGCACTGGAGCTACGAAAAGGTGAGGCGTCCGACCGTTCCCGCCTCACCCGGTTCCGGCGCGATCGACGCCTTCCTGGTCCAGCGCCTCGCCCGTGAGGGGCTGAAGCCCTCGCCGGAGGCTGATTCGGCAACATTGGTTCGGCGCGTGGCGCTCGATCTCACCGGGCTGCCGCCCACGCCGGAGGAACTGAAGGTGCTTGGCCGGGCCTCGCATGAGGCCGTGGTGGATCACTATCTCGCCAGCCCGGCCTTTGGCGAGCACTGGGCCTCGCAGTGGCTTGACCTCGCCCGCTACGCCGACAGCTCCGGTTATCCCAGCGACCAGCCGCGCGAGATCTGGGCTTATCGCGACTGGGTCATCCGCGCCTTGAACGCCAACCTGCCGTTCGATCAGTTCACGCGTGAGCAGATCGCCGGCGACCTGCTGCCGAATCCGACCGACGACCAGCTCATTGCGACCGCCTTTCACCGCAACACGATGACGCAGAACGAGGGTGGCACGAGTGATGAGGAGTTTCGCAACGCGGCGGTGATCGACCGGGTGAACACGACTTTTGCCGTCTGGATGGGCACCACCATGGCCTGCGCCCAGTGTCACACGCACAAATACGACCCGATCACGATCCAGGAATACTTCCAGGCCTATGCGTTCCTCAATCAGACCGCCGACGCCGACAAGAAGGATGAGTCGCCGCTGCACAGTTTCGAGACACCGGAGATCCGCGCCCGTCGCAAGAAGCTTCAGGAGGACATCGCGGCTCTGGAGGCCAGGTTTGCGCGGCCGGACGCAGGCTGGCTTGCGGGGCTCGGAGCCTGGGAGAAGGGTTTGCGCCAGGAGCTGGCCTGGAAGGCGGTGAAGCCGCTCAGCGTTCAGTCGGAGTCGAGGCGTGCCGCCCGCACCACAGATGACGGGCTTGTGACCTTTTCAGACAAGTCGGACACGGACCAGGTCACGGTTGAGCTGCCGGTGACGGTGCCCCGGATCACCGCGCTGAGGCTTGAAACGCGACCGTCTGCAGGGTTCGGCAACTTTGTGCTGACCCAAGTGAAAGCTGAGCTCATTCCGCCGGCGTCTGGCGCGGCGCCGCGGGCCCGCTTTGCGCGGCTGGAACTGCCCGGAAAAAAACGCATGCTTCAGCTGGCTGAAGTGCAGGTTTTCAGCGGTGGCGGCATGGTCAGCCTTTACAAGCCGGCGCGTCAGAGCAGCAGCTATGCGAACGCTGCGGCCGGTCTGGCCGTGGATGGCAACACGTCGGGTGATTACGCCAAGGGCAGCGTTTCCCACACCAGCGGCCAGGAGGACGATCCCTGGTGGGAGGTGGATCTCAAGGAGGAGCTGCCGGTGGAGAAGGTGCTGGTCTGGAACCGCACTGACGGCGGCGCCGCCATCAGCAGGAGGTTGGACGGCTTTCAGGTGGTGCTGCTCGACGCAAAGCGCCAGACCGTCTGGAAAAGCACGCCGCAGACCGCCCCGGAAAAATCAGCGGAGGTGAAGGTCGGTGGTCCGCTGGCCCTGGGCTTCAGCACTGCGCTGGCGGATCATGAGCAGTCCGGTTTCGCTGCGGATTCGGTCCTGCGTGCGAAGGATGCCCGCAACAAGGGCTGGGCGGTTGCTCCACAGGCCGACAAGCCGCATTCGCTGACCCTGCTGGCCGCCACGCCGACCCTGGTTCCTCCGGGTTCAAGGCTGCGCGTGACCCTGGAGCAGAAGTCCGAGTTCAAGAGCCATGTGCTGGGCAGCTTCCGGATCCTGGCCACCGACGACTCCAGGGTTCAGGCGGTGACGGCGCTTCCCCGCGACGTTCTGGCGGCCGTCAACGCCGGGACGGAGAGACGCACAGCCGAACAAACGATGTTTGTCATGCAACATTATGTACGTGTCGTGGCGAAGGAAAGCACCGCCGAGCGCCGCAGGCTTGATGAGCTGAAGAAGCAGCTCGAAGGCCTCAAGCCGGTCACCGTGCCGGTGATGAAGGATCTGGCTGGCAAGGAACGGCGGGTGACCAAGGTCCAGCTGCGAGGCAACTGGCAGGCTCTTGGCGAGGAGGTGACGGAAGGCACGCCCGCCGCCTTCCACAAACTGCCGAAGAACGCCCCCAGGAACCGGCTCACCCTGGCTGACTGGCTGGTGAGCCGTGACAATCCCCTCACGGCCCGTGTGCAGGTGAACCGGCTCTGGGAGACGATCTTTGGCGTTGGCATTGTTCGCACCAGCGAGGAGTTCGGCAGCCAGGGAGATTTGCCGTTTCATCCGGAGCTGCTCGACTGGCTGGCGGCCGAGTTCATGGATTCCGGCTGGGATGTGAAGCACATGATCAAGCTCATGATCATGAGCCGCGCCTACCGTCAGATCAGCACCACGCCGCCGGCGCTGGCAGAGCGCGATCCTGACAACCGCCTGCTGGCACGAGGACCGCGTTTTCGGCCCGGCGGCGAGGTGCTGCGTGATCAGGCCCTGGCCGTCAGCGGCCTGCTGAGCCCGAAGATGTTTGGGCCCGGAGTGCGGCCCGCAGCGCCCAACCTGGGATTGAGCACCGCCTTTGGCCGAAGCAACGACTGGATCACCAGCGAAGGGGAGGACAGGCGTCGGCGCAGTGTGTACACCGAGGTTCGCCGCAACGCTCCTTATGCGAGCTTCACCACTTTTGACGCCGGCAATCGTGAGGTCTGCATGATCCGTCGCGGTCGGACGAACACGCCGCTTCAGGCCTTCGTGACGCTCAACGATCCGGTGTTCATAGAAACCCATCAGGCCATGGCCAGGCGTCTGCTCAAGGAGGCCGGAGACACGGGCGGACGCCTGCGGCTTCTGTTCCAGCTTTGCGTTTCCCGCGAGCCTTCGGCGAGGGAGTTGGCGACGCTGGCCAGGCTTCACGAGGAATCGCTGGCCGCCTATCGTCAGGATGCTGAAGCCGCTGCCAAAATGGCCACGGATCCGCTGGGCCCGGCTGCCGGAAATGCCGACCTTGCCGAGCTCGCTTCCTGGACCACGGTGGCCAATGTGGTGATGAACCTGGATGAGTTCCTCATGAGGCGTTAACTTGAAACACAGGCTGATTCCACGAAGTCAGCCTGGGGCAAGGCTGCTGAGATGAAGATTGGGTGCGTCGTTTGCGCGCTTTGAGCCGTCGGATGGAGGACAGTCGCCGATGAGCGGATCCACCGAAGGCCTGCTTTATGATGGGGACGGAAGTCGTGGGTTGCCTTTCTGCCTAAGGCTTGATAGGAGAGT